>NZ_JALLKV010000011.1:14310-133878 GCF_023093815.1 Pseudomonas sp. PNPG3
ACCTGTGGGAGCGGGCAAGCCCGCGAAGCAGGCGACGCGGTGGATGGCACCGGCTGCGCCGGTGTTCGCGGCTGAAGCCGCCCCCACAGGTACAGCGCGAGCCCGAAGCCTGCGCTGTACCTGTGGGGGGCGGGCAAGCCCGCGAAGCAGGCGACGCAGTGGATGGCACCGGCTGCGCCGGTGTTCGCGGCTGAAGCCGCTCCCACAGGTACAGCGCGAGCCCGAAGCCTGCGCCGTACCTGTGGGAGCGGGTTCACCCGCGAAGCAGGCGACGCGGTGATGGCACCGGCTGCGCCGGTGTTCGCGGCTGAAGCCGCTGCCACAGGGATCTCGCAATCCCTGCCTCAGAACTGCCGCTCGCGGTAATCGATCAAACTGGAAAACACCGCAATCAACACCGCAGCCACCACAAAGAAGATCAGCGCAAAGAAGTAATCCCCGGTGAACTGCACGATCAGCCCGATCACGATCGGCACCAGCACCCCGGCCATGTTGCCGCAGAAGTTCATGGTGCCACCCAGCACGCCGGTGCGCGACGGCCCGCCGATGATCGCCGGCAGGCACCAGTACATCCCGCACCAACGGATGAAGAACATCGCCACGCACAGCAGGCTGATCACCGCGACGGTCTCGCCCACATAGGCTGCCGCCAGGATGCACAGCGCCGCCACCAGAGCCGAACCGCTGAACATGGTGCGCATCACCAGGTTCGGCGAGGCGCCGCTAGCCCGCCAGCGGTCACCGATCCAGCCGCCGATCAGTTCGCCGACAAACCCGCACATGAAGATCAGGAAGGTCGCCCCGCCCATGGCCGAGATGTTCAGGCCGTGGGCCTTGTGCAGGTAGCTCGGCATCCAGGTCAGCAGGCCGTAGAACACCGCCAGGATGCAGCTGTAGCCGGCGAACATGGCAAAGATCGAACGGTCCTTGAGCAGCTCGCGCAGCGGCAGGCTGGCCTTGGCTGCCGCTGCGTGGGCGCTGGCGTTGCCTTCGGTGATGTGGCGCAGTTCGGCCTCGTTGACCCCCGGATGCTCGCTGGGGTGGTTGCGGATGTACTTCCACGCCAGGATGCCGGCCAATACGGTGCCGATCCCTGCCACCACGAAGGCCAACCGCCACGAACCCAGCCAGGCAATCAGCCCGGAAATCAGGATCGCCCCCAGGGCGCTGCCCAGCGGCGCTCCGCCATCCACCAGCACCGCGCCACGGCCACGTTCGTTAGGCGTCAGCCAGGCGCCATTGAGCTTGGCCCCGGCGGGCATGATCGGCGACTCGGCCACGCCCAGGCCAATGCGCGTCAGCAGCAGTACCAGCCAGTTGTGCGAGGCCGCGCCCAGTGCCTGGAACAGGCCCCAGGCCACGGTTGCCGCGCCAATGATGCCGCGGGTGTGGAAGCGGTCCAGCAGCATGCCGCCAGGGATCTGCATCAAGGCATAGGACCAGAAGAACGCACTGAGCATCAGCCCTTCCATGGCCGGCGTCAGGTTGAATTCGGGGGCGATCAGCGGCAGCGCCACCGACAGCGAGGCGCGGTCGATGTAGTTGATTGCGGTCAGCAGCAACAGGATCAGGAAGATGCGCCAGCGCACCGTGGTCATCGGGGCCGCAGCGGGCAGCGCCAGGTCGGCCGGGGAGGGGATGGTCTTCATCGCAGGAGCTCGTTGTTGTGATTATCGGGAGGCGTAGCAACTACGCAGGCCGATTGTTGGAGCGCTGCCGGCAGTGCAGGTAATGAAAAGAGCTGATCCGCCAATAACGCCTGCTTATTACCCAGGCAGGGGATAAGCAGTGGTTATTGGCGGATCAGCTCTTTTCATTATCGGCGGCCCTGGCCCGCGCTCTAGATTGCCCCGGCACGGCCCGCCAGCGTCACGGCGGGCACAACAAGAACAACGCAGTAGCCTGAGGACCCCTCATGAGCCAATTCCAGTTCCATTTCCCCACCATTGCCAAATGTGGCGCGGGCCTGGCCGACCAGGCCGGTGCGCTGCTCAAGCCGCACGTGGACGGCACCCTGCTGGTGGTCACCGACCAGGGCCTGATCGATGCAGGCATCCTGGCCGGCTTCTTCGCCTCGCTGGAGCAGGCGGGCATCGACTACCAGCTGTTCTGCGCCGTTGAAGCCAACCCCAGCACCGATGTGCTCGACGCTGCCGTGGCGCTGCTGAAAGAGCGCAAATGCACCGCCGTGATCGGCGTGGGCGGCGGCAGCAGCATCGACACCGCCAAGGGCGTGGCGGCGATGGCCACCAACCCTGGCAACATCCTCGACTACGAAGGCTACGACAAACTGACCCAGCCGCCGCTGCCGATTTTCGCCATCCCGACCACCTCCGGTACCGGCAGCGAATGCACCGCGTCGACCGTGTTCACCAACAAGCGCACGCTGTTCAAGACGGTGATTGTCAGCCCGCGCCTGTTCCCGCGCCTGGCCATCCTCCGGCACTGACCCTGAAGCTGCCGGCGGCCATTACCGCCGCCACCGGCATGGATGCCCTGACCCACGCCATCGAGTCGTATGTGTCGCGCCAGGCCAACCCGATCAGCCAGGCCATGGCCCTGCAAGCCATTCGCATGATTGCCGGCAGCCTGGAAAAGACCTACTTCGTCGGCACCGACATGGCGGCCCGTGAGCAGATGCTGCTGGGCTCGTTCCTGGCCGGGGTGGCGTTCTCGCAATCCAAGCTGGGCAACGTGCATGCCATTTCCCACACCTTCGGCGGGGTGTTCAACATTCCCCATGGCATCGCCAACGCCGCCCTGCTGCCTTACGTGATCAAGTTCAACCTGCCGGCCTGCCCGGAGCGCTTCCGTGACATCGCCATTGCCCTGGGCGCCGATGTGACCGGGCTCAGCGTGGAGCAGGCCGCGGCGCGCACGGTAGATGCGGTGGTGGCCCTGAACCAGGCCATCGGCATCCCGGCGACCATCCGTGAGCTGGCGTGGACCTTGACTTCCTGCCGCAGATGGTCAGCGACTCGATGCGCAGCGGCAACGTGCTGGTCAACCCACGCCTGACCACCGCGCGCGATGTCGAGCGCCTGATCACCGATGCCTACCACGGCAACCTCTGAACCTTTAACGGAACCACGACCATGTTCTATGAAATGCGTACCTACACCCTGCACATCGGCAAGATGAAGCAATACCTGGAGCACTTCGAAAAGGAAGGCTTGCCGGTGATCTCGCGCTACGCCAAGCTGGTGGGCTGGTGGTACACCGAGATCGGCGAACTGAACCAGGTGGTGCACATCTGGGCCTACGAGAGCCTTGACGACCGCATCGAGCGCCGCGCCGCCCTGTACCGCGATGCGGACTGGCTGGAGCGCTTCATCCCGGTGGCCTTCCCGATGCTGGTGCGGATGGAATCGAAGCTGTTGATGCCTGCCGCGTTTTCGCCGATCCAGTGACCCTGTAACTGCATTGCATCAAGGAACAACCCAATGGATCTAGGCATTACCGGCCGCTGGGCCATCGTCTGCGCGGCCAGCCAGGGTCTGGGCAAAGGTTGCGCCGAAGCGCTGGGCAAAGAAGGCGTCAACCTGGTCATCAATGCCCGTACCCAGGCCACCCTGGAGCAGACCGCCGCCGAGTTGCGCGCGGCCTGCCCGGGCATCGAGGTGCGCACCGTGGCCGGTGATGTCGCCGACGCCGAGGTGCGCCAGGCGCTGCTGGCAGCCTGCCCGCAGGTGGATATCCTGGTCAACAATGCCGGTGGCCCGCCCCCGGGCGACTTCCGCGACTGGGGCCGCGAGGACTGGCTGAAGGCACTGGACGCCAACATGCTTACCCCCATCGAGCTGATCAAGGCGGTGGTCGATGGCATGGCCGAGCGCGGGTTTGGCCGGGTGGTGAACATCACCTCCGGTGCGGTGAAGGCGCCGATCGATATTCTTGGCTTGTCCAATGGTGCGCGCAGTGGCCTTACCGGCTTCATCGCCGGCCTGGCCCGTCAGCAGCGCCTGGCGGGCCGCAACGTGACGTTGAATAACCTGCTGCCTGGGGCGTTCGACACGGCGCGCCTGCAGAAGACCCTGAAAGCGGCAGGTGGCGATGTGGAAGCCACCGCCCAGTCGCGGCGCAAGGCCATCCCGGCGGCACGCTTTGGCGGCGCGGGTGAGTTCGGCGCTTACTGCGCGTTCCTGTGCAGTGCGCATGCCGGCTACATCACCGGGCAGAACCTGTTGATCGATGGCGGGGCGTTCCCCGGCACGTTCTGACGGCCCCAACGCTGCTCCTACAGGTCAGTGCCCATTGGCACTGATAGTCAGTGAATCGCCACGGAGTTGGTGTTCTTGCCGGTCAACAACCACCCTCGTGCAGCGCCAGGCTCTGGCGCAACTGCACGAGCATGGCCTGTCGCAATGCCTGCGGCGCCTGCACGCGGATCGAGCCGGCCTGGGACAGCAGCCAGCCCATCAGCGAGCGGTTGTCGTCGACGGTAGCTACCAGGATGGCACCACCTTCCGCCTGCAGCGTCAGTTGCATATCTGCCGACAGTGGCGACGCCTCAAGGCGCCGGGCAAGGGCATCATCGACCCAGGCGTGCAACTCGACCTGTTCCGCAGGTGAGAGCGCATCGGGCTGCAGCTGTTGCGCTTCGCCAGGGTTCAGGCCCGCTTGCCAGTACCAGCCGTAGGGCATGCCTTTGCTGTTGCACTGCAGCGGGAAGAGTGCCGCGAGTTCGACCAGGTCGCGTTCGACCGTGCGTTTGCTGGTGATATAGCCAACGGTGGTCAGGGCGGCCTGCAACTGGGTGGAACTCATCCCCGGGTGACGGCCTGGCAGCAGCTTTAGCAGCTGCCACTGGCGGGCGATGGTGTGGCGGGTAGGGTGGCTGGGCAAAGGGCTCGTCCTTGAAGGCAGGCACGAAGCCTGCCTAAGTAGTGGCGTTTAGCTATTGCTCAGCATACCTTGTAGCAGAATGGGATCCAAGTTTTCGCATTTGGCGTTTAGTCCAGGCGCGTCACCCATTTGCCTGTGCCTTGGCCCTCTTTCAGCTGCCGCAGAGCCTGTGGCAAAGCAGAGAAGGTGAACTCGCGGCGCTGTGGAGCGATCAGGCGACCATCGGCAATGGCCTGCAGCAATTTTTCACCGGCCACGCGCAGGGCTTGGCGGTCTGCCAATTGGCCGTAGGCATGAATGCTGTTGAGCGCCACTTCATGCAGCGAGATCGCCGTGCTGAAAGCGGGCGTTGGTGCGGTTTCCTGGCGGTCCTGGATGCAAACGAGGTGGCCGTTGTAGCCGAGCAGGTGGGCCAGGCTGCCGGCATGGGCGCCGCTGACGGTGTCGAACAGGGCATGCAGCGGGCGCTCGCCCAGGGCGGCCTGCAGTTGGTTCTGCCAGTCGGCGTCGTGGTAGTCGAACACCCCGCTCACACCGAGGGCCTTGAGCGAGGCGTGGTGGTGTTGGCCGGCACTGGCCCATACGCGCAGGCCACGCTGCGCGGCCAGCTGCGCGAGGTAGAAGCCCACCGCGCCACCGGCGCCGATCACCAGCACGTCGCAGCTGGCACCTTCGGGTACCTTGGCCAGGGCCTGCCAGGCGGTCAGGGCGGGGCAGGGCACGGCGGCCGCGGCGGTGTCGCTGAGCGCGCTGGGGATATGCATGACCAGGCTTGCATCGAGCAGGCAGTGCTCGGCAAAACTGCCGTCACGCGCCAGCGATTGGTGGTAGGCGACGCGGCTGCCCAACGGCATGTCGACGCCTGCGCCAACGGCGACTACCACACCGGCGCCATCCACGCCCGGGACCGTGCCCTGCTGCCAGGCCGGGTGGCCCCACTCGCAGATTTTCCAGTCCACCGGGTTGAGGGCAATGGCGCGGTTGGCCACCAGCACCTCACCGGGGCCGGGTTGTGGCAGGGGTTTACGCAGCAGTTGCAGGCCGTCGAGGCCGGCGTTCGGGGTCCAGGCCCAGGCTTGATGATCGGTTGGCATGGTGCGGGTCCTTTCGAGACGGGTGTGGGCGGCAGGCTAGCGGGGATCGGGCGTGGGAAAAAGGTGCGGTGAGGGCAAGGTGTTTTGACTGGAGGACAAAAAAGCGGGGCCGCTGGGCGGCCCATCGCAGGCAAGCCAGCTCCTACAGGTACAGCACCAGCCCGGAGCCTGTGCAATTCCGGTGGGAGCGGGCGTGCCCGCGAATGCGTCTGTCAGGCAACACAAAAGATTGACCCTTTCGCAACAGCCCCATCGCAACCTTTGCTTCCAGATCAAAACTCATTGTCCCGCGCCCATCTTTTTCCCATCCCCACGTCCCCCCGAGAATCCACCCATCCCAACCTTCCACAGGTGATTCTCAAATGCCTCTCGCCTTGTTAGCCCTGACCCTGGCGGCTTTCGCCATCGGCACCACGGAGTTCGTGATCGTCGGCCTCATCCCGACCATCGCCAATGACCTGGCAGTGACACTGCCTTCGGCCGGCCTGCTGGTAAGCCTTTACGCCCTCAGCGTCGCCATCGGCGCGCCCCTGCTCACCGCCATGACCGGCCGCGTCCCGCGCAAGCTGCTGCTGGTCGGCCTGATGGCGCTGTTCACAGCCGGTAACCTGGTGGCCTGGCAGGCGCCCAGCTACGAATCGCTGATCATGGCGCGCATCCTCACCGGCCTGGCCCACGGGGTGTTCTTCTCGGTGGGCTCGATCATCGCCACCAGCCTGGTGCCGAAAGAAAAAGCCGCCAGCGCCATCGCCACCATGTTCAGTGGCATGACCGTGGCCTTCGTCACCGGTATCCCGCTGGGTACCTTCATCGGCCAGCACTTCGGCTGGCGCGTGACCTTCCTGGTGGTGGCTGCCTTCGGCCTGGTAGCGCTGCTCGGCGCACTGCTGTTCGTGCCCAAGCGCATCCAGCACAGCCAGCCGGCACCGCTGCTGCGCCAACTGCGGGTGATGCTGCAACCGCGCCTGCTGCTGGTGTATGCCATGACTGCCGTGGGTTACGGCGGCTCGCTGATCGCCTTTACCTTCCTTGCCCCGATCCTGCAGGACATCGCCGGCTTCGGCGCCAACAGCGTCGCCCTGGTGCTGCTCGCCTACGGCGTTTCGGTTGCCCTGGGCAACATCTGGGGCGGCCGCCTGGCCGACCGCAAAGGCCCGGTCAAGGCGCTGTCGATCATCTTCCTGCTGCTGGCCGTGGTGCTGCTGGCGCTGACCTTCACCGCGCCGCATCCGGTGCTGGTGGTAATCACCGTACTGGCCTGGGGCGCGGTGGCCTTCGGCAATGTGCCGGGCCTGCAGGTGTACGTGGTGCAGCAGGCGGAAAAGGTCGCCCCCGACGCAGTCGACGTGGCGGCCGGTTTCAACATCGCCGCCTTCAACCTGGGTGTGGCCGGTGGCTCCTTGGGCGGTGCCCAGGTGGTGCAACAACTCGGCCTCGGGCACACCCCATGGATTGCCGCGCTGGTCACCCTCGGTGCCCTGGCCCTGACCCTGTACAGCGGCCGCCTCGACCGCCGCGTACCTGCCCAGTCACAACCTGTCGTCAGCCGCGCCTGACCCCTGATTCGCCTTACGGAGATGCTCGCAATGGCTCAAGATCCACTGTTCCAACCCCTGCAATTCGGCGCCCTCAACCTGCCCAACCGCGTGCTGATGCCACCGATGACCCGCTCCCGCGCTGCCCAGCCTGGCGATGTACCGACCGCGCTGATGGCCGAGTACTACGCACAACGCGCCAGTGCCGGGCTGATCGTCAGTGAAGGCACCTGGATCTCGCCACTGGGCAAGGGTTACGCCCGCACCCCGGGTATCCACACCCAGGCGCAGATCGACGGCTGGCGCCTGGTCACCGAGGCTGTGCATGCCGCGGGCGGGCGCATCTTCGCCCAGCTCTGGCACGTCGGCCGCCTCAGCCACAGCAGCCTGCTCGGCGGCCAGGCACCGGTGTCGTCCTCGGCGATGCAGGCCGAAGGCGTGAACGTGTTTATCGACAATGCCGACGGCACCCCAGGCTTTGTCCAGGCCTCCAAACCACGCGCGTTGAGCGAAGCGGAAATTGCCGAGATCATCGAGCAATACCGCCAGGCTGCGCGCAACGCCATGGCCGCCGGTTTTGATGGTGTCGAGTTGCACGCGGCCAACGGTTACCTGGTCAACCAGTTCCTCGATTCCGGCGCCAACGACCGCACCGACCGCTTCGGCGGTTCGCTGGAAAACCGCCTGCGTTTCCTCGACCTGGTCACCCGTGCGCTGGTCGAAGGTACCGGCGACGCCCAGCGTGTAGGCGTACGCCTGGCGCCGCTGACCACGCTCAATGGCTGTGTCGACGCCGACCCGGTCACCACCTATACCGCAGCGGCCAAGTGCCTGGGTGTAATCGGCATCGGCTACCTGCACATTGCCGAAGCCGACTGGGATGACGCGCCGGACATGCCGGTGGACTTCAAGCAACAGCTGCGGGCGGTGTTCCCCGGGGTGATGGTGTATGCCGGCAAATACACCGGCGAACGCGCACGGCGCGCGCTGGAGGAGGGCTGGGCTGACCTGGTCGGCTTCGGCCGGCCATTCGTGGCCAACCCGGACCTGCCGGCGCGGCTGAAGCTGAATGCGCCCCTGGCCGAGCACGAACGGGCCACGCTGTTCGGTGGTGATGCCCATGGCCTGACCGACTACCCGGTCATGGCAACAGCCTGACCCCGACCGCTCCTCATGGAACTGCAAATGACTCATTGAGTTAGCAGGGACCCTGTGGGAGCGGCTTTAGCCGCGAACACCGGCGCAGCCGGTGCCATGCACCGCGTTGGATTCAGAGGGCTGGGCGATCTCCCAAAAAGACGGCATTTCGCCTGTCGTGTCTCACCTCTGTGCTTGAGCAGTGACGACTTGTTTGTGTCCTATATATGGACCAAAATATGGCTCTCTTTTGAGGGTGAAAACATGCAAAACATATTCGCTGACGTGGCCGTAAGCGTGTCGGAACTGAAAAAGAACCCATCCGCGGTGATGACCGGCGCTGCGGGTATGCCCGTCGCCGTGCTCAATCACAACCGCGTGATGGGTTACATGGTGCCGGCCGAACTGTACGAGGCCAT
Organism: Pseudomonas sp. PNPG3; assembly: GCF_023093815.1. Lineage (NCBI taxonomy): Bacteria > Pseudomonadati > Pseudomonadota > Gammaproteobacteria > Pseudomonadales > Pseudomonadaceae > Pseudomonas > Pseudomonas sp. PNPG3. The sequence goes on from NZ_JALLKV010000011.1 coordinate 23,341, forward strand.
GATGGAACGCTTGGAAGATCTCGAATTGGGCGAACTGGCCAAGTCGAGGTTGGGTGAAAAAGGCGTACCGGTATCCCTGGATGACCTATAAACTCGAATTCCTGCCTTCGGCACTGAAAGAGTGGGGCAAGCTAGGCCACACCGTGCGCGAACAGATCAAGAAAAAACTCGCCGAGCGCCTGCAGTCACCCAAGGTACAGGCCGACGCGCTGCGTGACCTGCCGAACCACTACAAAATCAAGCTCAAGGCCTCTGGATATCGCCTCGTCTATCGAGTCGAGGACGAGCGGATCGTTGTAGTGGTGGTATCGGTTGGCAAACGCGAGCGTAGCGAGGTGTATCGATCCGCTCAGAAGCGGTAAACATCATCACGGTGTAGCCATCCCTCTGTTCCTCGTTGCTATTCCATCAGCATCACAGCGTTGGCGTATTTTTCCTGGTCCGGTGTGAACGTTGTCAGCATGCCGGTGTGATTACAGGTCAGGGTGAGCTCTGTTCGCGTATCGATGAACAGATCCTCGCCGCGAAGGCCCTGCCATTGCGCCAGGTACTTGAACGAACCGTACTTCATCGGTTTCTTCAATGCGCGATCATGGCCACCTTTCCAACCTAGCACCGGGAGCGCGCCATCGGCGCAGTGCCGGGCAAGTTCTGGCTGGGCCAGAGCCCGCTCACGGCCAATCTCCCAGCAGCGGATCAAGCCCTCGTCGGGACCCTTCCATGCTTCTTCCCAAGTGATCAAGGGGCGGATGGGGTGATGAATAGGGCGTCGAATGACCCCGGTAGCTCGATCCATGACTGAGATTGTCCGTAATGTTCAGTTGGGCTGGATGCTACTAATTGGCCACTATCGTGTCCAGTGCTCGTCGACCCCAGCTCAGCGTTCAGTCAAGGCTGTGCTGCAACGCCTCGATAAACACCTCTTCCGCACGGCTGAAGCGCTGCTCCCTGTTCCACAACAGGTGGATATCCACATCGGCAATCCCTTCCTGCGGCGGCAGCTTCCACAGCAACCCGGCGTCTACATCCGGCGCTACCACATGCTCGGGCAGGCAACCTATGCCAAACCCGGCAATCACCAGCCGGCGTACCTCCTCAAGGCTTGGTGACGAGGCCACGATCCGCCCGGCAAACCCCTGCTGGTCGCGGAAAATGGTCAGTGGCGACAGCATTCCGCCAATCTGGTCACTGGTGAAACTGACGAAATTCTCCCGCTGCAGGTCGCCTTCGTCCTGGCCGAACAGGGCATGGTGCTTGCCACAGAAGAACGCATAGCGCTGGCGCAGGAACAACCGTTGCTCCAGCCGTGGCTGCGCACGCCGGTTAAGGCTGAGGCCCGCCGTGGCGGTTTTCTCCTGCAGGGCGGCAACGATGTCGGAGCTGCGCATCACGTCGATCTCCAGCTCCACCCGCGGGTGCTGGCGGTGGAAGTCGGCGAGGAAGTCGTCGAAGTGTTCGTTGACGATACGGCTGATCATCAGCAGGCGTACCTTGCCCACCAGTTCGTCCGCCGGTTGCTCCAGCAAGCCGCCGATCTGCGACATCTGCCCATAGACCTCGCCAGCCAGCTGGAACAGCTGCTCGCCCATTTCCGTCAGCACGAAGCGCGGCCCGCGGCGGGCGATCAGTTGGCGGCCAAGCTGTTCTTCAAGGCGCTTGAGCGCCTGGCTCACTGCCGGCTGGGTGAGGTGCAGGCGGGCGGCAGCACGGCTGATGGACAGCTCCTGGCCGATGACCCGGAAGGTGCGCAGCAGGTTCCAGTCGAGGCGGTCGTTGAGCAGACGGTCGGGCATGGCAGGGCTCGATAATAAGCAAGGCTAATATTTCGAATAATAAATAGAAAATTGACTAATCATAGCCCCGGGCCGATAAATCGCAGATATCGAGGCCTGCCGAATCGGTGTTGGCTTCTTCGCGGGTAAACCCGCTCCCACAGGTACTGCAGCGCTTGCAGACCTTGTGCAAGCCCTGTGGGAGCGGGTTTACCCGCGAAGAAGCTGACACCAGACCAACAGGCCAAGCGCCACAAGAGCGCCCCCATGCCCCTGACAACTCCTGCCAGAACAACAAGCAAAGGAGCCCCCATGAAGCCCACCGCTTCCCCCCAGCCACGCCGTGCCGCCGCCGCCGCGTTCATCGGTACCATGATCGAGTGGTACGACTTCTACATCTACGCCACCGCCGCCGCCCTGGTGTTCGGCGCGCTGTTCTTCCCCTCCGACAACAGCCTGTTCAGCACCATGGCCGCGTTCGGTACCTTCGCCGTCGGCTTCTTCGCCCGGCCGCTGGGGGGCATCGTTTTCGGCCACGTGGGCGACCGTATCGGCCGCAAGAAGTCGCTGGTCATCACCTTGCTGATGATGGGCATCGTCACCGTGGGCATCGGCCTGCTGCCGACCTACGCACAAATCGGCGCCACCGCGCCGGTACTGCTGATCCTGCTGCGCATCGTCCAGGGTATTGCCGTGGGCGGTGAGTGGGGCGGGGCGGTGCTGATGGCCGGTGAGCATGCACCCAAGGGCCGGCGCAACTTCTTCGCTTCGTTCGCCCAGCTGGGCAGCCCGGCGGGCCTGATCCTGTCGCTGCTGGCCTTCGGCGCGGTCACCCGCCTGCCGGAAGAAGACCTGATGAACTGGGGCTGGCGCGTGCCGTTCCTGGCCAGCGCGCTGTTGCTGCTGGTGGGCCTGGCGATTCGCCTGGGGGTGAATGAGTCACCCGAGTTCATCGCCAGCCGCGAGCAGGCGGAAAAGGCCCGGCGCAAGGAGCAGGCCCCGGTATTCGAAGTGTTGCGCACGGCCTGGCGCCCGCTGTTGCTGTGCATCGGTGCCAATACCCTGGGTATTGCCGGGGTCTACTTCACCAACACCTTCATGATCAGCTACACCACCACGCAATTGCACCTGGAGCGCTCCTTGATCCTGGAGTGCCTGTTCTTCGTGGCGATCATCCAGTTCTGCGTGCAGCCGTTGGCCGCCTGGCTATCGGAAAAAATCGGCGCCACCCGCTTCCTGGCCCTGGTCGCGTTGCTGGCGATGGCCTCGCCTTACCCGATGTTCGTGCTGGTCAGCTCGGGCCAGGGCCCGTTGATCGTACTCGGCATCGCCCTGGCCGCCGCATGCATGGCGTCGTTCTACGCGGTGATCGCCGGCTATGTCAGCGGCATGTTCGACACCCGCGTGCGCTACACCGCCATATCCCTGGCCTACCAGATCTGCGGCGCCATCGCGGGCGGCCTGACCCCGCTGATCGGTACGTGGCTGGCCCACACCTTCACCGGCCAATGGTGGCCGATGGCGGTGTTCTACACCTTGATCGCAACCATTTCGCTGGTCTGCGTGCTCGCCCTGGCGCGCCAGTACGCCCGCAGCCAGCGCCTGGAACTGGCCTGATCGAACCGCTTTTTTCTGGAGTACCCGCACATGTTGAAAAGCAATGGCGAACGCCTGTGGGCGAGCCTGATGGCCATGGCCGAAATCGGCGCTACCGCCCGTGGCGGCAGCTGCCGCCTGGCCCTGAGCGACGAGGACAAGGCTGGCCGTGAACTGTTCAGCCACTGGTGCCGCGAAGCCGGCCTGACGCTGACTGTGGATGCCATCGGCAACCTGTTCGCCCGCCGCGCTGGCAGCGACCCCGATGCAGCGCCGGTGATGATGGGCAGCCACCTCGACACCCAACCTGAGGGCGGCCGTTTCGATGGTGTCTACGGTGTGCTGGCGGGCCTTGAAGTGGTGCGCCGGCTCAATGAGCTGAACATCAAGACGCGCAAACCGCTGGAAATCGCCGTATGGACCAACGAGGAGGGCGCCCGCTTCACCCCGGCCATGTTCGGCTCGGCGGTGTTCACCGGTACCCTGGCACTGGACGAAGCGCTGGCCATTCGCGACGCCGATGGCATCAGCGTCGCCGACGAACTGCAGCGCACCGGTTACGTCGGCCAGCGCCCGCTGGGCGGCCAGGTCGATGCCTATTTCGAGGCACATATCGAGCAAGGTCCGATCCTTGAAGACAACGCCAAGGCCATTGGCGTGGTCAGCGGCGGGCAGGCCATCCGATGGCTCGACGTCACGGTCGAAGGCATTGCCGCACACGCCGGCACCACGCCGATGCCGCTGCGCAAGGATGCCCTGTTCGGCACCGCACGGATGATCCAGGCGGTCGAGCAACTGGCTGCCGATTTTGTCCCTGAAGGCCTGACCACGGTGGGTGAACTGTCCATTGCCAAGTCCTCGCGCAACACCATTCCGGGGCTGGTGCAGTTCACCGTCGACCTGCGTCATCACCGGGATGAAGCCATCGAGGCGATGGAACGCGACCTGACGTTGAAGCTGCAAGCCATCGCCAATCAGCGCGGGTTGCAGGTGCGTATCGAGCGCCACTGGACAAGCCCGGCCACGCCATTCGATGCCGATTGCGTAGCCGCCGTGCAGCAGGCGGTGGATGGCCTGGGCTATGCCCAGCAGTCGATCGTCAGCGGTGCCGGCCACGACGCCATCCTGCTGGCCCGCTACTGCCCGACCGCCATGGTGTTCATCCCCTGTGTCGGCGGCTTGAGCCACAACGAAGCCGAAGACGTATTGCCCGACGACGCCCGCCAGGGTGCCGATGTACTGCTCAATGCCGTGCTGGCCCGCGCGGGCCGTATCGAACAGGGAGATGCCTGATGCGTTGTTACTTCCACCCCGAACAACTGCTGCACCACCCACGCAGCTACTACTCGCGCGGCGCCATGCGCACCCCGCAGGAAGTCCCCGAACGCGCCCAGCGCCTGCTGCAGGCGGCCAAGGATCTGGGCTTCGACATCCGTCAGCCTGAGGACGCCGGCCTCGAACCGCTCAAGGCAGTGCATGGCGAGGCCTACCTGGCCTTCCTCGAAGAGGCCCATGCGCGCTGGAAGGAAGTGCCCGAGGACTGGGGCGACGAGGTCATGTCCAACATCTTCGTGCGTGAACCCAACGCCTTGCGCGGCATCCTCGCCCAGGCCGGGCGCTACCTGGCTGACGGCAGTTGCCCTGTAGGCGAACACACCTGGCGCTCGGCCTATTGGTCTGCGCAAAGCGCAGTGGCCGGTGCCAAGGCCATTCTCGACGGCGAGCCGGCGGCCTATGCCCTGTGCCGGCCGCCAGGCCACCATGCGCGCTTCGATGCGGCCGGTGGTTTCTGCTACATCAACAACGCCGCTGTCGCTGCCCAGGCCTTGCGCAGCCGCTACAGCCGCGTGGCCATCCTCGATACCGACATGCACCACGGGCAGGGGATTCAGGAAATCTTCTACGACCGCCGGGATGTGCTGTATGTGTCGGTGCATGGCGACCCCACCAACTTTTACCCGGGTGTGGCCGGGTTCGCGGACGAGCGTGGCAGCGGTGCGGGGGAGGGGTACAACCTCAACTTGCCGATGGCGCATGGGGCTAGCGAAGCGGACTTCATGGGCCAGCTGGAGATCGCGCTGGCGGCGGTGAAGGACTTTGGCGCCGAGGTGCTGGTGTTGTCGCTGGGGTTCGATATCTACGAACTCGACCCGCAGAGCAAGGTGGCGGTGACGACTGAAGGGTTTGCGGTATTGGGCGAGCGGATTCGGGCGATGCGCTTGCCGTGCCTGATCGTGCAGGAAGGGGGGTATCACCTGGAGAGCCTGGAGGCGAACGCGCAGGCGTTTTTTGCCGACAAGGCGGACTGGCGATAAGTGCCAGGGGCCGGCAGCTGAGGAATGGCTGCCGGCCTCTTCGCGGGTGAACCCGCTCCCACGGGTACGCCATCGCCTTCGAGTGGTTGTTTACCGGTTAGCGGGTCGGGGCAGCCGAGGGCAATGCCATTAGTCCAGAATAAAGACACGGGGCAACTGATATTTTTGTCAGTTGTCCGGCTTCGGAGAGCGTGTGAGTCTGTCGCCGCAGTACAGGGAATTCACTGTTCTTTCGGAGATTGATCATGGGAAGTGTAAAAGTCGCCAACACCAATTTGCTCGACCTGCCGATCCTGCTGGATTATGCGGAGGTGGACTCAGATCGGGATGGCAAAGTTTCCAACGATGAGGTGTTGGAATATTTCAAAGGGCAGCTTGATCGCCTGCATTTTGAACGCGCTTACCTCGATGAGCAGCACAGGCTGCTGGAGGAAAAGCTCAAGCAGGTTGCCCAGAAGTTCACGTACTTACAGAAAAAATGCTTGGCTTTTAATGATACCAACCGTGATGGCTATATTTCGTTCGATGAGTTCAAGGCAGCACTGTCGAAAATTCCTGTTGCAGTAGAGTTGGAGTAAAGGCTTGGTAGGCTTCGAGCCTGACAGCTGGTTGTGCATATCGCTGGGCTGCTTTGCAGCCCATTCGCGAGATTGGCCCGAACAGATGTAGGAGCAGCCTTGTGCTGCAAAGCGCCGCGCGCGCGGCGCTCAATCTCATAGGCACTGAAGGTGTTGTGGCGAACACCCCGCAATCCGTTACACCCCACCCCGCCGCACATGCTTCACCAACACCTTCTCCAGCAACTCCCACATCGCCGGCTCGGTACTGAACGCCACGTTGAACCGCATCCACCCGGTCGCTTTGGCATCGACCATGAACAACTGCCCAGGCCCGAGCATGATGCCTTTCTCCAGCGCATCATCCAGCAACGCCGCACTGTCTGGAATCGCCGGGTGGCGGGTCCAGATATACATCCCTTCATCCGACTCGATGAACAGCTCGAAGCCCAACCGATGCAGATGCCGGCCAACTTCCTGGTGCGCCTCGGCCAAACGCTGGCGCAGGCGCTTGAGGTGCTTGCGCCAACGCCCGTCGATGATCGCGGCATACACCACGCGCTCCATCACCTGCGAAGTGGTCAGGCCAGAGCGCATCTTCAGGTGCAGCAGCTTCTGCATCAGCTCGGGGTTGGCCAGCATGTAGCCGACCCGCACATTGGGCGAAATGCTCTTGGAGTAGCTGCCCACGTACACCACCTGCTGCAGGTGGTCGAGGCTGGCCAGGCACGGCTGCGGCTCGGCGACCATGTCGGCGTACAGGTTGTTCTCCACCAGGCGGAAGCCGTGCTGGCTGGCCAGTTGCAGCAGGCGGTGCAGCTGCGGCAGCGGCGTGCGCGAGCAGGTCGGGCTGTGCAGGTGCGGCTGGGTGAAGAATGCAGTGGGGCGGTGATGGGTGAGCAACTGTTCCAGCTGGTTCAGGTCGTAGCCGGCCGGTGTGCGCGGCACGCCGACCAGGGTCGCGCCCTGGGTGCGCAGGATGCTCATCAGGTTGGGGTAGCCGGGGTCGTCCACCAGCACAACGTCGCCCGGGCGCACCAGGGTGCGCGCGGCCAGGTCCAGGGCCTGGCTGGCGCCATGGGTAAGCATCAGCTGCGCCGGGTTGGCAACGATCGACAGTTCCTGCTGCAGGTTCTGTGCGGTCAGTGCACGCAGCTCCATCAGGCCCATGGGGTCGCCGTAGCCCGACAGCTCCAGCGGGCTGCCGGCCACCTGGCGCAGGCCGCGGCGCAGGCCGTCTTCATACATCCAGTCGTTGGGCAGCCAGCCGCACCCGGGCTTGAACGGCAATTGGCGGATTTCGAAGATCTGCTGCAGGTACCACTCGGAGTTGAACGTTGGTCGACTGGTGTCGGCCTCGGCGTTGTGCGGGTCGAGCAATTCGCCCGCCGCGCGGTTGACGAAGAACCCCGCATTGCCCCGGCTCACCAGCAGGCCTTGGGCGACCAGACGGTCGTAGGCCTCGACCACGGTGAAGGTACTCACCGAATAGCTCGCGGCAAAGGCGCGGATCGAGGGGACCTTGGCGCCTGGCTTGAGGGTCTGGTTGTCGATCAGCTCGCGCAGCCCGTCGATGATCTGGTTCACCAGCGGGGTCGAGGAGTCTGGATGTAATTCGAACATTTGGGCCTTCAGGTTGCGTATCGCCCGGCGTTTGCAAGGTGTATTGCAAGGGCGACCTGTACAGTGCAGTGCGAGTTTCATGCCACTGTGCATGGCTCTCTGCGTCGGACATTTTTACATTAGGTGTCAGATATCGCCACCTAAAGCATGTTCAGTTCGCTCCAGGCGCCTGCCCTGGGGCGCGTCAGCAGGCCGCCATGGAAGGCCTGCGTGTGTTCGCTCACACCATCCTGCGCGCATTAGCACTGATGTACGTGAAACCGCCAGCCATCGGGGTTTCACAGTTTTCCTTGGATAAAAAGAAGCACGGGGTACACAACTGATGGACGCAACATCCACAACCACCACCGCGAAAAGCGGGCATGAGAGCAAGCTCAGTGCCTCGCTCAAGTCGCGCCACCTGACGATGATGTCGATCGCCGGGGTTATCGGCGGCGCCTTGTTCGTCGGTTCCGGCAGCGTGATTCACAGCGCCGGCCCAGCTGCTGTGCTGGCCTACCTGGCAGGCGGCATCCTGGTGGTACTGATCATGCGCATGCTGGGTGAAATGGCGACTTCCTCGCCAGACACCGGTTCGTTCTCCACCTACGCCGATCGCGCCATCGGCCGTTGGGCCGGTTTCACCATCGGCTGGCTGTACTGGTGGTACTGGGTCATCCTCATGGCCTGGGAAGCTTATGTGGCGGGCAAGATCCTGCATGGTTTCTTCCCCGACGTCAGCGTCAACGTGTTCGTGCTGGCCACGACCCTGTTGCTGATCACCGTCAACTTCTTCAACGTCAAGCACTACGGTGAGTTCGAGTTCTGGTTCGCCTTGATCAAGGTGATCGCGATTGTCTGCTTCCTGATCGTGTGCACCGCTGCCGTGCTGAACATCTGGCAGTTCGGTGAAGTGCGTGGCATCAGCCACCTCACCGCCGAAGGGTTCATGCCCAATGGCATCACTACAGTGATCGGTGCCTTGCTCGGGGTGATGTTCGCCTTCCTCGGTGCGGAAATCGTAACCATCGCCGCTTCCGAAGCCAAGGACCCGGCTGCGCAGATCGTCAAGGCGACCAACTCGGTGGTCTGGCGTGTGTGCCTGTTCTACGTGGGTTCGATCTTCCTGATCGTCTGCCTGGTACCGTGGAACGATCCGCACCTGGGCGTTTCCGGCTATGGCGCCTACCGCCGCACCCTGGAGCTGTTGGGCGTGCCATATGCCGAGCTGCTGATGAACTTCGTGGTGCTGACCTCGGTGAGCAGTTGCCTGATCTCGGGCCACTACACTGCTTCGCGCATGCTGTTCTCCCTGGCCCAGCGTGGCGACGCGCCGTCGTTCTTCAAGATCACCCGCGCCGGCACCGGTGTACCGGTGTACGCGATCATGGGTTCGTGCGCCGTGGCCGTGGTGTGTGCGCTGATCAACTTCAGCGAGACCCTGCGCCCGAAAGACGTGCTGGAAACCCTGATGAACACCACCGGCATGATCGCCCTGCTGGTGTACCTGGTGATTGCTTTCTCGCAGCTGCGCATGCGCCGCAAGCTGGTTGCCGAAGGCAAGGAAGTACGCCTGAAGATGTGGCTGTTCCCATGGCTGACCTACCTGGTGATCGCGTTCATCGTGGCTGCTCTGGTGACCATGGCCTTCATGCCTGACTACCAGATCCTGGTGATTTCCACCGGTATCGCCGCGGCAATCGTGGTGGCGATGGGTGTAGTGCACCAGATCCGTACTGGCAAGCAGCACTAAGCGTCACTCGCTTCTCGAAACGGCCGGCTCCCTGGGGGACCCGGCCGTTTTGCGTTATTGGGCCAGGGGCATATGGCCGCCTGTTACATGGCATATGCTGAACACATTGCCCGCCCAAAGGAGCTTCACATGGCCTGGTCCGCCACCCAGTATTCGCAATTCGAAGACGAGCGTACCCGCGCCGTGCGCGACCTGCTCGCCGCTGTGCCACCACGCCCGGTACGCCACGCCACCGACCTGGGCTGTGGCCCTGGCAATTCCACCGAGGTGCTGCTGCAACGTTACCCGGATGCCCAGGTGACGGCCCTGGACAGCGACCCGGACATGATCGACAAGGCCCGCGAGCGCAAACGGCTGTGCATCCCCCGCGTGCGCACGGTCATCGCTGACATTGCCGGCTGGACCGCCCCCGAGCCGCAGGACCTGATCCTGGCCAATGCCTCGCTGCAATGGGTACCCGACCACGCCTCGCTGTACCCGCACCTGGTGCGCCAGCTGAGCGAAGGTGCCAGCCTGGCCGTGCAGACCCCGGACAACCTCGATGAGCCGGCCCACCGGCAACTGCGCGAAATCGCCAGCCAGGGCCCTTGGGCGGCGAAGTTCGCCGATTTCCAACTACCGCCTCGGCACAACGCGGCGTTCTATTACGATCTGCTCAGCCCGTTGTGTGCGCGGGTGGATGTGTGGCGTACCACCTATCATCACCCTTTGGCCGGCGGTGCCGAAGCCGTGGTGGAATGGTTCAAGGGATCGGCCTTGCGACCGTACCTGGGGCGGTTGGAGGAGCAGGAGCAGGCGGATTTCCTGCAGATGTACCTGCAAGCGATGCAGCGCGACTACCCGCCGGCCACCGATGGCAAGGTGCTGTTGCCGTTCCCGCGGCTGTTCGTGATCGCTACCCGCTAGGGCGGCGCCAGCGCCAGGCCACGTAGCTGTAGATGCCGAGATTGAGCAGCAGCACGAACGTGCCCAGCAGCAGCTGGATGTGCGGTGTCAGCCCGGCGGGGTAGATCAACGGCCAGATGTAGTGCTCGACGAAGCCGCCCTGATAGCCCGCGTCACCAGCCGCGCTGCGCATGCGGTTTTCCCAGGTGGTCAGCGGGCAGCCCAGGTGCAGGCATTCCACCGCCAGGCCCCAGGCCATCGCTGGCAGGTGCAGCAGCAGGGCAGGGCGCCAGCGCAGTACCAGCAGGCCGCCGAACAGCACCAGCAGGATGAAGAGCAGGTGCAGCAGGACCAGGGTGTCGGCGGCAAGGCGGTAGAGCATGGGTCGTGTGCCGAGGGTTGAGGTTATCCCAGCATAGTTGGGTTGCCTGTGCTGGCCTTTTCGCGGGCTTGCCCGCTCCCACAGGATCACCACAGGTTTTGAATTCTGTGCAGTGCCTGTGGGAGCGGGCGAGCCCGCGAAGAGGCCGGCACAGGCTTACAACCCTTCCTCCACCATCTGCAGGAAGGTCGCCACCACCCGCCGCGTGCGCTGCTCGCTCAGGCACACCAGTGTCTCGGTCAGGTGCCGCTGGCAATCGACGATCGGCAACGCGCACACCCGCGCATCCGCACCAAACTCAGCCGCCGACACCACCCCCACACCAATCCCCACCACCACCGCCTCCCGCGCCGCTTCCCGGCCTTCCACCTGGATCGCCGGGCGAATCCGCAGCCCGGCCCGTTGCATTTCTTCTTCCAGCGTCTGCCGCGTCACCGACCCGGGCTCGCGCAGCACCAGCGGCGTATCGTCCAGATCCGCCAGGCTGATCGCGCCGCGGCTGGCCCAGGGGTGCTGGTGCGAGACAAACGCCACCATCGGGTCGCGGCGCAGCGGCAGGCAGTGCAGCCGCTCATCGTCGACGTCCCGCCCCAGCAGGGCCAGGTCGGCCTGGTAGCTGAACAGCCGGGCCAGCGACTCGTCGGTGTTGCCGGTCTCGATCTTGACCTGGATGCCCGGGTAGCGCTGGCAGAAGCGGGCGATCTGCGGCAGCACGTGCACCGGCGCGTCCACCGCCAGCACCAGGCTGCCGGTGTGCAGCGCACGCGAATCCTGCAGCAGTTCATGGGCCTCGGCCTCGCAGGCGAAAAGGCGCTGGCTGATGCCCAGCAGGCGTTCGCCGAGGTCGGTGAGCTGCACCGAACGCTTGTTGCGGTGGAACAGCAAGACGCCGAAGCGCTCCTCCAGTTTGCGCACCTGGTCCGACACCGCGGGCTGGGTAAGAAACAGCTTTTCGGCGGCGCGGGTAAAGCTGCCGTGAACCGCCACGGCGTGGAAGGCCTTGAGTTGTGCGTGGGAAACCGACATGACGACCTCAGTAACAAGCTGGGCTTATGTGTGAAATACGATAAATCGATTTTATTTATCTTAGCGCAACTGTTTCCATGCATGTCAGCCCGACGCTGGCACCACAAGTGCCGACCAGGGCCATGGCACCCAAACGGCGCCATCTGACCCGATGACAGCCTCGTCATCGCTGTGCGTAACACAAGAACAAGACAGGCGTTTCTTCACATTCTGCCGGCACACTCAAGCAAGAGGTCAGACTTACATGAACCAATCCCTAGCCGCGTTCAAACGCTGGCGTATCCAGATTTTCGCCATTACCTGGCTGGCCTACGCCGCCTTCTACTTCACCCGCAAGGCCTTCTCGGTGGCCAAGCTGGGCATCGGTGAAGACCCCGACTTCATGCTCGACAAGGCCGCCATGGCCAACCTCGACGCCATCTACCTGGCCGCCTACGCCGTGGGCCAGTTCACCTGGGGCATGCTTGCCGACCGCTTTGGCCCACGCGTGGTGGTGCTCGGCGGCCTGCTGATTTCTGCTGTTGCGGCGGTGGTGATGGGCAGTTACGCCACATTCCCGATCTTCGCCACCTGCATGCTGGTGCAGGGCCTGGCGCAATCCACCGGCTGGGCCGGGTTGTGCAAGAACATCGGCAGCTTCTTCCCGGCGTCGCAGCGTGGGCGGGTGCTGGGCCTGTGGAGTTCCTGCTATGCCTTCGGCGGCCTGGTGGCCTCGCCGTTCGCCGGCTGGTGGGCCTATACCCTGGTCGGTACCTGGCACGCGGCGTTCTTCTCCAGTGCCGCGGTGGTGGCACTGGTGGCCGTGCTGTTCTTCTTCCTGCAGCGCAACAAGCCTGAAGACGTCGGCCTGCCGGCGGTGGAGCCCGAGCCACAGAGCATGGCCCCGGCCGGCAACCTGTGCAGCGTGTGGGCGCCCCTGAAGGAGATTATGCGCAACCGCACGGTGCTGACCCTGGGGCTGGCGTACTTCCTGTTGAAACCGGCGCGCTACGCCATCCTGCTGTGGGGGCCGGTGATCGTCTTCGAGCAGATGCCCTCGGTGGGCAAGGTGGGGGCAGCGATCATCCCGACAGCCTTCGAACTTGCCGGGCTGCTCGGCCCGATCATCATCGGCCTGGCCTCCGACAAGCTGTTCGGCGCCCGGCGTATGCCGGCCTGTGTCATCAGCCTGGTGCTGCTGACCGTGGCGCTGGCGGCATTCATGGCGGCCATGCACACCGGCAGCGTGATCCTGGTGGTGGCCCTGCTGTTCGTCATGGGCCTGACCCTGTACGGGCCGGATTCGATGATCAGCGGTGCTGCGGCCATCGACTTCGGCACCGCCAAGGCCGGTGCCACCGCAGCAGGTTTCGTCAACGGCTGCGGCTCGGTGGGGGCGGTGCTGGGCGGGCTGCTGCCGGGGTACTTCGATGGCGTCACGGTGTTCATCGTGTTTGCCGGCTGCGCGCTGTTCTCGGCGCTGGTGCTGCTGCCGCACTGGAACAGCCGCCCGGCCAGCGCTGCGCAAAGCACCGACGTGGCACCGAATACCAGCATGGCAATCAAGCCACTGCGTACCTGAAAGGAAAGCGAGCGAATGAGACCCTTCTGGCTGCAACAGGCCCTGGATTCGGCGCAAGAGGCGGTGTGCCCGCCGCTGCAAGGCGATGCCCGTTGCGATGTATGCATCGTCGGCGGCGGCTATACCGGGCTGTGGACCGCACTGATGCTCAAGGAAGCGGTGCCGGCCCTGGATATCGTGCTGATCGAGGCCGATATCTGCGGTGCCGGTGCCAGTGGCCGCAATGGTGGCTGTGCGTTGTCGTGGTCGGCCAAGTACTTCACCCTCGAGCGGTTGTTCGGGGTGGCCGAGGCGGTGCGCCTGGTGCGTGAGTCGGAGCGCAGCATCGGTGAGATCGGCGCGTTCTGCGCGGCCAATGGCATCGACTGCGACTACCGCCTGGATGGCACGCTGTACACCGCCACCAACGCCGCGCAGGTCGGCGCCACCGACGCGGTGATCGCCGCGCTGGAGCAAAAGGGGATCAATTCGTTTCGCCGCCTGCCGCTGCAGCAGCTGCAGCGCCTGGCGGGTTCGGCGCGGCACCTGGAAGGCTGGTTCTCGCCGGCCGCGGCCACGGTGCAGCCGGGCAAGCTGGTGCGCGGCCTGCGCCGGGTGGCCTTGCAGCGTGGCGTGCGCATCCATGAGGGCACCGCCATGACCGGCCTGGAACACGGCGCCCCGGTGCAGGTGCGCACGGCCCATGGCACGGTGCGCGCCGACCGCGTGGTATTGGGCCTGAATGCCTGGATGGCGCGAGCTTTCCCGCAGTTCGAGCGCAGCGTGGCGATTGTTTCCAGCGACATGGTGATCACCGAACCTTGCCCTGAGCTGCTGCACCAGATCGGCCTGGACAGTGGCATCAGCGTGCTCGATTCGCGGATATTCGTGCATTACTACCACAACACCTCCGATGGTCGGCTGATGCTCGGCAAGGGCGGCAATACCTTCGCCTATGGCGGGCGCATGTTGCCGGTGTTCGACCAGCCGTCGCCGTACCGGCCGCTGCTGCGTGAAAGCCTGGGCGGGTTCTTCCCGGCACTGGCGCAAGTGCCGCTGGCGGCCAGCTGGAACGGGCCGTCCGACCGCTCGGTGACCGGTTTGCCGTTCTTTGGCCGGCTGAACGGGCAGGGCAACGTATTCTACGGCTTTGGTTACTCCGGCAGCGGCGTCGGGCCGTGCCACATGGGCGGGCAGATTCTGTCGTCGCTGGCGCTGGGGCTGGACAACCCATGGACCCGTTCGCCGCTGGTCAAGGGGCCGCTGGGGCTGTTCCCGCCCGAGCCGATTCGCTACCTGGGCTCGCTGATGGTACGCAATGCCATCCGCCGCAAGGAGCGGGCAGAGGACCGTGGGCAGCGGCCGCGGAGGCTGGATGTGCGGTTGGCGCGGTTCGCGGCGGCGGCGGGCAAAGCCGATAAAGGCTGATGAGATTTCTTGTCGAATACAGGCCAGAGGGCGTATAAACTGCACCCACTTTTGGCCGGTCGCTTCCTGAACCGGCCGCTGAAACAAGAGAGTCGACATGGGCGCACAGTGGAAAGCCAAACATAAAGAAGCCGCGGCCAACGCCAAAGGCAAGATCATGGGCAAGCTGTCCAAAGAGATCCAGATCGCCGCCAAGTCCGGCGCCGACCCGGACATGAACCCACGCCTGCGCCTGGCCATCGAGCAGGCCAAGAAGGCCTCGATGACCCGCGAGACCCTGGAGCGCGCAATCCGCAAGGGCGCGGGCCTGGACGGCGATGCCGTGCAGTACTCGGCGGTAAGCTACGAAGGTTTCGCCCCGCACCAGGTGCCGCTGATCGTCGAGTGCCTGACTGACAACGTCAACCGCACCGTCGCGCAGATCCGCGTGCTGTTCCGCAAGGGCCAGCTGGGTGCCAGCGGTTCGGTGGCCTGGGACTTCAACCATGTCGGCCTGATCGAAGCCACCCCGAACGGCGACGCCGACCCGGAAATGGCGGCCATCGAAGCCGGCGCCCAGGACTTCGAGGAAGGCGACGAAGAGGGTTCGACCCTGTTCATTACCGACACCACCGACCTCGACGCCGTGCAGAAGGCCCTGCCGGAGCACGGCTTCACCGTGACCTCGGCGAAGATCGGCTACACCCCGAAGAACCCGGTGAGCGCGGCAACCCTGAGTGCCGAAGCGCTGGCCGAGGTGGAAGCGTTCCTCGAAGCCATCGACGAGAACGATGACGTGCAGAACGTTTATGTCGGCCTGACTGACTGATCTGCTTCTCTGGGGCCGCTTTGCGGCCCATCGCGACACAAGGCCGCTCCTACAGGGGAACGCATGACCCATGTAGGAGCGGCCTTGTGTCGCGAAACGAGGGCAAAGCCCTCGCCAGCGGTCTGGAGCCGAACCCCGATGAACCCCGCTTTCGCCTCCCTCAGCCTCGCCCACCTGCGCACCCTCGACCACCTGCTGCAGCTGAAGAACCTCAGCCACGCCGCCGAGCGCCTGGGCGTCAGCCAGTCCGCCCTCAGCCGCCAGCTGGCCCATTTGCGCGAAGCCTTCGACGACCCCTTGCTGGTACGCCAGGGCCGCGGTTACGTGCTCAGCGAACACGCCGAAGCCCTGGTCGAACCCCTGCGCCAGGTTCTCGAGGAGCTGCACGCCCTGCGCCAACCCGCGGTGTTCGACCCGGGGCGCTGCGAGCGGCGTTTCTGCTTGGCCGCTTCGGACTACGTGGCCGAGCATATGCTGCCGCTGCTGGTGGCGGCGCTGGAGCGCGAAGCGCCGGGTGTATCGCTGGAGTACCGCACCTGGCAGGCCGGCCAGTACGCCTTGCTGGCCAGCGGCGAGATCGACCTGGCCACCACGTTGTTCGACGAGTCGCCACCCAACCTGCACGGTCGGCTGTTGGGCGAGGACCGGGCAGTGTGCCTGATGCGCAACGACCACCCGCTGGCTGCCCACGGTGCGCTCAGCCAGGCCGACTACCTGGGCCACAAGCATGTGCGTATTTCCGGCGGAGGCGACAAGGACAGCTTCATCGACCGCCACTTGCGCGCCCAGGGCCTGCAACGGCGGGTCAGCCTGGAAGTGCCGTTCTTCTCGGCCACCGTGCAGGTGATTGCCAACAGCCAGGCGCTGGCCACCGTGCCCGAGCACATCGCCCGGCAGCTGTGCCGCCTGCATGACCTGGCCTGGCGGCCTTTGGGTTTCATCGACCACAGCCAGCGCTACTGGGTGGTGTGGCACCAGCGCCTGCAGGCCTCGGCCGAACACCGCTGGTTGCGCAACCGGGTGTTCGAGTTGTGGCGCCAGTCGCAGTTCGGTGTGCAGGGCGGGCATGCGGGTTTGCCATAGCAGGTATGCGCGAGGTGGGGTTATTCACTTCGGGATAGGTGCCTAGACTGGGGCATTGTGTTGCCTGTACCGGCCTCTTCGCGGGTAAACCCGCTCCTACAAACGATGCAATACCTGTGGGAGCGGGCGTGCCCGCGAAGAGGCCAGCACAGGCAGCGAAAAAACCCACAGGAGACCCCAGGTGACCCCCGAACAATTCCGCCAGTACGGCCACCAACTGATCGACCTGATCGCCGACTACCGCCAATCCGTCGGCGAGCGCCCGGTCATGGCCCAGGTCGAGCCCGGCTATCTCAAGGCCGCCTTGCCCGCTCAGGCCCCCCGGCAAGGCGAACCTTTCGCAGCGATCCTCGACGACGTCAACCAGTTGGTCATGCCCGGCCTGTCCCATTGGCAGCACCCGGACTTCTACGGCTACTTCCCCTCCAATGGCACCCTTTCGTCGGTCCTCGGTGACTTCCTCAGCACTGGCCTGGGCGTGCTGGGCCTTTCCTGGCAGTCCAGCCCGGCCCTGAGCGAGCTGGAGGAAACCACCCTCGACTGGCTGCGTCAGCTGCTCGGCCTGTCTGGCCAATGGAGCGGGGTGATCCAGGACACCGCATCCACCAGCACCCTGGTGGCGCTGATCTGCGCACGGGAACGCGCCAGCGATTACGCACTGGTACGCGGCGGCCTGCAAGCCCAGGCCAAGCCGCTGATCGTCTATGTCAGCGCCCATGCCCACAGCTCGGTGGACAAAGCCGCATTGCTGGCCGGTTTTGGCCGCGACAACATACGCCTGATCCCGACCGACGAACGCTACGCTCTGCGCCCGGAGGCCCTCCAGGTTGCGATCGAGCAGGATTTGGCCGCTGGCAACCAGCCTTGCGCGGTGGTCGCGACCACCGGCACCACCGCCACCACGGCCCTCGACCCACTGCGGCCGATCGGCGAGATCGCCCAGGCCCATGGCCTGTGGCTGCATGTGGACTCGGCCATGGCCGGCTCTGCGATGATCCTGCCGGAATGCCGCTGGATGTGGGACGGTATCGAGCTGGCCGATTCGCTGGTGGTCAACGCGCACAAGTGGCTGGGCGTGGCCTTCGATTGCTCGATCTACTACGTGCGCGACCCGCAGCACCTGATCCGGGTCATGAGCACCAACCCCAGCTACCTGCAGTCGGCGGTGGACGGCGAGGTGAAGAACCTGCGTGACTGGGGTATCCCGCTGGGCCGCCGGTTCCGTGCGTTGAAGCTGTGGTTCATGCTGCGCAGCGAGGGGGTCGAGGCGTTGCAGGCGCGGCTGCGGCGTGACCTGGACAATGCCCAGTGGCTGGCCGGGCAGATCGGCGCGGCGGCGGAGTGGGAGGTGCTGGCGCCGGTGCAGTTGCAGACATTGTGCATTCGCCATCGGCCGGCGGGGCTGGAAGGGGAGGCGCTGGATGCGCATACCAAGGGCTGGGCCGAACGGCTGAATGCGTCCGGGGATGCCTATGTGACGCCGGCGACGCTGGATGGGCGGTGGATGGTGCGGGTGTCGATTGGCGCATTGCCGACCGAGCGGGAGCATGTCGAACAGCTCTGGGCGCGCTTGCAGGAAGTGGTCAAGGGCTGAAACTGCCGGGGCCGCGTTGCGGCCCATTCGCGGGCAAGCCCGCTCCCACAGGATCGCATCAAGGCTCAAGCTGACACGGTACCTGTAGGAGCGGGCTTGCCCGCGAAAGGGCTGCAGAGCAGCCCCCTGCAATCTCAGTTGCTCACCGCCTGAAAGCTCCCTTTACGGCTAGCTTCATACGCGGTCTTGTCCATCGGCTTGGCATCGGGGTTACCCAGGTCTTCCATCGCCAGGCGATGGGTTTCCGGGGCGATGTACGCTGCCAGGGCACACACGCAGGTGATGAAGAACGCCAGGCTACCAACCACCAACGGGATGTTGTCCGAACCGGGCGGGGCTACCAGGGCGAACAGCGCCGGCAGCATGGCGGTCAGCATGGTGCCGATGTTCTGCGCGATGGCCATGGCCGAAACACGGTAGCGGGTGTGGAACAGCTCTGGGTAGAAGCTTGGGAACACCGCGTTGTAACCCTGGTACACCATGCCCCACATCACGATCGACGAGGCGAACGCCAGCGGTACGTTCTGGATGCTGATCGCATACAGGTAGACGAAGGCAAGCAGGCCAGAGCCCAGGCAACCGGCGATCATGGTCGGGCGACGGCCAATCTTGTCGGACAGGTTGCCGACAAACGGAATCACCAGCACCGCGACGATGTTGCCGACTACCGGAATCCACAGGTACACGCTCTTGTCGAAGCCGATGCCATAGGCCGGTTGCACCGCGTAGGCCGCACCGAAGATGGTAGCGACCACCGGGATCACGTTCATCAAGGCCATGAACATCACCAGCACCATGTGCTTCCAGCTGTGGCGGAAGGCCTCGCTGATCGGCGACTTGGCGACCTTGTCCTGCTTCTCTTCCTTCACGAACGCCGGGGTTTCGTGCACTTCCTTACGGATGATGAAGCCGGCGATCAGCACGAAGGCGCTCAGCAGGAACGGAATGCGCCAGCCCCAGTCGTTGAAGGCTTCGCTAGGCATGAAGTAGGCCAGTGGCAGGAACACTGCCGCCGCCAACACCTGGCCAGCCTGCACGCCTTGCAAGGTGAAACTGGCGTAGTAGCCCCGTCGACCGAACGGTGCGTGCTCCATGATCATGGAACTGGCTCCGGAGATTTCCCCGGCCACGGCAAAGCCCTGGACCAGGCGCAGCACCACCAGCAACGCCGGGGCGAGCAGGCCGATGTCGTGGTAGGTGGGCAGCAGGCCAACGGCCATGGTCGACAGGCCCATCAGGAACATGCACAGCAGCAGTACGTTCTTGCGGCCGCGGGTGTCACCCCAGTGGCCCAGCACGAAGGCGCCGACCGGGCGCGCCAGGTAACCCACGCCGTAGGTGGCCAGCGAGGCGATGATGGCCATTTTCGGGTCGGTGTTGGGGAAGAAGATCTGCGGGAAAATCAGCGCAGCAGCCTGGGCGTAGATGAAGAAGTCGTAGTACTCGAGTGCCGAGCCTATCCATCCACTGGCAGTCGCTTTCTTGGCTTGAGAGCTGGAGTGAGCCATCGTTGTCTCCGTTGTTATTGTTGTTTGCACAGGTTCCGCCGGAGATTCGCCAAGGCAGGAGGCGAGGGTCGGTGTGCCTGCGTCTGTGGTTCATGTTGACCACGGGCCAGTGGGCTGGCAATTCGCTAAAACCGGTTTTGTTCGATAATCGAACGCAAAACTAACCATTCCGTACAAAGAGATTGAAGCGACGACTTTACCTGCGAATAATCGATCGTGCCAGGAACTGTGGCGCTGATTTTCCAGGTCCTGCCCTGGCCTTGATCCTCTAACAACAAGGAACTCCCGCCATGCAGCGTTCGATCGCTACCGTGTCCTTGAGCGGCACCCTGCCGGAAAAGCTCGAAGCCATCGCCGCCGCCGGTTTTGACGGCGTCGAGATCTTCGAAAACGACCTGCTCTATTACGCCGGCAGCCCGCGCCAGGTACGGCAGATGTGCGCCGACCTGGGTATTGCCATCACCCTGTTCCAGCCGTTCCGCGATTTCGAGGGTTGCCGCCGCGACCGCTTGCAGAAGAACCTCGACCGCGCCGAGCGCAAGTTCGACCTGATGCAGGAACTGGGCACCGACCTGGTGCTGGTGTGCAGCAACGTCCAGGCCGATGCCCTGGGTGAAGAGCAATTGCTGGTCGACGACCTGCGCCTGCTGGCCGAGCACGCTGGCAAACGCGGCCTGCGCATTGGCTACGAAGCCCTGGCCTGGGGCCGCCACGTCAATACCTACCAGCAGGTCTGGAACCTGGTGCGCCAGGCCGACCACCCGGCCCTCGGGGTGATCCTCGACAGCTTCCACACCTTGTCGCTCAAGGGCGACCCGAGCGCGATCCGCGATATCCCCGGCGACAAGATCTTCTTCGTGCAAATGGCCGACGCGCCGATCCTGGCCATGGATGTGCTGGAGTGGAGCCGCCACTTCCGCTGTTTCCCGGGGCAGGGCGAGATGGACATGGCCGGTTTCCTGGCGCCCATCCTTGCCACCGGCTACCGCGGGCCGCTGTCGCTGGAAATCTTCAACGACGGCTTCCGCGCCGCACCGCCCCGGCAGAATGCCGCCGACGGCCTGCGTTCGCTGCTGTATCTCGAAGAGCACACCCGCCTGCGCCTGGAGCAGGAAGGTACCTCGATCGAGCCCGGCGTGCTGTTCACCCCACCGGCGGCCAGTGCCTATGACGGCGTAGAGTTCCTCGAATTTGCGGTCGACGAAGCCGTCGGCGCGCGCCTGGGCAGCTGGCTGAAGCGCCTGGGCTTTGCCGATGCCGGCAAGCACCGCAGCAAAGAGGTGCAGTTGCTGCGCCAGGGCGATATCAACATTGTGCTGAACGCCGAACCCTATTCCTTCGGCCACAACTTCTTCGAGGCCCACGGGCCGTCGCTGTGCGCCACCGCGCTGCGGGTCAAGGACCAGCAAGCCGCCCTGAAGCGCGCCACCGCCTTCCGTGGCCAGCCATTCCGTGGCCTGGTCGGGCCCAACGAGTGCGAAGTGCCGGCGGTACGTGCGCCAGATGGCAGCCTGCTGTACCTGGTGGAGCAGGGCACTGCCGGCCAGACCCTGTACGACACCGACTTCAGCCTGGACAAGAACGCCACCGCCACCGGCGGCCTGCGCCGTATCGACCACATGGCCCTGGCCCTGCCGGCCGAGTCGCTGGACAGCTGGGTGCTGTTCTACAAGAGCCTGTTCGATTTCGAAGCCGATGACGAAGTAGTGCTGCCGGACCCGTACGGCCTGGTCAAGAGCCGCGCGCTGCGTAGCCAATGCGGCACCCTGCGCCTGCCGCTGAACATCTCGGAAAACCGCAACACCGCGATCGCCCATGCGCTGTCCAGCTATCGTGGTTCGGGCGTGCACCACATCGCTTTCGATTGCGACGACATCTTCCGCGAAGTGGCGCGGGCCAAACTGGCCGGGGTACCGTTGCTGGAGATCCCGCTGAACTACTACGACGACCTGGCGGCGCGTTTCGATTTCGACGACGAGTTCCTCAGCGAACTGGCCTACTACAACGTGCTGTACGACCGCGATGCCCAAGGCGGCGAGCTGTTCCACGTGTATACCGAGCCGTTCGAAGAGCGTTTCTTCTTCGAGATCATCCAGCGCAAGGGGGGGTATGCCGGTTACGGTGCGGCCAACGTCGCGGTGCGCCTGGCAGCCATGGCCAAGGCCCGCAGCGGGGCGGCGCGCAAGCCGGTCCTCTGAGCCCGGCGCGGTCCCTTTAGGAGCGGCCTTGCAGCCCGTCGCGACACAAGGCCGCTCCTACACCGACCGCGTATGCTTCAAGGGCGTTCGGCCACCAACAGCAGCGACTGTGGCAGCGCACTCTGGGGGTGCTGTGGCTCCTGCAGGCTGACCAGCCGCAACCCTGCCATGTCCAGCGCGTTCAGCCAGCTGGCCAGGGTGCGGAAGTACCACGGCATCACCTGCCAATCCCCGCCGAACCCGGCAAATGACTCTTCCCGCCAGCCATCCTGGTAATCGCCATCCGCCACGCTCCACGGGTGCAGGGTCTGGATCACCAGCGCACCGCCGGGCGCCAGCAAGGCATTCATCGCCACCAGCAGCGGGATGATGTCCTGCTGCAACAGGGCGAAGTTGGCACAGATCAGGTCATAGTCCTTGCCAACATAGGCTTGCCCGGCGGCCAGCTGTGCATAGCTGGCCAGGTGCACCTCGGCGGAACCCGCAGCACGCGCGGCATCCACCAGCGCCCGGTCACCGTCCACACCTACCGCCTCGACACCCCGGTCGCCCAGCGCGCGCAGCAGCCAACCTTCACCACAGCCCAGGTCGAGCACCCGTTCGGGCTGGCGGCCAAGAATGGCCAGCAGGATGGCCTGGTCGGTAACCTGGCGACGGCTCTCGATACTGCCGCTGCGCACCGCATCGATCCAGGCCTGGGCGTTGTGCTGCCAGCTGTCGAGCAAGGCGTCTTCAGGGTTGCGCATGTTCATCTCCGTTGGGCGGGCGATGCTTCACTGTGCCCCGGTCAACAAATGGGTGGCAAGCCCCGCCAGGGCACACGCTATCAACACCTGGATCACCCCACGCTTGTAACGGAACAGTGCCACCGCCGCCGCCAGCGCAATCAGCGCCGAAGGCCAGTCGAACCGCCCGTCGAAACCGGCCGGCCACAATACGTGGTAGCCGAAGAACAGCGCGAGGTTGAGGATCACGCCCACTACCGCCGCGGTTATCCCGGTCAGCGGGGCGGTGAATTTGAGTTCGTTGTGGGTCGATTCCACCAGCGGGCCACCGGCCAGGATGAACAGGAACGAGGGCAGGAAGGTGAACCAGGTCACCAGGCTCGCCGCTACCGCGCCGGCCATGAACGCCTGGTCGGTGCCGAACATGGGGTGCAGGTAGCCACCGACGAAGCCGACGAAGGCCACCACCATGATCAGCGGCCCGGGGGTGGTTTCCCCCAACGCCAGGCCATCGATCATCTGCGTCGGCGACAGCCAGCCGTAATGGCCGACGGCCCCCTGGTAGACGTAGGGCAGCACCGCGTAGGCGCCGCCGAAGGTCAGCAATGCCGCCTTGGTGAAGAACCAGCCCATTTGCGTCAAGGTGCCTTGCCAGCCAAAGGTAGCCATCAGTACACCCATGGGCAGCAGCCACAGCGCGGCACCCACCAGCAGCAGGCCCAGCAGCCGCCCCCAGCTGAAGCGGGCATGCTCTGGCGCCGGTGTGTCGTCGTCGATCACGGCCGGGCCATGGCTGGCTCTGGTTGCGCCGTGGCCACCACCAGGCGCGAACTGCCCCGGTAGCAGCCGCCCGCCGATATGGCCCAGCAGCGCGGCCGCCAGCACGATCAGCGGGAAGGGAACGTCGAGCGCGAAAATGGCCACGAACGAGGCCGCGGCAATGGCCCACAACCAGCCGTTTTTCAGGGCGCGCGTGCCAATGCGATGTGCGGCATGCACGACGATCGCAGTCACGGCCGGCTTGATCCCGTAGAAAATACCAGCCACCACCGGCACTTCGCCCCAGGCCAGATAGACCCACGACAGGCCGATCAGGATGAACAGCGACGGCAGTACGAACAGGGTGCCGGCAATCACCCCGCCCCAGGTGCGGTGCATCAGCCAGCCAATGTAGGTGGCCAGTTGCTGGGCCTCGGGGCCAGGCAGCAGCATGCAGTAGTTGAGGGCATGCAGAAAGCGCCGCTCGCTGATCCAGCGGCGCCGCTCCACCAGTTCCTGATGCATGATCGCTATCTGCCCCGCCGGGCCGCCGAAGCTGATGAAACCCAGCTTCAGCCAGAACAGCAAGGCCTCGATCCGGCTGATGTGACCACGCGTTTGCTCGGCGGCGCCTTGCAGGTGTTCCGTCATTTTCTTCCCTCTGGTATTCAGCTGGCCGCAGCGCGCTGTCGCTTGATCCGGTACATATCGCCATCAGCATGGCGCAGCAGCATGTCGGCATCATTGCCGTCTTCGGGGAAACGGGCCACGCCAATGCTGCAGGACGGCGCTCCGATGCCTGCAAACTCGGCGCCGAGTGGCTCGGCCATGGCTGCCAGGATGCGTGCCACCTGCTCGGCAATGGCCTTTGGCGAGGCGTAGTCGGTCAACAGCACGGTGAACTCGTCACCGCCCATCCGCGCCACTGTATCGGTCGCCCCAACGCAACCTTCCAGGCGCCGCGCCAGAATGCACAGCACCCGGTCCCCCACACTGTGGCCGTGGTTGTCGTTGATATCCTTGAAGTCATTGATATCGATGAACAGCAACGCCAGCGGGTGGTTGTGGTGCCGGGCCGCGACAAGTGCGGTGCCCAGCCGCTCATTGAACATGGCCCGGTTGGCCAGGCGAGTCAGCGGGTCATGGTGGGCCAGGAAACGCAATTCTTCCTCGGCCTGGTGTTGGGCGGTGATATCCCGCGCTACACCAATGCGGGCATTGGCCTCATCGGACCAGGAGGCCGACCACAGGATATGCACGATACTGCCATCCTTGCGGATGTAGCGGTTACGGAAGTCGTAATGGGGTTGGCCGCTCATCACCCGTACGATCGACGCGCGGGTAATCGCCAGGTCGTCAGGGTGCATGTAGTCGGTGATCGGGGTGCCGATCAGCTCGCAGGCCTGGTAGCCCAGCAGCGCCTCGCAGGCATCGCTGACGAAAATGATCTGGTTGCCCCTGTCGACCACGAACACCGTGTCCAGCATCAGGTGGATCAGCCTGGGGTATAACGCTTGCAGGTCTACGGGCATGGGGCATGGCGTCCGCGGCGGGGTCACCGATCATAGCCTGAAATGGAGAAAAATGCGGTAGGCGCCGCTGTGGGAGCGGGCATGCCCGCGAACACCGGCGCAGCCGGTGCCATACACCGCGTCGCCTGCTTCGCGGGCATGCCCGCTCCCACAGGGCCGCCGATAGTCAGTTGCTTACTACCAGTTCCGGCCCGAGGTAATCGTTGATTTGCTGGATATCGTCATCTCCCAGGCTGCCCACCGACGATGCCAGGCGCAGCCGCGACATCAGGTAGTTCAGCTTCGCCTCGAACAGGTCATGCCGGGCGTCAAAAAGCAATTCCTCGGCATTGAGCACATCCGAGTTGGTGCTGGTGCCGCCCTCCCTGAAGCCCTTGCGGGCCGAAAGCAGCGAGCGTTCGTTGGATGCCACGGCCTTTTCCAGCGCCTGGATGCGCAAGGCGCCACTCTGTACACCGCGATACTCGCGGGTGGTGTCGGAGATCACTTCCTGGCGCGTGGCATCCAGTTCATCCAGTGCCTTGGAACTGTTGGCGCTGGCCTGGCGGGTGAGGGCGCTGGTGCTGCCGCCGCTGTATAGCGGAATGTTCAGCTCCAGCCCGATCGAGCTGTAGTGGTTGCGCTGGTTCAGTTCGGAGATCGACTGGCTGCTGCCGGCGGTATAGCCCGCCACGAAATCCAGGGTCGGCCAGTGCCCGGCGCGGGCGCGTTTCACTTCTTCTTCGGCCAGCTCGTAGTTGTGCCGGCGCGCATGGATCAACGGGCTGTCGGCCTGGGCCTTGACCAGCCAGTCCTGCAGGTTGCCCGGCATCAGCGGCGGTGTGTTGAAGCCCGGCTGCAAGGTGGTCAGCGACTCCGGCGTTTCACCAATGTATTCCTCCAGCTTGCGGCGGGCGTTGACCAGGTTGTCCTGGGCCTCGATCAGGTCGGCCTCGGCCAGGTCGCGACGGGCTATCGACTCGTCGATGTCGGTGATGGTGCCGGCGCCCAGCTCCATGCGCCGCTTTGCCGACGCCAGCTGCTCTTCGAAGGCATTCAGCTTGGCCTTGGCCAGGGTGATGGTTTCGCTGGCCAGCAGCACGTCGAAGTAGGCATCGGCCAGGCGCACCGCAGCGTCCTGGGTCTTGGCATCGAACACCGCCACGCTGTAGTCGGCACGTTGCTGGCCCTGATGGTATTCGGCCATCTTCTGCTTGTTGAACAGCGGTTGGCGCAACCGCACGTTGGCACCCTTGGAGTCATAGTCCAGGTCGTTGTCCCGGCCACTCTGACGTTGGCTGCCATTGACCTTGTTGAAGTAACCCACAGCGTTGATCTGCGGCAGCAGGCCGGCCTGGCCGATGGCGCGGTTCTCGCTGCCGGCTTCTTTCTCGTGCACCGCGGCGCGGTAGATCGGGCCCTGGTATTGCAGCAGGTCCCAGGCTTGCTTCAGGTCCATGGCACTGGCCTGTACGGACAACCCCAACAGGCACAACATCAGGCACGGGCGATTCATGTCATTGCTCCTTGAACGAGGCGTCCACGCGTTCGAGCATCGGCTTGAGCAGGTAGCTGAGCAGGTTGCGCTCGCCGGTCTTGATGGTGACGGTGGCCGGCATCCCGGGGCGGATATGGTTGCTGCCCAGCAGGGCCATGCCGTCCTGCGTCACTTCCACCTGGGCCAGGTAATACGGCTGCTTGCTTTCTTCGTCCATCAGGCGGTCGGCGGAGATGGTCTTGACCCGCCCCGGGATATTCGGCGTCTTCGCATGGTTGAAGGCCGGGAAGGCCAGGTCCACGTCCAGGCCCGGCACCATCTTGTCGATGGCCTGCACCGGGATCATCGCGTCCACCTGCAACGGCTGGTCGAGCGGTACCACCTCCATGATCTTGGCCCCTGGCTGGATGATGCCGCCGACCGTGGCGATGCTCAGGGCCTGGACCATGCCGTCGATCGGCGAGCGGATCACCGTATGGGTCACTTCGTAGTCCAGCGCGCGCAGGCGATCGGCCAGGGTGGTGTTCTCCTTGGCGGTATCGGTCAGCTGTGATTCCACTTCCTTGAGGTAGTCGTGCTGGCGTTGCAGGATGCGCAGCTTGATCTCGGTGGCCTGGCTGCGCGCCCGGGCAATGTTGTTGAGGTTTTCGGCCTGACCGGCGGACAGGTCGGCATTGTTGCGCTCCAGCTCCAGCAGGCGATTGCGTGGTACATAGCCTTCGGCGGCGAGCACGCGTGTGCCTTGCAGTTCCTGGTTGAGGAAGCCGATCTGCGAGGCGCGGGCGCCATACACCTGCTGCAGGCCCTTGAGCTGCACCGCCGTGGCAGCCAGGTTTTCCTCGAGGATGCTCAGTTCGCCAGCCAGGCCCGCGCGGCGGGTGTCCAGCAGGCGCTGTTGCAGGTCCATCGCTGCCAGCAGGCGCGGGTCGCCGCCGTAGTGCTTGAGCAGGGCAGGGTCGAAGGTGACCTGGTCGCGGCCATCGCGCTCGGCTTCCAGGCGGTTCTCCACGGTCTTGCTGACGATGTACTGGGCACTGACCGCACCCTGTTCGGCCACCGCGCGCAGGGCGTCCAGGCGTACCACCTCCTGGCCTTTCTTCACAACATCGCCTTCACGCACCAGGATCGCCTCGACCGTGCCACCGGTCAGGTGCTGCACGGCCTTGCGGTTGCTGCTGACCTTGACGGTACCGGTGGCGACCACACCGGCATCCAGCGGCGCCAGGCCCGACCACAGCAGGAAACCGCCAAAGCCGGCGGCGACCAGCCACACGCCCCAGCGTGCCGGCCGATGAATGTCCAGGTCGATCTCGTTGCGAGCCTCGGCGGGAATCAACTCGGTGTGTTGGGTCATCTGCATGATCGGTCACTCCCGTACTTTTACCGACGCCAGCGGCGCAGCGGTCGCCGTCGGGATCACGCTGGCCTTGCGCAGCGCCGCGAACACTTCGTCGCGGCTGCCGAGCATGTGCACGGCACCGTCACGCAGCATCAGCACCTTGTCGACCGCGCACAGCACATTGGGCCGGTGGGAAATCAGGATTACCGTGGCCCCGCGTGCCTTGAGTTCGGCCAGCGCATCGACCAGGGCCTTTTCGCCAACGTCATCGAGGTTGGCGTTGGGCTCGTCCAGCACCACCAGGTTCGGCTCGCCATACAACGCGCGGGCCAGGGCGATGCGTTGCTTCTGGCCACCGGACAGCGGGCTGCCGTCGGCTGCCAGTCGGGTGTCGTAGCCCTGCGGGAAGCGCAGGATCATGTCGTGCACACCGCTGCTGCGGGCGGCGCGGATCACTGCTTCGCTGTCCACTTCGGCAAAGCGTGCGATGTTTTCGGCGATGGTGCCCTCGAACAACTCCACGTCCTGTGGCAGGTAACCGAGCCACGGGCCAAGTTCGGCCTTGTTCCAGGTGAAGATGTCGGCGCCGTCCAGGCGCACCTTGCCGGCCTGGGTCGGCCACACGCCTACCAGCAGGCGGGCGAGGGTGGATTTGCCCGAAGCCGACGGGCCGATGATGCCCAGGCTTTCACCCGGGACCAGGCTGAAGCTGACCCCGCGCACGATGCTGTTGCTGGTGCCGGGAGCACCGGCGACCACGTTTTCCACGGCCAGCATGCCCATTGGCCGTTGCAGCGACATGCTTGGTGGCCGCTGCGGGTAGTCGTGCAGCAGGTCGTTGAGCCGGCCCCAGGCGGAACGGCTGCCTTGTAGTTGCTTCCACGCGGCGATCACCTGTTCTACCGGGGCCAGGGCGCGGCCGGTGAGGATCGAGCAGGCAATCATCATGCCGGGGGTGATCTTGCCTTCGATCGCCAGCAGTGCGCCGGCACCGAGGATCACCGATTGCAAGGTAATGCGCACGAAGCGCCCGGTGCTACTGATGATCGCCGCGCGGTCGGAGGCCAGGGTCTGCATCTGCAGGATGCGCAAATGGCCCTGAAACCAGCGCTTGCCGATCGCTGGCAGCATGCCCATGGCTTCGATCACTTCGGCGTTGCGCAGGTTGTTGTTGGCGTAGCTGGCCGAGGACAGTGCCGCCTGGTTGGCCTCGGCCAAGGGTTTTTGCGTGGCCTTCTCGGTTAGGTAGGCCAGGCCCACCAGGATCAGCGAACCGATCAACGTCACCAGCCCCAGCAGTGGGTGGATCAGGTAGCAGACCAGCAGGTAGATCGGCGTCCACGGGGCATCGAAGAAGGCGAACAGGCCGTTGCCGGTGAGAAACTGCCGTACCTGGGTCAGGTCCTGCAAGGCCTGGGCCGGGTTGCCGCCGGCGCGGCTCAGGTTGCGTTCGAAGGCAGCGCTGAAGATGCGTCGGTTCAGATCCATGTCGAGGAAGTTGCCGACCCGGATCAGTACGCGGGTGCGGACCATCTCCAGGGCCGACATCAGCATGAACAGGCCGATCACCAGCAAGGTGAGCATGGTCAGGGTGGTGACGTTGCGGCTGACCAGGGCGCGGTCGTACACCTGCAACATATAAATAGCTGGCGTCAACATCATGACGTTAATGACGCCGCTGAAGGCGGCCAGGGCAAAAAAGCTGCGGCGCAGGCGGAACAGCACGTCGGCCAGCTCGGAACGAGTGCGTGGTGGCTTGTGCATCGGGGCCTCCCTTTATCACAAACGGGAAGCCCTTGCGGCGGCCCGTACAGCGGTAGTTGTGGCTTCTGGTCGGCTCGCAGGCGGGTCGCTCTGAGGGCGAATGGTCCAAAACGCTGCGCTGCTCCCACATGCTGGAGCGTAGGTTGCAGTAAAACACTCGGTAATATCTTTTTGCTCTATAAAATCTTTGAACTTTTCATAAGTGCCGTGAAAACAGTAAGTTGTATAGCGCTGTCAGCGTTGCGTGAATTTTTGACGGGATATTGACAAGGTTTTCTTCTACGACTTTAGTCTGATGTATTCGGACCCTGTGCGAGCTGGGGTCGATGTGTGTGCGGTGCCTACCTGTATCGCACCATTTACAAGGTTCCCGCCATTCCTGTGGGAGCCGGCTAACCGGCGATGAGGCCAGTGGCGATAACGCAGCACCGTAGTGCCCAACTGCCCCAGAACCCAGAATCAGAACTGCGCACGTCACATTGACTGGGCGCGGGAAGGACCCTGTTGCCCTGAGTCATCTCCCGACAGATCGAGGGCAATTGAAATGGCAGATTTCAGCAAGTCGGACCTGGAGTTCATCCTTCAGCAGATCTTCATCGCCGAAGCGCATGCCGATGGCGCCAGCCTGATCGACCTGCTGCCCAACAGCCAGGTGCCGTTCGGCCTGCGTACCGTGGACGGCAGCTACAACAACCTGGTGACCGGGCAGAGCGAGTTCGGCGCCGCCGACAATTCGTTCCTGCGCCTGCTCAGCCCATCCTTCACCGGCGACTATGCCGGCACCGGCACGGTCATCGACTCGCAACCACGCACCATCAGCAACCTGATCGTCGACCAGACGGCGAACAACCCGGCAGCGGTCGAAGCCAATGGCGGCGCCGCCCCGGTGATCAGCCCCGGCATCGACGGGGTATTCGGCACCGCTGACGACACGGAGGTGTTCTTCATCCCCAACGTGTCGCCCGACGTCGGCCTGACCGCCGGCTTCAACGCCTGGATGACCTTCTTCGGCCAGTTCTTCGACCACGGCCTGGACCTGGTCACCAAGAGCAGCACCGACGTCGTGTTCATCCCGCTGCAGCCGGACGACCCGCTGTACGTCGAAGGTAGCCCGACCAACTTCATGGTGCTGCCGCGCGCGGTGCGTACTGCAGGCGCCGATGGTGTGGTGGGTACTGCCGACGATGGCCAGACCAACACTACCTCGCCGTTCGTCGACCAGAGCCAGACCTACAGCTCGCACCCCTCGCACCAGGTGTTCCTGCGTGAATACACGCTCAATGCCGCAGGCGACCCGGTAGCCACCGGGCGGTTGATCACCAACCGTGACCTGGGCGCCGATGGCCGCTTCGGCACCGCCGACGATGGCAATGGTGAAAGCGGTGGCATGGCCACCTGGGCAGTGGTCAAGGCCCAGGCCCGCGACCTGCTGGGTATCAACCTGACCGACGCCGATGTGCACAGCGTGCCACTGCTGGCCACCGACCCCTACGGCAACTTCCTGCGTGGGCCCAACGGCATGCCACAGGTGGTGATGCGCGTGAACAATGGTGCCGACGGCATTGCCGGTACCGCCGACGACGTCACCACGCTGGTCGAAGGCAACCGCGACGCGCCTATCAGCCTGGCCAATGCCGTGAGCACCGGGCATGGCTTCCTTGACGACATCGCCCACAACGCCGCGCCGGTGATCGTGAACGGTGTGCTGCAGGCCGACGCCGATATTGCCGTCGGCAACGCGCAGCCAACCGGGCCTGGCGGCAATAACCTGACCTATGACAACGAACTGCTCGACGCCCACTACATCGCCGGCGACGGCCGGGTGAACGAGAACATCGGCCTGACCGCCGTGCACCACGTGTTCCACTCCGAGCACAACCGCCTGGTGCAGCAGACCAAGGACACCCTGCTGGCCGCCGGCGACCTGGCGTTTCTCAACCAGTGGCTGATCGATGATGTCGCTGCCATCCCCACCACGCCCGCCGAAATCGCCGCGCTGGTATGGGACGGCGAGCGGCTGTTCCAGGCTGCCAAATTCGGCACCGAAATGCAGTACCAGCACCTGGTGTTCGAGGAGTTCGCCCGCACCATTCAGCCGCAGATCGACGAGTTTCTCGCCCCCAACGGCTATGACACCTCGATCGACCCGGCCATCCTCGCCGAGTTCGCCCACGTGGTTTACCGCTTCGGCCACTCGATGCTGACCGAAACCGTCGACCGCTACGACCCGACGTTCGCCACGGTGAATGACGACCCGCAGCTGGGCCTGATCGCTGCCTTCCTCAACCCGCTGGCATTCGCCGGCAGTGGCGCCACTGCCGATGAAGCGGCCGGTGCGATCATCCGCGGTGTCACCCGCCAGTTGGGCAACGAAATCGACGAGTTCGTCACCGAAGCGCTGCGCAACAACCTGCTCGGCCTGCCGCTGGACCTGCCTGCGCTGAACATCGCGCGTGGCCGTGACACCGGCATCCCCACCCTGAACGAGGCGCGCCGCGAGTTCTACGCCATGACTGGCGACAGCCAGCTCAAGCCCTACATCAGCTGGGCCGACTTTGCCGACCACCTCAAGCACCCGGCGTCGCTGATCAACTTCATCGCCGCCTACGGTACCCACGCCACCATCACCGGGGCGGACACCGAAGCGGCCAAGCGCGCCGCTGCCGTGGCGCTGGTGCTTGGCGGTGACGGCGCGCCAGCAGACCGCCTGGACTTCCTCAACGGCACCGGCGCCTATGCCAACGTGACACTGGCCGGTGCCGACGGCATCGCCGGCACCGCCGATGACATCACCGGGGTGACCGTGACCGGTGTCGATGCCATCGACTTCTGGGTCGGCGGCCTGGCCGAGAAGAAAATGCCGTTCGGCGGCATGCTCGGCTCCAGCTTCAACTTCGTCTTCGAAACCCAGCTGGAAGCCCTGCAGAACGGCGATCGGTTCTACTACCTGTCGCGTACGGCGGGCATGAACTTCGGCACCGAACTGGAGAACAACTCCTTCGCCAAGCTGATCATGCTCAACTCCGATGTCACCCACCTGTCCAACACCGTGTTCCTCACGCCCACCTTCACCCTGGAAGTGGACCAGACCAAGCAGTTCACCGGCCTGGGCGCCGACGGCCGGGCCGACCCGACGGGCGGCATCATGATCAACGGTGTCGAAGTGGTGTCGCAGGTGATTCGCGACAACCCCGATACCGTGGGCACCGACACCAACTTCTTGCATTACACCGGCAAAGACCACGTGGTGCTGGGCGGCACCGCTGGCAACGACATCATCATTTCCAGTGAGGGCGACGATACCCTCTACGGCGACGCCGGCAATGACACCCTGGAAGGCGGTGCGGGCAACGATGCGGTGCTGGGCGGTGCCGGTGATGACATCATCACCGACTCCTTCGGCGACAACCGCCTGGAAGGCAACGATGGCAACGACGTCATCGTTGCCGGCAGCATGCTGGCGGCCGGCAACCTGATCCTGGGCGGCAACGGCCAGGACTTCATCATCACCACCGAAGACATCAGCACCACCTTCGGCGGCCAGGGCGACGACTTCATTCTCGGCGCCAAGACCAACCTGCCACCGACCGGCAACGAGGGTGACGACTGGATCGAGAAGGGCACCCAGGACGGTGCGCCCGGCGACAACTTTGCGCCGCTGCTGGGTGACGAAGTGGTCGGCAACGACATCTTCGTCGGTGGTGGCGGCTTCGACGAAATGATAGGCGAGGGCGGCGATGACATCTTTGTCGGCAGCGATGCCCAGGACAAGATGGATGGCATGTCCGGTTTCGACTGGGTTACCAACAAGAATGACCAGGTCGGCGTCACCGTCGACCTGACCCTGGCCGCCCTGGCTCAGCCTCATGGCAACGCACCGAACCAGAACACCGGTATTTTCAACCCGGTCGGCGCCTCGCCGGCCTCCATCCTCGACCGCTTCGCCGAGGTCGAGGGCGTGTCCGGTTCGAACTTCGCCGATGTGCTCAAGGGCGATAATGTCGATGCCGTGACCATCCTCAACCATGGTGGTGCTACCGGTAGTGCGCTGACCAACGTGGCGCTGATCCGTGGCCTGCAGCAGTTCCTGGCCGATGCCGGGTTGCCGACCACCGGCTTTGCCACCGGTAACATCATGCTCGGCGGCAACGGCAGCGACCTGATCGAAGGCCGTGGCGGTGATGACCTGATCGACGGCGACAAGTGGCTCAACGTGCGCATCGCCGTGTACGCGCCGGGAGACGTCAACCACACCGGCCCTGAAATCGCCAGCTTCGACAGCATGGTCGACATGATTCCGTTCATGCTCGACCGTACCTACAACCCTGGCCAGCTCAAGGCCGTGCGGGAAATCCTGCCCGGCACCTCGACGGGTGGGGCGGCGTTCGACACGGCGGTGTTTTCGGGGGTGCAGAGCGAGTACACGGTGACGCAGAACACCAAAGGTACGCTGGACACTTCCGATGACGTCTGGACGGTGACCGACAACGTGGCCGGCCGCGATGGCGTCGATACCCTGCTGCACATCGAGCGCCTGCAGTTCGCAGACAGCCAGCGGGTGCTGGTGGAAGGGCTGAATGCGCAGCCTGTCGGCAGCCCGACCGTTACTGATAACAACGGCGGCGCGATTACCGTGGGTGACCTCCTTACGGTAAACGTGGCCGGCGTGCGGGATGCCGACAACATCAGCGCCGGCAACCCGCTTGGCACGCTCGCTGACCGTTCGGTGTCGTACTACTGGCAGTTCGAGGCCACCCCGGGCAGCGGTGTGTTCGAAGACATCATCCTGCTGCCGGCAGGCGACCTGGCGTTCCAGAGCGCCGACGGCACCACGTTCAAGGTGTCGCCGGACCTGGCCGGGTTGTCGTTGCGGGTCAAGGCGATCTACCAGGACGCCCATGGCACCACCGAAGTGCTGTTCTCCCAGCCCACCACCGTGGTGCAACCGGGCGCGCCTGTGGTACCGACGCCAGCCACGCCGGTGGTGGATGCCACGGCAGGCGGTGCCGGGCTGCACATGGTGCGCTCCGACCTCAACTTCATCCTCGAGCAAATCAAGATTGCCGAGGCCGACGCCAACGGGGCAGACATCCTCTCGCTGCTGCCCAACATCCGTGCGCCACTCGGCCTGCGGGCGGTGGATGGTTCGAACAACAACCTGATGAACCTCAACGGCATCAACAACACCGAGTTCGGTGCGGCCGATAACGTCTTCCCGCGCGTGACCGACCCGGTGTTCAACCCGGCCGAAGGTGCACCGGCCGGCTTCTTCGGCCCTGGCTCGCCGGCCATTCCGGGCTCGTCGTACCAGCAGACCAGTGGCCCGGTATTCGACTCGCAGCCGCGCACCATCAGTAACCTGATCGTCGACCAGACCTCCAACAACCCGGCGGCCTATGCCACCGCGTATGATCCGGGTGCGGACGGCGTGCTCAACTTCGGCGTCGAGGGCAATGACGACGTGCTCAAGGACGGCGTGCACATCGTCGCCAGCCCGGGCCTGGACGGCCAGTTCGGCACCGACGACGATCACGACGTTTACCTGTTCGAGAACACCGCCGCCGATGCCGGCCTGTCCGCGCCGTTCAACGCCTGGATGACCTTCTTCGGGCAGTTCTTCGACCATGGCCTGGACCTGGTCACCAAGGGGGGCTCGGGCACCATCTACATCCCGCTGCAACCGGATGACCCGCTGTACGTGGAGGGCGGTTTCACCAACTTCATGGTGGTGACACGTGCGACCAACCAGCCTGGGCCGGACGGCGTGCTTGGCACGGCCGACGACATCCACGAGCACACCAATACCACCTCGCCGTTCGTGGACCAGAACCAGACCTACAGCTCGCACCCCTCGCACCAGGTGTTCCTGCGCGGCTATGTGCTGACTGACGACGGGCCTATTGCCACCGGCCGGTTGATCACCAACCGGGACCTGGGCGCCGACGGCCGCTACGGTACCGCCGACGACACCGAAATTGGTGGCATGGCGATCTGGAAGGTGGTCAAGGCCCAGGCCCGTGACGTACTGGGCATCAACCTGACCGATGCCGATGTAGACAACGTGCCGCTGCTGGCGACCGATGCCTACGGCAACTTCATCAAGGGGCCCAACGGCTTCCCGATGGTGATCATGAAAGGTGCCGACGGCATTGCCGGCACGGCCGACGACCAGCAGGTCGAGGGCAACCCGCTGGCGCCGATCAGCCTGACCAACGCCGTGCGCACCGGTCACCAGTTCCTTGCCGACATCGCCCACAATGCCGTGCCGGTGTTCAGCAATGGCGTGCTGGTGCCTGATGCTGATACCGATGTCGGCAACGCCGTGCCGGTGAACCCGCAGACTGGCGCCAACCTGGCCTACGACAACGAGCTGCTCGATGCGCACTACATTGCCGGCGACGGCAGGGTCAACGAGAACATCGGCCTGACCGCCGTGCATGCGATCTTCCACTCCGAGCACAACCGGCTGGTGGCGCAGACCATGGACACCGTGCTCGACTCGGGTGACCTGGCCTTCATCAACGAGTGGCTGCTCAACCCGTTGAGCGCGCTGCCGGCTAACCAGGCCGAGATCGACGCACTGGTGTGGAATGGCGAGCGGCTGTTCCAGGCCGCCAAGTTCGGTACCGAGATGCAGTACCAGCACCTGGTGTTCGAGGAGTTCGCCCGTACCGTGCAGCCGCGGGTCGACTTGTTCTTCGCCCCGACCCAGGTGTATGACGTCGACCTCGATGCGTCGATCGTGGCCGAATTCGCCCACACCGTGTACCGCTTTGGCCACTCGATGCTGACCGAAACCGTCGACCGCTTCGACGTCGACTTCACCGTCATCAGTGACCCGGCCAGCGCCAACCCCGACCAGCAACTGGGCCTGATCGCGGCGTTCCTCAACCCGCTGGCGTATGCCGCCAGTGGCGTCACCCCCGAGGATGCCACCAGCGCCATCGTGCGCGGGGTAACCCGCCAGGCCGGTAACGAGATCGACGAGTTCGTCACCGAGGCGCTACGCAACAACCTGCTCGGCCTGCCGCTGGACCTGCCGGCGATCAACATCGCCCGTGGCCGCGACGTCGGTATCCCTTCGCTGAACGCCGTGCGCCGCGACATCTACGCGCAAACCGGCGATACCCAGCTCAAGCCGTACACCAGCTGGGTCGACCTGGTACAGCACCTGAAGCATCCGGAGTCGTTGATCAACTTCATCGCCGCCTACGGCACCCACAGCACCATCACCGGGGCCACCACGTTGCTGGAGAAACGCGCGGCGGCCATGGCCCTGGTGTTCGGCGGCGACGGCGCGCCAGCCGATCGCCTGGACTTCCTCAACAGCACCGGCGCCTACGCCAACGTCACCCTGCCTGGCAAGGATGGCGTGCTCGGCACCGTCGATGACCTGCGGGCAGTGACCGTGACCGGTGTCGATGCCATCGACCTGTGGATCGGTGGCCTGGCGGAGGCGAAAACCCCGTTCGGCGGCATGCTGGGCACCACGTTCAACTTCGTGTTCGAAAACCAGTTGGAGAAACTGCAGGACGGCGACCGCTTCTACTACCTGGAGCGCACCGCCGGCCTGTCGATGAATGCCGAGCTGGAAAGCAACTCGTTCGCCAAACTGATCATGGCCAACACCTCGGCCACCCACCTGCCGGGCCTGGTGTTCTCCGACGTTGGCTTCTACCTGGAAGTGGACCAGAGCAAGCAGTTCAACGAAGGCTTGGGCAATGCCGACCCACTGGGCGAAAACGGCGAGCAGGTGGTGTTCCGCGACAGCCCGCTGACAGTAGGCCCGGACACCAACTACATCCGCTACGCCGGTGACCAGCACATTGTGCTGGGTGGCACCAACGGTGACGACATCCTGGTTTCCAGCGAGGGTGACGACACTGTCTGGGGCGATGGCGGCAACGACCGCATCGAGGGTGGCGACGGCAACGACCAGCTGCGTGGTGGTGCCGGCGACGACATCATCAGCGACATGGGTGGTGACGACAACATCCAGGGCGGCGACGGCAACGATGTGCTGCACGGCGGTAATGGCATCAACCTGATCATCGGCGGTTTCGGCAACGACTTCATCGTTACCGGTGAGGACGCCTCCGAAGCCATTGGCGGCCAGGGCAACGACTTCATCCTGGGCAGCAAGGCCAACGAGCAGGACATGGGCAACGAAGGTGACGACTGGATCGAGAAGGGTACCTCGGACGGTGCGCCTGGCGACAACTTCGACCCGCTCGGCAACGACCCGATCATCGGCAACGACGTGTTCATCGGTGGCAACGAGAACGACAAGTTCAACGGTGAAGGCGGTGACGACATCATGGTCGGCAGCCTGGGCTTCGGTGACCGCTACATCGGTGGTTCCGGCTACGACTGGGCAACCTTCAAGGGCCTGGCCCAGGGCGTGACTGTCGACTTCAGCGACCGCTTCTTCGATGTGCCGCCGGTACCGGGTTCGGGCGCGTCTGCGCTGGTGCGCTTCGACATCATGGAAGGCCTGTCGGGGTCGGCTCATGGCGACTTCCTGCGTGGTGACAGCGAAACCTCTGCCACCTTGCCGACCAATGGCGCCAACGGCAGCGTACTGACCAACATCAGCCTGATCAATGGCCTGTCCAGCCTGCTGGCCGCCGGTGCAACGTTCTACGATGGTGGCAACATCATCCTCGGTGGCAGTGGTAGCGATCTGATCGAAGGCCGCGGCGGCGACGACATCCTCGACGGTGACAAGTGGCTGAACGTGCGCATCAGCGTGCGCGCCAACAGCGACGGCACTGGCCCGGAAATCGCCAGCTACGACAGCATGGAGCCGATGGTGCCGCTGATGCTCAATGGCACCTACAACCCGGGCCAGCTGGTGATCGTTCGCGAAATCCTCAACGGCACCGACAGCTACGACACGGCGGTGTACTCGGGGGTGGCCAGCGACTACAGCGTGGTAGTCGATGGCAACTCGGTGATCGTCACCGACTCGGTGGCCGGGCGTGATGGTGTCGACCGCCTGACCGGCATCGAGCGCCTGCAGTTCTCGGATAGCTCGCAAGCTTCCGGTGTGGGTACCGCCGTCAACGCCGGCCCCACCGGTAGCCTGGTGATCCTTGACGCTGCCACCGGCGTGCGTGACGACACACCGGTAAGCGGCCAGCTGCTGCGGGTTACCCCGCTGGCGGTACATGACGCGGACAATGTCAGCGCAACCAACCTGACCGGTGCGATCACCGGCCCGGTGGCGTACTACTGGCAAGTAGAGACCCTGCCAGGTTCGGGGGTCTATGAAGACATCACCTTCGTTGCTGCCGGCGAGGTTTCGCGAGCTGTCGGTACCACCTACCGGGTCACGGACGATGTGGCGGGGCTGAACATCCGCGTACGCGCGGTGTACCAGGACACCAAGGGCACGCTGGAAATCGTCGATTCGGCGCCGAACAACGCGCCGACTGCCGGGCCTACCGTGACCGGGCTGCTGGTGCAGAACCAGACGCTCACCGCCAACCCGGCAACCATTGTCGATGCCGACGGCCTGAGCAACCCGCGGTTCACCTTCCAGTGGCAGTCCAACCGGGGTACCGGCTGGGTCGACATTGCTGGCGCCATCAACAGCACCTTCCTCCTTACCCAGAACCAGGTGGGGCAGAACATGCGGGTGGTGGTCAGCTACGTGGATGACTTCGGTGTGCAGGAAAGCATTGCCTCCGACATCCTCGACCCGGTGGCCAACGTCAACGATGCGCCCACTGGTGCCGTGCTGATCAGCGACACCACGCCAGACCAGGGCCAGACGCTGACCGCGCTCACCGGCAGTATCGCCGACCTGGATGGGCTGGGCGCGTTCAGCTTCCAGTGGCAGCAGAACATTGGCGGCACCTTCAGCAACATCGCGGGTGCCACTGCTGCAACCTTCACTCCGGGCTTCGAACAGGGTAACCGGCAGTTGCGGGTGGTCGTGAGCTACACCGACGCCTTCGGCACCCTGGAATCGCTGACCTCGGCAGCGACTGCGGCGGTGGTGCCGCCGGCAGGCGTGGTGCTGGTCGGTACTGCCGGGGCCAACACCCTGACCGGTGGTGCGGGCAATGACACGCTCTCGGGGCTGGGCGGCAACGATGTGCTCAACGGCCTTGGCGGCGCCGACCAACTGTTCGGCGGTGATGGTAACGACATCCTCAACGGGGGTAACGACCCCGACAGCCTCGACGGCGGTGCCGGCAACGACACCCTCAACGGCGGGCTTGGTGCGGATGCCATGGTTGGCGGTGCAGGCAACGATACCTTCGTGGTCGACAACCTCGGCGATACCGTGAGCGAGGCGCTGAACGGCGGTGTCGACCTGGTGCAGACCACCCTTGCCAGCTACACCCTGGGTGCCAACGTCGAAAACCTGACCTTTACCGGGGCAGGCAACTTCACGGGTACCGGCAACACGCTGGCCAACACCATCACCGGTGGTGCTGGCAATGACCTGCTCGATGGCGGTGCCGGTATCGACCGCCTGGTCGGTGGCCTGGGCGACGACACCTATGTGGTGGACAACGCCGGGGATGTAGTGGTCGAGGCTACGGCTGGTGGTACGGATACCGTGCGTGCCACGGCGGCCAGCTACACGCTGGGTGCCAACGTCGAGAACCTGACCTACATCGGGGCGGGCAACTTCACCGGTACCGGCAATGGCTTGGCGAACATCATTACCGGCGCGGCGGGTAACGACACCCTCAACGGCGATGGCGGCAACGACCAGTTGCTCGGTGGCCTGGGCAGCGACACCCTGAACGGTGGCGCTGGCAACGACACCCTCGACGGCGGCGCCGGTAACGACTCGCTGTTCGGGGACGCCGGCAACGATAACCTGCAGGGTGGTGCCGGCGATGACAACCTTGACGGCGGCAACGGCGTCGATGTGCTGCAGGGTGGCGATGGCAACGACACGCTGTTTGGTGACGTTGGCAATGACACCTTGCAGGGCGGTGCCGGCAATGACTTCCTCAACGGTGCGGCGGGTAACGATACCGTCGTGGGCGGTGCCGGCAACGACACGATGATGGCCACCGATGGCAATGATGTCTTCCAGTTCGCTGCCGGCTTCGGCAATGACCTGATCATCAACTTCGACGCAGTCCCGCAGGGTGGCCAGGACCGGCTGGATATCTCTGCCCTCAACATTACCGCGGCCACCTTTGCCGCCAACGTCACCATCGCCGATGTCGGCAATGACACGCTGGTCAGCATCGGTGCTACCGACTCCATCCGCCTGGTGGGGGTGGCGGATGCAACCACGGTGACCGTAGCGGACTTCAACCTGGCAGGTTGAGGGCCTGGGAGGACGCAGCAAGGGCCGCTCTGCGGCCCATTCGCGGGCAAGCCCGCTCCCACAGGGATATCACTGCCCTCAGGCTTGGTGATACCCCTGTAGGAGCGGGCTTGCCCGCGAAGAGGTTGGTTCAGGCAACAGATAACTCACAGATACCCCACAATACTCAGCCCTGTGGAGAACCTGTGGGAGTAACCTGCATCGTGTTACGCCAGAATGACGCCGCGTTCGGTATCTGGCGGCTGAGCCGCGGCAAGCAGAGCGAGTCGGTGAAGGTGCATGGCAGCCTCAGCACCAATGATGACGAGGTCGCCCTGAACTGGGCGCTGGACGGGCAGGGTATCCTGTTGCGGGCCGAGTGGAGCCTGGCCGATCACCTGCGCAGCGGGCGCCTGGTGGAAGTGCTTGGCGATCGCCAGGGGGACAACCTGGCAGCGTGGCATTGAGGCCTTTCCCACAGGCGATCGCGTTATACTCCGCGCCTTT
This sequence comes from Pseudomonas sp. PNPG3, assembly GCF_023093815.1. Taxonomy (NCBI): domain Bacteria; kingdom Pseudomonadati; phylum Pseudomonadota; class Gammaproteobacteria; order Pseudomonadales; family Pseudomonadaceae; genus Pseudomonas; species Pseudomonas sp. PNPG3. Next base: position 64,772 of record NZ_JALLKV010000011.1, read on the forward strand.
GCCCATGCCCGGAATCCGCCCATGCGCCAGGTTTTGCTCATTGTCGATGTCCAGTCCACCTTCAGCCCGCCCGAGTGGCTGGTCGATGGCCTGCGTCGGTTGTCGGCCAACATCCCCACCATTGCCTCGGTCGAGTTGCACGATGAACAGGTCACGCCGTTCGAGCGCCAGCTTGGCTGGCACCCGGCGGCGGAGGACGAGAGCCTGGTCGAAGCTGACCAGGTGTTCGTCAAGCATGGCTACGGGCAGAGCGCAGAGGCCATCGAGTACATCCGGCAACTGGGCGTGGAGAGGGTGCTGGTATGTGGGTTGCAGACCGAAACTTGCGTGCTGGCCGCCGGTTTTGCCCTGTTCGATGCGGGGCTGATGCCCACCCTGGTCACGGACATGACTGTAGGGTCTTCGCTGGACAGGTCGGGCAAGCTGGGCACCGACCTGTGGAAGCATCACTTCCGCCAGGTCACCACCTCGGCCGAGGTGCTCGCTGAACTGGCCGCACGAGGCTAGTGCATGTCGTCATGATGCGGGGTAGCTTTAGCCGCGAAGAATCCAACGCGGAGCATGGCACCGGCTGCGCCGATGTTCGCGGCTTCAGCCGCTCCCACAGAGTCCCTGCTAATTCAATGAGTCGTGTGCAGTTCTGTGGAAGAGTGCCCAGCCCTTTGGGCTGCGCTGTTGCATAGGGAACAATGTTCGAGAGCGTGTCACATTCCCTTGTGGGAGCGGGCGCGCCCGCGAAGCAGGCGACGCGGAGGATGGCACCGGCTCCGCCGGTGTTCGCGGGATTGCCCGCTCCCACAGGGTCCCTGCTAATTCAATTAGGCATGTGCAGTTCTGTGGGAGCGGCCTTGTGTCGCGAAAGGGCTGCAAAGCAGCCCCGGCAATCTCAAGCCGTTTGCAAGGCCCGCGGCCGCTGGCCTGAAGTCGAACACCACCCGCGCCACACCGCCCTCGAGCCGTTCCACCTCGCCCACCAACCCGTCGCGGGTAGCATGGGCAAAGTCATCCCACAGGTACGCGTCACCCGTCAGGCCACATCCACCAGCACGATCTCGCTGTCCTCGATGGCGGTCACCCGCAGCACCTCCTCCTGCTCGATCGCCACGCCATCGCGCGCCTTGGCCCGCAGCCCGTTGACCTCCACCAGCCCCTTGGCCGGCACCAGGTAACCCCGGCGAGCGGTATCGAAGCGGTACTCGGCAGTTTCACCGGCCCGCAGGGTGGCAGCCACCAGCCGCGCATCGGTGCGGATCTGCAGGCTGTCCTCATCGCCCGCACGGCCGCTGGCCAGGGTCACGAAGCCTTCGCCACGCTCACCTTTGGGGAACGGCCGGGTACCCCATTGCGGTGCTTCGCCGGTGCGCTCCGGCACGATCCAGATCTGGAAAATACGCGTGTCGACGTCTTCCAGGTTGTACTCGCTATGCACGATGCCAGTGCCGGCGCTCATCACCTGCACGTCACCGGCTTCGGTACGGCCTTTGTTACCCAGGCTGTCCTGGTGACTGATCGCGCCTTCACGCACATAGGTGATGATTTCCATGTCGCGGTGCGGGTGCGGCGGGAAGCCGCTGCCAGCAGCGATCAGGTCGTCGTTCCACACCCGCAGGTTGCCCCAGTGCATGCGCGCCGGGTCGTAGTACTCGGCAAACGAGAAATGGTGGTGGGCGTCGAGCCAGCCGTGGTTGGCGTGGCCGAGGCTTTCGAACGGTCGCAGTTGCAGCATGGTCGTGCTCCTTGAATCAGTGGAATGAGGCCATGATGCGTCAAAGAAGCATCGAAAATAAGCGTAAATATCGGCTTAAAACAATCAGTAAAATTGATTTAATGCGATCGAGTGTTTTATTCGCTTCATCGCCTAATCCACTGATCTGCAAGCATTCGCTGGCGATTTTTTGTCGATGCGGCGAACATGCCCGCTGATTTTGTTTTTCAACGGAGTGACCGTGGCCCACGAGCAACCCCAGGCCCCCGCCGACCTTACCCCTCCTGCACAACTGCCTTGGTTTCGCCGCCTGGCGGCCCGCCTGCTGGGGCGTGGCCTGACCCGCCTGCAGGCCCAGCACCGCGACTCCTGGTTCCTCGGCCACGCCAGCGGCCAGCGCAGTGGCCATGCCGATGGCGTGCGTGAAGGGTTCGAACGCGGGCGGGTGGAAGGTTACGAGGCCGGGCGCCAGGTGCTGGTGATCCGCGACACCCGGCCAGACACCGCCGCCGTACCGGGCCGGGATGACAACCTGTTCGATGACTGGCGCCTGCCGCTGACTGCCGAGCTGAAAAAGCGCTTCAAGGCCGATGTCGCCCAGCGTCTGCCCGCCGAGGCGCAACCCAGTGCCGCGCAATGGAAGCTGATTTTCAGTGACACACCGTCCACCTGCGTGGTGGCAGGGGCCGGGGCGGGCAAGTCCACCTCGCTGGTGCTGCGCATCCTGCTGTTGCGCCACTACCTGGGCTACGAGCTGGATGCGATGACCGTGGTCACCTTCACCCGCGAGTCGCGCAAGGACTTCATCAAGCGCCTGCTGCAGGTTTTCGCCCTGTGGCAGATCAACCTGCAACCGCCGCAGGCCCGCGAGCTGGTGCGCACGTTCCATTCGCGCATCCTGCCGCTGGTGCGCAGCCTGCCGGGTTTTGGCCAGGTGCGCGCGTTCGAAACGCTGGGCAACGAGATGCCGGCCGGGCGTGAGGCCGAGGCCGAGAGCAACCCGTTCGACCTGCGCCTGAACGATGCCCAGCGCCAGCAACTGAACCAGTGCTACAGCACGCTGCTGGGCGAGAGCCCGCGTTTTGCCGAGCTGGTCGGCCTGTTGCGCAGCGAAGCCCTGCAGCTGAAGCCGCTGGACCCGAACAACCCCGATGTGCAGAAGCGCGCCCAGGTAACCCAGCTGGCTGCCCAGCGCGACGAAGAGCTGTGCGACGTGATCGAAGACCTGTGGTTCGCCGCCGGCGCCTGGCCGATCAAGGGCATCGAACCCTGCCGCGAGACCATCGAGATTCGTGGCAGCCGCTTCCATGTGCATGGCCGTCTGGCCGGCCAGGGGCCTCTGCTCGTGCTGGGCTTCGACCCGGCGGAAAGCGCGCAGTACCAGCGCCCCGGTGCCAAGCTGGCAGTGCGTGCCGAGTGGGCGGTCAAGCGCACCCTGTTGCAGGCCTTCTGCGACCAGCCGCTGATCTGGCTCGACAACTACGCCATGGCCCGGCGCCTGGCAGCGTCGCTGGCCGGTGATGCCGTGGCCGGCCCCGGCTTCGAATACAAGGTCAAGGGCGAACTGGCCCCGGCGCCGCTGCTCGATGCCTTTGTTGGCGCGGCGAACTTCATCGAAAACCTCGGCCTGGAGGTGAACACTGCCGTCGCGGCGATGAGCTTCCCGTCCGGCGACAGCGATGCGCTGTTCTTCGAGGCCCTGGCCCTGTACTGGAAGGCCCTGGAGGCGCACCTGCTGGACCAGTCGCCGCCGGTGATGAGCTACAACCGCATGTTCGCCTTGTTCGGCGAGAACAACCCGGAAAACCTGCAACTGCTGCCCGACCCGTTGCTGCGGCCGCTGGCGCACCTGATGATCGACGAGTTCCAGGACGTGTCACCGCAGATCGTCAGCTGGCTTCGCGCCAGCCTCGCCGAGATCCGTCGTCGCGGCCCGGCGATGCACACCGGGCGCCATGCCCAGCATTCGTCGCTGCTGTGCGTGGGCGACGACTGGCAGTCGATCTACGGCTGGCGTGGCAGTTCGCCCAAGTACTTCATGGAATTCACCAAGGCCTTCCCGTCGCCGGCCAACACTCGGGTGATGCTGGTCGACAACTACCGTTGCCAGCAGCAGGTGATCGACGCGGCCGAGCACCTGGTCAAGGGCACCCCGGCGATAGCCGGCAAGAAAGCCCGGGCCAGTGGCCCGGCGGCCGAGTTGCCAGGCTCGCCGGTAAAAGTGTTCGACCGTGACGAGGCAGCCCTGGGTGAAACACTGATCGAGCACTACCAGCGTGGCGAGACGGTGATGATGCTGTACCGCAAGGGCAGCGACAGGGCGCTGATGAACGAGCACCTGCAAGGCGTGCTGCACGCCGAGGCGGCGTTGCCGGCCGAGCAGCGCCGGCTGCGCCAGTTGACCTACCACAGTGCCAAGGGCTTGCAAGCCGATGCAGTGTTCATGCTGGGCGACTGCCAGTACCTGACCAGTTCACCCTACAAGAACCAGGTGTATCGCCAGGCCGGGCTGGGCAAGGCCGGTGATGCCCAGCCGTTCGATACCGCGCAGAAGGAAGAGGTGCAGCGCCTGGCCTACGTGGCGGTAACCCGCGCGGTCAGGCACTGCTATTGGCATGTGGAGGCGGCTAACGCAGAGGCGGCGGCAGCGCCGCGTGCGTCGAGCCAGGTGGATGGGCGGCAGGCCTTCTTCGAAGACCTGCGTGGTCATTGATCAGCTTTCAGGCATCGAGGATGTCTTCTTGCCGGGTAAGGCTCAGCAATAGCCCGGCTTCCACCTCCTCCTGTGCCTTGGTCAAGGCTTCCATAGCCTTGAAATACGCTTTCCCACTGAGCGGAACCCGGCGCAGCGTGCCGTTTTCGTCCAGCGCAAGGCCAGGCATTTCCGGGGCCAATGCCCGTATTATCGATTTGTCCAGGTGCGTGATCGCCTCCTGGCTTTCATCCAGGCAATAAAAGAGGTAATCGAGGCCAGGGCGCCAGAAGTCGGTAATGGCCTCGAACTGGCTGGCATATTTGCGCTTGAGGTAATCAACCCAGACCGGCCGTTCGCTTATCCACAGTTGTCGGGCAGTGGTGTCGGCATCGAGTTCGACCACGGCATCGCGCACGTTGTCGATGATCTGCTGGTTGATCTTGGCGAGGTCCCTATAGAGCATGCCGCTGCTGGGTTCTGGAAAATCGAGGTCTTCGCTCAACGACTGGCGCAATGCCAGGCGGACTTCAATATCGTCGACCAGGCCTGTGGTCAGGTCCGCATCGGGGAACGCCGCCGCGACATCCAGTACGTCACGGTCCGGTAACTGACCAGCATGTTCCTGCAGCGCCCGCTTGCGCAAACCGCGTTGCAGGCTGATGCGATCGGCCAGTTCGTTGACTTTCTCGCGACGGTACAGCTTGCGATAAAGGTCGAGTATCGGCTTTGCCGTGTCCTGTGCTTCCCCAGATACCTGGTGGATCAGCAACTCCACTTCCAGGGCGCTGAACGCATCGGCGCCGGCGTCACCGCAAGTGGGCGGGAAGATTTTCGCCACCTCGTTCAAACGCTCGCGCAACACCGCGTCCCCGTGGGCCTGCTCCAACAGTTCCCACACTCGGGCACGCAGGCTTCGCAGATCTCTTCGCGCTTCCACCGAGTCGGTCAGACGCTCCAACACCGCTTGCAGGTCGCCATTGTCGTTCTGATCGAACAGGTCGGACCACACCTGTACCTGATGATCGGTTGCGGAATCGCGCCAGAGCCGTTGCCACTCCTGCCTTTCGGGCGGGTGCTCGAAGATGTTGACGCCTCTTGCGCGCAGTTGCCTGGCCGGCTCGGCTTCCAGATTGTTGTAGTTGAAAAGCCAACGGCGATCGCGCACGCGCGCTGCGACGTCCCGCACATACGGGCTGCGCAGGATGTTTACCAGGTCCGGAACATTGGGAATGTGGTTGGACGAGAGGTTCAGGTAACGTAACTGGTACTGTCGCTGGTTCATCAGGGTGCTCAGGCCAGGGGGAAAGGCATGCAGCTGAGTTCTGTCCAGATCCAGGTGCTGCAGCCGCGCCATGTAGCGCACATCAGGCGCGTGTTGCAGCGAGTTGAAGCTCAGGTCCAGTTGCTGCGGATGGATCATGTCCTGGAAGCGTGTGGCGAGGTTTTCATCAAGCGTGATGCGATTTCGACTCAGCTTCAGGATATTAAGCGGCTGATCGCAGAGGAAAGCCAATGTCGCTTGATCCAATGTAAGGTTGTTGCCGGTCAGGTTCAGTTCGCGCAAGCCTGGCATCGCTGCCAGCACTCGTTGTGCGGTGGGTGAGAGGGTAACAACGGTATTGTTGGTCAGGTCCAGTGTTTGCAGCTTGGGCACCGCTTCGAGCGCTTCGAACAACGCTTGCGGGTTGATTGTCGCGATGTTGGTCACTCTCAGCACTTGCAGGTTGGGGAAGCATGACAGGAACGCCCTGTCCAGTCGTTGCAGTTGCAGATCGTTCAGCTTGAGTTCACGGATGTAGGGCAGGCTCGCTGTGATCGCTGGCAGCTCGGATATTTGTATCTTCTCCAGAACGAGCGTGCCCAGTTTGGCTGAACCCTCCCGCCGCCAGGCCTCTTTGAGGCTTTCGGCGCATTTTTCTCGATCCTGGCGCCTGAAGATGTCAGGGGCGCTCTTGTACCAACTTTCCAGATTGCTATCCAGCGTTTGCCACTCCGTCTCCAGTTGCCGAATTGCCGAGCCCAGGTCACGGGTCCGGCTCAATTCGTCGCTCAGGGCGGTGATTTGTTTGCTATTCAGAGAAGGGAAAAGTCGATTGAGCCGACTTGTCGCGGCGGATGTGCTGATTGCTGCTCCTCGACCACTGAGCGGGTAACCGATTCGCCCATGTGCCAGGCGCATGGGCGAGCGAAAGCCTGGCTTGATTGATTGCTGGCCAAGCAGCACGGCGCAGCCCGATCGGTCGGCGACGGCGCTGGCGAACAGCTCGGCTTCACTCGCCTGCGGCTGTTCGGCTACCAATGCATCGCGCAGCAGCTGGCTGTCGGCATTGGCCAGGTCTGCTCGGTACAGGCCGGTCAAGGCACGATCGAGGCGGGCGCGGGCCTGCAGGTAGCGGGCTTCTTCAGCCACGCGCAAGGGCACGCGCCCGTTCTTCAGGCGTTCGCGTTCGGTGCTGTCGGCATGTGCGACGAGCTCTTCCAGGGCATTGTCAGGCAAGCCGGGGAACTGGCGGCCCAAGGTCTGTGCTTCGTCGCCAAGCGGTGCGCGATGGCTTTCCAGCATGCTCGCGAAGATTTCGTGACGACGTGCTGTCAGGTGGTTGGCCAGCAGCTCGTTCAGGGCGCCCGGGCGCTGCTCTACTGGCGTATCGGGTAGCAGCTGCTGTATGACATCTTCATCCATCCCCGCCAGGACAATCTTGCTCAGTTCGCCATCGTCAAGCTCTTCGCGGCCGATCTCGATTTGTACTGTGTCTGCTTTTGGCTGCGCACCGAAATAGTCTGCCTCCCCCCATTTTTCGGCACCGGTGAAGACCTTCAGCCTGTAGTTCTCGGGCCAGCCAGGCAGCTGTACCAGTTCCGGCAGCGCGAAGTTCATATGTGCAGCCAAAGGCTGGCCATGACGTACCCGGGTGATGATGCCCTCCACGTCGTCAGCCAGTCGCAGGCGCAGCAAGGTATCGGCCAGCAGAGGCGGCGGCTGCGAGCCGGTGACCTGGCTGCGACGCAAGGTGTCTGCGTCGACTTCGGTAATGCGCAAGGCGGCAAGTTGGTCCGATGCATCCAGCCCCTGGCCGAACCGGCCCAGCCCCTCGAGCAACTGCGCATCGTCCCATTCGAGCGGGTTGTCGTGGGCCAACTGCCAGCGCTGGTCGCCGAGGTTGCGCAAGGCCGGAGTGTAGGCATCGGGGGCGTCCGGGTGGCGCACATGCCACTGTCCGTCGGTTTCGAACACCTCATACAGTTTGCCTTGAAGCCAAACGTGGGTTTTGCCATCGATGATGTAGAGCCCTTGGGCATTTTTCTGCACACCCACCGGCAACGAGCTCGAAGTGCTGTAAGGGCCCATGTCTGGGTGCCAAAGCCGTTCGCGGCCACCTTTCCAGACGCTTTCCAGCGCATCGACGAACCCCGATGCCTTGAGCGCTTTGCTGCCGACGGCGAAACCGGCAATCACGGCGGCATTGATGGCCAGCGACTCGAGTTGTTGCAGCGCTTCCTGGGTATCGCCTTCTTCCCAGGCTTCGAACCCGGTGAACACCGAGTCCATGAGGTCGTAGGCAAATACCCCAAGCATCGCGGCATCCAGCCCAGGCACGAAGAAGGCGGCCACGTTCAGTACGTTCATGCCTGCGTCCAGCCAGTGCTGCAGCCGTTCCTTGCGTGCCTTGGCGTCGGCATCGGCGGTCGGTACTGCAATTGCTCTGGCAGTTGCCTTGACGCGGCGCTTGTGGTCTCTGTAAAGCACCTGCCAGATAGGAAAGGCCAGGCGCGTTCGTTTGAAGTGCAGCTCAGGCTTGTTCTTGGGTTTGCGTGTGGAGGCGTCGTGCTCGAACAAGGCATTTTCGAGCTTGCGGCTGAGCTCGACCTGGTTGTCCTGGTCAGCGAAGCTGATCAAGTGCTGGCGAAACGTGGTTTGCACCAGGCGTTGACGCATGAGTGAGCCGGCTTTTTGCAAGGAAGCGAACTCCCTTACCGGGTGTTCGGAATCGTGGGGAATGTAGAGCATGCAGGGGTTGGTCTGGTCGGCTTCATCGGGGCCTATCAGCAGTACGCCATGAAGCGGGATGCCGAACAGGCTGAAGCGCCAGCAGCGAAGCTTGTGTTCGCCGTAACGCGGCGTGCTTTCGTTGTCGCATAGCTGTACCAGAGCATTGTGGCCTTTGAGCGTCAACAGGCCCTTGAGGTAGGCGATCATTGCCTCGGTTTTCAGTGCCTGCTGGCTTGCATCGATCCACTGCTGTTCGATCGCGGCCTTTCTGGGGCCTTCATAAATGCCCTGCAGGTGGTCTTGATACTGCTGGCCCAGGTTCAGGCTTCGGCAAAGGTTCACGAACGCTTCGGGCTCGAGCCCGGGAAGTGAGGCGACGTTGTCCGTGCCAAGGGTCAGGGTGTCGAACGGGCCCACTTCGTCGGGCCCTTCGAAATTGTGCAGTGCGGCCTCCAGCAGCGAGCGCTTCTGTGGCGGCCCTTCGGGGCGCTTGATGTACGTATCGTCACCGCCGAGGGAAAAATCGAGGCCTGGGACATTTTCCAGCGTGGTGTACACCTTGAACGGCTGGTGCAGGTACTGGGCTTTGTCCACTTCGACATCCGGGCCCAACCGGCCCTCGAGCAAAGGCTTGCAGAATTCGCTGATCTGCCTGAAGTCATCGAGCAAGGCTTGCAGCGCTTTGAACCCGGCATTGCGGGCGCTGATCAGCTGTCGTAAACGCGCCTGGTCTTCATCGCTGGCTGCAGCGTACCAGGCGTAAGGCGAGCCGTTTTCGTCGAGGTAGTCCTTGCGCACGCTCTGCACGACGCGGCGGGTATGGTCGGGGTGCATCGTTCGGCACCAGGTAGGCAGGTTACGGACAATCTGGGCCTGATGGAAAGGCACGGGTGTGCTGGTCATGCTGAATACTCCGTGGTCAATGGAGGCGCCAGTCGACAGGTTTCGCCTTGGCATGCGGTGGTATTTAGTTGAATGCGCAGGTCGGTTCTGTGCACGAGAGCGTCGGTAGGGGAGCAGCGCGGGCAGGGCTGTTGGGAGATGGTGGCGCAAGGCATGGGGTAGGCATGTCGTGTGGATGACGCCGGCGTGTGGGGTATGGGTCGGTGTCATGTGATGCCTGGCCATGGGCCGGCGCTCTATCAGGGAGAACTAAGATGCATTCGCTGTGCAGTCCCAAGGATCACCTGCTGGACCTCGACGGTATTGAAATTGCGGTACGGACCTGGGGGGCGGAGGACGGCATCCCGGTGCTGGCCCTGCATGGCTGGCTGGACAACGCCGCCTCGTTCGAGCGCCTGGCACCGATGCTCGACGGCTGCTTCGTGGTTGCCCCCGACCTGGTGGGCCACGGCCGCTCGGACCATCGCCGCCACGACAGTGGCTACTACCTGTGGGAACATGCCGAGGACATGCTGGCGGTGGCCGACAGCCTGGGCATGGTGCAATTCCATGTGCTGGCCCATGGCATGGGCACCGGGGTGGCGTCGCTGCTGGCGGCCATGACCAGCGGTATTGCCAGCATGACCTTCCTCGACGGCATGGGCGCACCGTTCACGGTGGCCGAGGACGACCGCGTGCAGCACCTGGCCCGGGCCTACCGGCTCAAGCGCATGGTGCAGCGCAGCCAGTTGCAGGGTTTTGCCGAGCCGGACGTCGGCCGTTTCGAGGACCTGGACACGGCCCTGGCACAACGCCGCGAGCGCCTGGACACCGAGTTGTCGGAAGAGGCGGCACGGCTGCTGGCGCTGCGCGACCTGCTGCAGCTGGGCGAGGGCTATTGCTGGCGCCACGACCCACGCCTGGTGCTGCCCGAACCCATGCCGCTGACCGAGCGCGAAGCCTGCGACCTGCTCAGCCAGATCCGTTGCCCGTTGTACCTGCTGTTCGGTCGCCAGGGGGCATTCACCGGTGAGGCCTTTACCCGGCGCCAGGCGGCTTTGCCCAGCCAGGCGAAGATCTCCTGGCATCCGGGCGGGCACCACTTCCACCTGGATGCGCCGGACCGGGCGCTGGTCGATCAACTGCTGCGCATCCTCGCCCGCCATGAAGGGGGTGTGCTGCAACGGTTGGTAAACGAGTAACTGGATATGGTCATGCCATGCGCACGTGGGCTATGGTGGTGAATCTAATCGGGCTTGCGTGATCCCTTGTGGGAAGTTGTCCAGCTCTTTGGGCTGCGCTGTCGCGCAGATAACTGAATTCGCAAGCGATCCTCGTACCCTGTGGGAGCGGCTTTAGCCGCGAAGAATCCAACGCGGTGCATGGCACCGGCTGCGCCGGTGTTCGCGGCTAAAGCCGCTCCCACAGGGGCCCTGCTAATTCAATGAGTTATGTGCAGTTCCATGAGAGCGGGCGAAGCCCGTGCCATTCACCGCAACGCCTGATTCGCGGGCACGCCCGCTCCCACAGGAATCCAGCGGCCACAAGGAGCCTTGGCATGCGACCATTCGTCATCAAGCACATCGACCACCTCGTTCTGCGGGTCAGCGACCTGGAGCGCAGCGTCGCTTTCTACACCCAACTGCTCGGCTGCACGGTCAGCCGCGTGCGCGAAGACCTGGGAATGGTCCACCTGGCCACAGGCACGGCGATGATCGACCTGGTGACCCTGGACGGTCCCCTGGGTAAGCCTGGTGGAGCGGCGCCGGGGACCGAGGGGCGCAACCTCCACCATTTCTGCCTGCGCATCGAGCCGTTCGACGAGGCTGCACTTACGGCCTACCTGCAAGCTGCGGGGGTTGAAGTCGAACCTGCGGAAAAACGCTATGGCGCCGAAGGCGAGGGGCTGTCGCTGTACTGCTACGACCCCGATGGCAACCAGGTCGAGCTGAAAGGGCCGGTACCGGCAACGGAGGCTCCATGAGCAACCTGCACACCCGCGAGCACTGGATCGACACCGCCCAAGGCAAGCTCTTCGCCCAGGAATGGGCGCCGCTGCAGGCGCAGGGTGCGCCGATCGTCCTGCTGCACGATTCGCTGGGTTGCGTGGCCTTGTGGCGCGAGTTCCCGGCGCAGCTTGCGCAAACCACCGGGCACCGGGTAATCGCCTACGATCGCCTGGGCTTTGGCCGCTCCGACGCCCACCCCGGCAGCTTGCGCCTGGGCTTTGTCGAAGATGAGGCGCAGCAGGGGTTCACGGCGCTGCGCGAGCATTTTGGCATGGGCGATTTCATTGTCTTCGGCCACAGCGTTGGCGGCGGCATGGCCGTGGCCTGTGCGGCGGCCTTCGCCAGCCAGTGTGTGGGGCTGATTACCGAATCGGCGCAGGCGTTTGTCGAGGCCCGTACCCTTGAGGGCATTCGCGTGGCCGACCAGCAGTTTGCCGAACCCGGGCAGTTGCAACGGCTGGAGCGCTACCACGGCGGCAAGGCCGAGTGGGTATTGCGTGCCTGGGTGGACAACTGGTTGTCCGAGCACTTTGCCGATTGGAGCCTGGATGCGCTGCTGCCGCAGGTACGCTGCCCGCTGTTGAGCCTGCATGGCGACAACGACGAGTTCGGCTCGCCGGCACACCCCGAGCGGTTGGTGGCGCTGGCTGGCGGCCCGGGGTTGATGCGCCTGCTGCAAGGTTGTGGCCATGTGCCGCATCGGGAGCAGGCCGAGCGGGTACTGGAGGAAGTCCTGCAGTTCTTGCGCTGACCTTTCCCCAGGCTGACGCGGTCCTGCACGGATCGCGCAAGGCTCAAGTGGATATCCCGGCAAAGCCTATTATGCTTCAGTTACCTTGCTGCGATCCGAGGCGGCCTGCCTCGTCGTGCTTCGCATATCCAAAGCAAGCCCCCCAGGGCCTGGGTGCGATGGTGAAAAAGATTTGAGGTGCTCCCGGCCTGCATGACGACAAGACGGAGGCACCCCATGGCGGTTCTCGACAGCACATCCACGGGCAGCGCGCCCCAACGCGGTATCACCCGGGAGGAGCGCAAGGTCATCTTCGCCTCATCCCTGGGCACGGTATTCGAATGGTACGACTTCTACCTGTACGGCTCCCTGGCGGCGATCATCGCCAAGCACTTCTTTGCCGGGGTCAATGAAACCACCTCGTTCATCTTCGCCTTGCTGGCCTTTGCCGCCGGCTTTGCCGTGCGGCCATTCGGCGCCATCGTGTTCGGTCGCCTGGGCGACATGATCGGGCGCAAGTACACTTTCCTCATCACCATCGTCATCATGGGCTTGTCCACCGCTGTGGTGGGCCTGTTGCCCAGCTATGCCACGATCGGCGTGGCAGCGCCAATCATCCTCATCAGCCTGCGCCTGCTGCAGGGCCTGGCACTGGGTGGCGAGTACGGCGGTGCGGCCACCTACGTGGCCGAACATGCACCCAAGGGCCGGCGCGGCTTTTTCACTGCCTGGATCCAGACCACGGCCACCCTGGGGCTGTTCCTCTCGCTGCTGGTGATCATGGCTTGCCGCACGGCCATGGGTAACGAGGTGTTCGAGGCCTGGGGCTGGCGAGTGCCATTCCTGCTGTCGATACTGCTGCTGGCGATTTCGGTGTACATCCGCATGCAACTCAACGAGTCGCCGGTGTTCATGAAGATGAAGGCCGAGGGCAAGGCGTCCAAGGCGCCACTGACTGAGTCGTTCGCCCGCTGGGACAACCTCAAGGTGGTGGTCATGGCGCTGCTCGGTGGCACCGCCGGCCAGGCCGTGGTGTGGTACACCGGGCAGTTCTATGCGCTGTTCTTCCTGTTGCAGATGCTCAAGATCGAGCCGCAGACCGCCAACCTGCTGATTGCCGGTTCGCTTTTGATCGGCACACCGTTCTTCATCTTCTTCGGCAGCCTGTCCGACCGCATCGGCCGCAAGAAAATCATCATGGCCGGTTGCATCATCGCCGCGCTGACCTACTTCCCGATCTTCAAGGCACTGACCCAGTACGGCAACCCGGACGTGTTCGTCGCCCAGGAGCAGAACCCGGTGGTGGTGATGGCAGACCCTGCCCAGTGCGCGTTCCAGTTCGACCCGGTGGGCAAGGCCAAATTCACCAGTTCGTGCGATATCGCCAAGAGCCTGCTGGCCAAGCGGGCCATCCCCTATACCAACGAAGCGGCAGAACCTGGCAGCGTGGCGCAGATCCGCATTGGTGAACGGGTGCTGCCAAGCTTTGATGGACGCAGCCTGGCGGCAGCGGACTTCAAGGCACAGAGCGATGCCTTTACCGCGACCTTGACCGGGGCGTTGAAGGAAGCCGGCTACCCGGAAAAGGCCGACCCGGCGAAGATCCACTACCCGATGGTGCTGTTGCTGCTGACCATTCTGGTGATCTACGTGACCATGGTCTACGGGCCGATCGCGGCCTGGCTGGTGGAGCTATTCCCGGCACGCATCCGTTACACCTCGATGTCGCTGCCTTACCACATCGGCAACGGCTGGTTCGGCGGCTTCCTGCCGACCGTGGCGTTTGCCATGGTGGCGGCGACCGGGGATATCTATTACGGCTTGTGGTACCCGATCGTGATTGCAGTGATGACGGCGGTGCTGGGGATCTTCTTCCTGCCGGAGACCAAGGACCGCGATATCAACCACACTTGAAGGTTGAGGCTGACTGTACCGGCCTTTTCGCGGGCTTGCCCGCTCCCACAGGGATATCACTGTGCCCTGTGGGAGCGGGCAAGCCCGCGAAGAGGCCGGTACAGTCAGCCCATCAGTCGAAATAGCCACGCAACCCAAAGGCATACCCGGTATCCACCCCAGCAGCCTCGCCGCGGCTCCAGCGCTTCTTCAACACGAACTCGAACGCTGGCTCGTACAGCCCGTCCCGCACCAGTGCACCCGCCAGCACCTCCACGTCATACCAGCCATTGTCCAGCTCGATGATCGGCCGCCCCGGCACCTGGTAACGCGCCATCAGGTCACCCAGTGTCTTGGGCGTGAAGTGCTGCAGGATGCGCCAGGTGTACAGCATCAGCGCACCGTGCTCGACCTGCAGCACATAGCCATTGCGGCGGTGCTTCAGGCGGCTGCCGGGTTCGCGCAGGGCCGGGGTATGGTTGTCCAGGGTGAACAGGATGCGGTAGGGCAGGTTATCGACCCCGGCCAGTGGCAGCACGACCCCTTCGCGCACGGCCTGGTCGCCGCTGTCGCCGTGGGTGAAGGCATGGGCAAGGTCGTCGGGCAATTCATGTTGTTGCTTGAAGCGCTCGAGCAACTGGATATCGCCGAGCAGAAAGTAGTCGACCAGGTCGTTGAGCACTTCGCTGAATTCGTGGCGCATCAGTTTTCCTTGTTGGTGCGCGTGAGGGCAATGGCAAATGTAGCACTTCAGATTGGCTTCAGATTGCCCCCTGATACTGCCCCCAACACCTGACTTGAAAGGGGGACCGCCATGACTCAGGCAGACAGCGCCAGCCTGTTTCCACTGGCTATCGGCAGCCACGGCGAGCGCCTTGCCCGCATGACGCTGAAACGCCCGGGGGAGCCCGGGCGCGACGAGCTGGAACAGTTCATTCACGCCCGCTTTGCCTGTGCGCACCACGCCGACGTGCAGCACTACCTGCCCGAACTGCTCGGCCTGCATGACAGCCACGGGCGCCTGATGGCCGCCGCCGGCATACGCCTGGCCAGCAGTGGGCCGACTTTTCTCGAGCGTTATCTGGATGAGCCGCTGGAAGCGGCCGTGACCCGGCTGTCTGGCAGCTCGGTGAGCCGTGCACAGTTGGTCGAAGTGGGCAACCTGGCCGCGCTCAGCGCCGGCAGTGCGCGGATCATGATCATTGCCGTGACCTGGTTGCTGGCCGCCCGCGGTTTGCAGTGGGTGGCCTTCACCGGTGCCGCGACCCTGGTCAACAGCTTTCATCGCCTGGGCCTGGTGCCGACGGCGCTGGCTGTGGCCGACCCTGGCCGGCTGAACGGCGATGCCGACAGTTGGGGCAGTTACTACGCTCAGCACCCGCAAGTGTTCGTTGGCAACATCGGCTACGGCCATGCAGCCCTGGCCCGTGGCGGCGTTTTCGAGCGGCTGGGCTTACCCGCGAGCTTGCAGGAGGCCGGCCATGCCGCGTGAATGCCAGCTGTTCAGGGAAGTGTTGCAACTGCATGCCCGCCACCGAGGGGCGCAACCGGCGTTGCTGGGCCTTGGCGGGCCGTTCACCTATCAACAATTGCTGGACGAGGTCGAGCAACGCCAGGCCTGGCTGAGCGCGCAGCCACCGGGCACTTTCGCCCTGGCCCTGGAGAACGGTCCCGAGGCGCTGTTCTGGGACCTGGCGGCGCTGTTCGCGGGGCGCCCAATCGTTATTCTGCCGGCGTTCTTCAGCAGCGCCCAGCGCCGCCACTGCCTGGCACAGAGCGGGGCGGTGCTGGCGCTGGCCGAAGAGGCTTTCGCTGACGACTTGCACGCCAGCGGCTTCACTGCCGGTGAGCGCTTCTGGAGCCGGCAGCCGCCAGCGGCCGCACCCTTGCCGCCGGGCACCGCGAAAGTCACCTACACCTCCGGCAGTACAGGTGCACCCAAGGGCGTATGCCTGAGCGCCGAGGCCATGCTGCGGGTAGCGCGTGAGCTGGAGGCTGCCAGCCGGCCCACGGCGCCCGGCAAGTACCTGGCGGTATTGCCTCTGGCGGTGCTGCTGGAAAACCTGGGCCTGTACGCGGCCCTGCTGGCCGGGGCGAGCATTGCCCTGTATCCGCAGGCGCAACTGGGTTTTCGCGGTGCCAGCCAGGTCGACTTCAAGCAATTGCTGGGCGCCATCGCCTTGAGTGGTGCCGAAAGCCTGATCCTGGTGCCGCAACTGCTGCTTGGGCTGGTCACCGCCATCGAGCGCGGCCTGATGCGGGTCGGCCCGTTGCGCTTCGTGGCGGTGGGCGGCGCGCGGGTGGCGCCGAGCCTGCTGGCCCGGGCCCAGGCCATCGGGCTACCGGTGTTCGAGGGCTATGGCTTGTCCGAATGCGCTTCGGTGGTATGCCTCAACCGCCCCGGGGCGCATCGTGCGGGCAGTGTCGGGCGGCCGCTGCCGCATGTGCAGGTGCGCATTGCCGAAGATGGCGAAGTGCAGGTGGCCGGTTCGGCGTTGCTCGGCTACCTGGGCGAACCACCCTTCAGCGAGCCGTGGTTGTCGACCGGTGACCTGGGCCACTTCGACAGCGACGGCTTCCTGTACCTGGCCGGGCGCAAGAAGCACCAGTACAGCACCAGCTTCGGGCGCAACGTCAACCCCGAATGGGTCGAGGCCGAACTGACCCAGGGCGGGGTGATCGCCCAGGCGTTCGTCCACGGCGAAGGCCTGGCACACAACCTGGCGTTGATCTGGCCGCTGGACCCGCAGGCTGACGACCACACCCTGGAACAGGCCATCCGCCAGGCCAATGCCGGCCTGCCGGATTATGCCCGGGTGCATGCCTGGCGGCGTCTGCCCGAACCTTTGAGCGCCGCCGGGCAAACCCTGACCGCCAACGGCCGGCCACGCCGCGAACAGATCCTGCGGTGTTACCAGTCCCTGTTATCCGACCTTCAATGATCTACGAGGTTTGCCATGCTTTTCTTCGACATGCTGCAGCAGGAAACCGCCGACGAGCGTACGGCATTGTTCAGTGTCCCGGTCATCCGCGACGCGCTGGCCGGCAAGGCCAGCCTCGAGGCCTATGTGGCCTTTCTCACCCA
The DNA here is from genome assembly GCF_023093815.1 of Pseudomonas sp. PNPG3. Taxonomy (NCBI): domain Bacteria; kingdom Pseudomonadati; phylum Pseudomonadota; class Gammaproteobacteria; order Pseudomonadales; family Pseudomonadaceae; genus Pseudomonas; species Pseudomonas sp. PNPG3. Next base: position 81,762 of record NZ_JALLKV010000011.1, read on the forward strand.
GGCCTACCACCACGTGCGGCACACCGTGCCATTGATGATGGCCTGCGGGGCCCGTTTGCCGGCGCGGCTTGAGTGGCTGCGCGGCGCAGTGTGCGAGTACATCGACGAGGAGTACGGCCATGAGCGCTGGATTCTCGATGACATCGCCGCCTGCGGTGGCGACCCGCACCAAGTGGTCGGCGGCCGGCCGGCACTGCCCATCGAGCTGATGGTGGCATTTCTCTACGACCAGATTGCCCGTGGCAACCCGGTCGGGCTGTTCGGCATGGTCAACGTGCTCGAAGGCACCAGCATTGCCCTGGCTACCCAGGCTGCCGGTACCCTGCAGAGCAGCCTAGGCCTGCCGGACAAGGCGTTCAGCTACCTGAGTTCCCACGGCGCCCTGGACCAGGACCACATGGCCACCTACCGTGGCCTGATGAACCGTCTGGACCAGCCCGAAGACCAGCAGGCGGTAATCCACGCTGCCAAAGTGGTGTATCGCCTGTATACCGCCATGTTCGAAGGGCTGCCGCGTACCGCGCAGCAGGAGGTAAAGCATGCGCTTGCCTGATTGCGTGGCGGTGCTCACCGGTGCCAGCGGTGGCATCGGCCTGGAGTTGGCGGCCCAGCTATGCAGTGCCGGTGCTCGCGTACTGGCGGTCAGCCGGCAGCAGGGCAAGCTGACCGAACTGATGGCGCGCTACCCCGGGCAATTGCGCTGGCAACAGGCCGACCTGCGCTGCGCCGAAGGCCGCCGTGACGTGCTGGAGGCAGCGCGGGCGATGGGTAGTTGCAACCTGTTGATCAACGCCGCCGGGGTCAACCGCTTCGCCTTGCTCGAACAGATGGACGAGGCCGCCCTCGACGAGTTGTTCGACCTCAACATCAAGGCCGCCGTGCAGCTCACCCGCCTGTGCCTGCCGCTGCTGCGCGCCCAGCCCAGTGCGCTGGTGGTGAACGTGGGGTCGATCTACGGCTCCATCGGCTACCCAGGCTACGCCACCTACTGCGCCAGCAAGTTTGCCTTGCGCGGGTTCTCCGAGGCATTGCGCCGCGAGCTTGCCGACACCTCGGTGAACGTGCTGTATGCCGCACCGCGCACTACCCGCACGACGATGAACAGTAGCGCCGCGCAGGCCCTTAATCAGGCGTTGAAGGTAGGCGTCGATGACCCGCACGATGTCGCCCGGGCAGTGCTCGACGCGGTACATGCCGAGCGCAGCGAACTGTACCTGGGTTGGCCGGAGAAACTCTTCGTGCGCCTTAACGGCATGCTGCCAGGCGTGGTCGACCGCGCCCTGCGCAAGCAATTGCCGCTGATCCGTCGCTACAGCAACTGGCACAGCAAGGAGTCGAGCAAATGAAACGTCTGATACTGGCCAGCCTGCTGGCCATCGCCCCGTTCACCTGGGCCCTCGACCAGAACGGTACCCAGCAACTCAACGCCATCCAGCAGCGCTGGGCGGTGGTTCGCTATAACCTGCCCGAAGCCCAGCGTGCCGGGGCATTCGAGGCCCTGGCGGCACAGTCGGCGGCGTTGGTGCACCAGCATCCGGGCTCGGCCGAGCCGCTGATCTGGGACGGCATCGTCAACAGCAGCTGGGCCGGCGCCACCGGTGGGTTGGGCGCGTTGGGCAAGGTCAAGGCCGCCCGCGCCAGCCTGGAAAAGGCCCTGGCCATGGACCCCAAGGCGCTGCAAGGCTCGGCCTACACCAGCCTGGGCGCGCTGTACGACCAAGTGCCCGGCTGGCCATTGAGCTTCGGCGACCAGGCCAAGGCCGAGGCCATGCTGCGCCAGGCGCTGGCGATCAACCCGGACGGTATCGACAGCAACTATTTCTGGGCCGACCACCTGTACCGGCAAAACCGCTACGACGAAGCCCGCGCCGCCCTGCAAAAGGCGTTGCAGGCACCGCCCCGGCCCGGGAGAGAGTTGGCCGACCAGGGCCGGCGTGGTGAAATAGATGCTTTACTCAAAGCGATCAAGGACAAACAGGATTAAGCATGCGCTTGCTGTTGGTAGAAGACGACGCCGCGTTGGGGGAGGGGATTTGTGACGGCCTGCGCCGCGAGGGCTATACCCTCGACTGGTTGCAGGATGGCGCCAGTGCCTTGCATGCCCTGTGCCACGAAGAGTTCGACCTGGCCATCCTCGACCTGGGCTTGCCGCGCCTGGATGGCATCGAGTTGCTGCGGCGCCTGCGTGCGGCCGGGAAGACCCTGCCGGTGCTGGTGCTGACCGCCCGCGACGCCACCGATGACCGCATTGCCGGGCTGGATGCCGGCGCCGACGACTACCTGGTCAAACCCTTCGACCTCAACGAACTCAAGGCCCGCTTGCGGGCCTTGCTGCGGCGCAGTAGCGGCCGCGCCCGGGTGCTGATAGAGCATGCCGGGGTATGCCTGGATCCGGTCAGCCAGCAAGTGCACTACCTGGGCCAGCCGGTGATACTCACGCCCAAGGAATACCTGCTGCTGCACGAGCTGCTGGCCCAGCCGGGCAAGGTGTTCACCCGCGAACGCTTGACCCAGTTGCTGTATGGCTGGGATGAAGAGCCGGAGAGCAACACCCTGGAAGTGAACATCTACCACCTGCGCAAGAAACTGTTCAACGGCCTGATCCGCACCGTGCGCGGGATTGGCTACCTGGTGGAACGCAAGTCATGAGCTCGTTGCGCCAACGCACCTTGTGGCGGGTGATGCTGCTGTTGCTGGTCGGCAGCGGGTTGCTGGCGCTGTATAACTATCACGACAGCCGCCACGAAATTAACGAAGTGTACGATGCCCACCTGGCGCAGAACGCCCGGCTGCTGCAGGGCATCATGAGCCTGCCGGTGCAAGAGCAGAGCCGTGACGAGTTGTACCGCGCCTTCGACGAGGCCTTGAGCAAGGCCGGGCACCACAAGGTGGGGCACCGCTACGAAAGCAAGCTGGCCTTCCAGGTATGGGCCGACGACGGCGGGCTGCTGGTACACACGCCCAGCGCCCCGCAGCTGGGGCAGGCGCCGCGGGTGCCGGGTTTTGCCGACGTGGTGGTGGATGGGCGCCGTTGGCGCAGTTTTGTCTTGCCGGTGCCGGAAAAACACTGGGTGATTTGGGTGGGCGAGCGCAACGACGTGCGTGACGACCTGATCGAACGCATCGTGCAGCACACGCTGTTGCCATTCCTGTTCGGCAGCCTGGCCCTGGCCTTGCTGGTGTGGGCGGCCATAGGCTGGGGGCTGCGGCCGCTGCAGAACATGGCCAGGGTGATCCGCGCCCGCCACGCCGAGTCGCTCGAGCCGTTGCAGCTGGTGCCGTTGCCTAAGGAGCTGGAGCCGATGCAGGCGGCGATCAACCGCCTGCTCGGGCAGATCGACGACCTGCTGCGCCGCGAACACCGTTTCATCGCCGACGCTGCCCACGAGATGCGCACGCCCTTGGCCATCCTGCGCCTGCATGCGCAGAACGCCCTGAATGCAGACAGCGCTGCCGAGCGGGACAAGGCCCTGCAGTTCCTGATGGGCGGTGTCGACCGCCTTGCCCGGGTGGTCAACCAGCTGTTGACCCTGGCCCGCCTGGAGCCGCGACCAGGCCGGCGTGACTGGCCGCGGGTGGACCTGGAGGGCGTGGTGGCCGAGACCCTGGCAGAGCTTACCCCCTGGATACTGGAGCGCGGGCTGGAGCCTTCGCTGGACATCGCCGACGGCGACTACCATTTGCACACCGACGCTGGCGCGCTGGGTATTGCCTTGCAGAACCTGGTGGCCAATGCCGTGGACCATTCGCCTGCAGGCGGTCGCATCACCGTGACCCTGCAGCGCGAAGACCAGGCCCTGCTGGTCAGCGTCGACGACGAAGGGCCGGGCATAGCGGTGGTTGACCAGCAGCGGGTGTTCGAGCGTTTCTACAGCAAGGGCTCGACCAATGGCGCCGGGCTGGGGTTGTCGATCGTCAGCACCATCATGACCCGCCTGGGTGGCAGCGTGCAGTTGCGCAACCAGACGCCACACGGATTGCGCGCGACCTTGCGCCTGCCCGTGGAGCCCTGAACGCTTGCTAGTGTTTCTGGGCGATCTGGATCAGGTTGCCGCAAGTGTCATCGAACACCGCTACGGTGACCGGCCCCATGGCAGTAGGCGGTTGGGTGAACTGCACGCCCGCTGCGCACAGCCGGGTATATTCGGCCTGGATGTCCCGCACGCCGAACGAGGTGGCGGGGATGCCGTCCTGCTTGAGCGCTGCCTTGTAGACCTTGGCGGCCGGGTGCGCGTCGGGCTCGAGCAGCAGCTCGACGCCGTTGGGGTCGTTGGGGGAGGTGAGCGTCAGCCAGCGGTGTCGGCCCATGGGGATGTCGTGCTTGGGCTCGAAACCGAGTACGTAGTGGTAGAAAGCCAGGGCTTTGGCCTGGTCGTCGACGAGGATGCTGGTGACTATGATCTTCATGAACGCACACCGTATGCCTGGAGTCGTTGAGTACCAGTAAAGACAATCAGCGGCATTTGGCCAGGGCACCGGGTTCACTGCTAACCCTGCAACGCGATCCGACAGCATTTCTCTTCACGGTCAAAGTTCCAGATGGGTTGGTGGCAATGGGGGTTGTAGCGTTGATCGGGCGATACCACCCAAACCAAGGAGTGAACCCCATGCAAGAAGAACCCGTTAACAAGCCAGACGACACGCTCGACCACGAACAGCTGGAAAATGCAGAACCGCAGGCAACGTTGTCCAGGCGCAAGCGCGGTATAGGGCCAGTAGTCGGCATGCCCTGCAGGCCAGGGTACAAGCTGATTGGTGATGACTGTGTAATCGCCAATATCGATTTCGAGTGAAGCAAAGGGGGGGGCGCATCGCGCCCCTCGTAAAAACCTGCTCAAGCCATAGGTAAATCCTTCATCACCCGGCCCCCACCCAGCCGCTGCCGAGGGTAAAGTGACAGGCATGATCCCAGCGCGCCCAGACCGGCGTCAGAGAGGTGCCCGTGGCGGCCTACACATTGCGACAACTCAAGTACTTCGTCACCACCGTCGAGGCCGGCAGCGTGGCCGAGGCTTCACGCCAGCTGTACATTGCCCAGCCGTCCATCTCCACGGCCATCAAGAGCCTGGAAGAAAGCTTCGGCGTGCAGCTGTTCATCCGCCACCACGCCCAGGGTGTGTCTCTGACGCCCAGCGGCAAGCGCTTCTATGCCAAGACCAAGTCGCTGCTGCAGATGGCCCACGAGTTCGAGCAGAACGCCCTGGCCGACAACGACACCGTGGCCGGGCAAATCGACATCGGCTGCTTCGAAACCGTGGCACCGCTGTACCTGCCGCGCCTGATCGCCGGCTTTCGCCAGCGTTACCCGGGGGTGGATATCCGCCTGCGCGACGGCGAGCAGCAGGACCTGATCCAGGGTCTGACTGCCGGTACCTTCGACCTGGCGTTCCTCTACGACCATGACCTGGACGGCACCATCGAGGCCGAGCCGCTGATGCCGCCGCAGAAGCCCTATGTGCTGCTCCCCGAGAACCACCGCTTCGCCGGGCAGGCCCAGGTGTCGCTGCGCGATCTGTGCCCGGAGCCGATGATCCTGCTGGACGTTGCCCCCAGCCGTACCTACTTCGTCAGCCTGTTCAACGAAATGGGCCTGACGCCCAATATCGTCTTCAGTTCGCCGTCGATCGAGATGGTACGCGGCATGGTCGGGCAGGGCTTTGGCTTTTCGCTGCTGGTGACGCGGCCGCATTCGGAGTACACCTACGACGGGCAACGTCTGGCCATGCTGGATATCGCCGAGCCAGTGGCGCTGTCAGGGCTGGCGGCGGCGTGGTTGAAACGGGTGCAACTGACCAAGCCGGCGCAGTTGTTCGTCGAGTTTTGCCGGGAAGAACTGGCCAAGTTCTGAAACGGGCACGCCATGCATCCTCCTGCCGAGGCATGGCGTGCCTGCTGATCAGGGGTTGACCTGATAGCCGCGACCTTGCAGGCAGCCGGCGTAGGCACTGGCATGAGCCTGGGCTTTCGCTTCGTCCTGGCCGCGCCGGTCCTGACGGCGGTCCTGACGCTGGCGCATGCCACCAACCGCAGCACCGGCGGCGGCCACTTCGCCGGCGCGGTTCTGTCGGTATTGCTCCTTGGCATCGTCACCGACCCGGTCATACAGCTCGTCGTGCTGGTTGCCGCGCACCTGCGCGCCTGCCGCACCGGCAACCGCGCCGGCGGCGGCACCGCGTACCCGGCCACCGACATGGGGGTCGCTGGAGGTCGCGGCACTGTTCGCGGCATTGGTCGCGACAGTATTGCAATCATTGATATCCAGTTGCATCTGCTGGCTGCTCTGGCCCTTGAGCGGCACCACCGACTGCGCCTGGGCTGCCGATGCCGCGCACAGCAGCACCAGCAGGCAACTCCACGTGAACGTACGCATGGCAAACCTCCAGCGGGTGGGGATCCCGTTTCACAGGATAGTTCTCTTTGCTGCCGATGATGGCAGTTTTGCCGGGATGGTCTAAACCGGATATCAAACGTGGTTCGCCTGCGTATCACGGCGTGAATCCGGGCTACCTGTGGAAACCCCATGAGCCAGAGCCAGCAACTGATCATCTGTGAGTACTGTGACACGGTGTACCACCGTGCGCCGCTGCTCAAGCACCAGCGCGCCGTTTGCCAGCGCTGTGGCGGCGTACTGTACCGGCATACCTCGCTGACGGTGCAGCAACGCCTGGCCCTGAGTGTGACGGGTGGCATCCTGCTGGTGTTCGCCAACGCCTACCCGGTGATGACCATCGGCATGCAAGGGCTCACCCATTCCGCGACATTATGGGACTCGGTACAGATCCTCAGCCACGGCAGCATCACCTTCATCGCCCTGGTCATGGCCCTGTCGATCATCTTTGCGCCGGTGCTGCAGATTACCCTCTTGTGCTGGGTGTTGGGTTTCGCCCTGGCCGGCCAGCGCGCACCCGGTTTTGCCCTGTGCATGCGCAGCCTGGAGGGCCTGCGGCCTTGGAGCATGCTGGAGGTGTGCCTGCTGGGGGCGATGGTGGCGGTGATCAAGCTGGCGGGGTTTCTCGATGTGATACCTGGCATCGGCCTGCTGGCGCTGGCCGCGCTGAGCATGCTGATCATCCATATCGCCGGCAAGGACATCCGCGGCCTTTGGGAGCAGGTATGAATACCCCGGCCAACGCCGACGACCTGGGCCTGTGCCTGTGCCATGGCTGCGGTCAGGCCTGCGAACTGGGCAGCGACAAGCACACCTGCGAGCGCTGTGGTGCCGCCATCCACCGGCGCAAGGCCAATGCCATCAGCCGTGGCTGGGCGTTTCTGCTGGCGGCGCTGGTTTTCTACATTCCCGCCAACCTGTTGCCAGTGATGCACACCGAAATGCTCGGCAGTGGCAGCGAAAGCACCATCGGCGGCGGCGTGCTGGAGTTCTGGGAGGCAGGGGCCTGGGACATCGCGCTGATCATCTTCATTGCCAGCGTGGGTGTGCCGGCCATCAAGTTCTTCTCGCTCGGCCTGTTGCTGTTCACCGCCCAGCGCGGTTCTACCTGGGCCTGCCGGCAGCGCTCGCAGCTGTACCGTTTCGTCGAGCTTATCGGCTACTGGTCGATGCTCGATGTGATGGTGGTGGCGCTGGTGGCGGCGCTGGTGCAACTGCGCGGGCTGGGCACCATCGAGCCGCGGGTGGGCATCCTGTTTTTCGGCATGGTGGTGGTACTGACCATGTTTTCTGCGATGAGCTTCGATCCACGCCTGATCTGGGATAGCCGTACCAACGAGGGAGGCCGCATTGATGGTGCAACAGACTGACAAGCGCGATGGCGCGGGGCAGGTTGAAGTGCGCACCCGGCGCTGGAGCGTGTCGCTGGTATGGATCGTGCCGATACTGGCGATCCTGATCGGCGCTTCGCTGGTGGTGCGCAACTGGATGCAGCAGGGCCCGGTCATCGCCATTTCCTTCCACACCGGGGAAGGGCTGGTGGCGCACAAGACCCAGGTCAAGTACCGCAGCGTGGTGATCGGCGAAGTCACCACGGTGGACCTGGCCGACGACAAGAAGAGCGTGGTCGCCAAGGTCCAGCTGTCCAACGACGCCCGTGCCTTCGCCACCCAGGGGGCGCGCTTCTGGGTGGTGCGGCCACGCATTGGCGTGGGCGGCGTGTCCGGCGTGGACACGCTGCTGTCGGGCAGTTTCATCGGGGCGGATTCCGGCGAATCGAAAGTGCCGGAAAAGTCCTTTGTCGGCCTGGAGCTGCCACCGCCGATCACCTACGACGAAAAGGGCAAGCGCTTTGTCCTGACCGCAAGTGACCTGGGCTCGCTGGATATTGGCTCGTCGATCTACTACCGCAAGATCCCGGTGGGCGAAGTGGTGTCCTTTGCCCTGCAGGGCGATGGCAAGGGCGTGGAGATCGGCGTGTTCGTGCAGGCCCCTTACGACAGCTTCGTCACCGCCGATACCCGCTTCTGGAACGCCAGTGGCGTCGACATGCAGATCGGTGCCAACGGCCTGAAGATCGATACCGAATCACTGTCATCGATCCTGGTGGGCGGGTTGGCCTTTGGCTCGCCCGACTTCGCCCCGCAAGCCGAGGCTGCTGCCGACCAGGCGCACTTCCAGCTGTTTGCCGACCGCGATACCGCCCTGGCACCGCCCAGTGGCCAGGCCCAGTACCTGCAGTTGCGCTTCGACCAGGCCATGCGCGGCTTGTCGGTAGGCGCCCCAGTGGAGTTCAAGGGGGTCGAGTTTGGCCGAGTCACATCGGTGCAGCTCGACTATGATGCCACCCGCCAGACCTTCCCGGTGGTGGTCGAAGCGGTGATCTACCCGCAGCGGCTGGGGCCGGTACACCGCAAGATGCTGTCTGTGTTCAAGCATTCCGAAGGTGACATGGACGGCGCGCGACGGTTGATCGGCACCTTCGTCGAGCACGGCCTGCGGGCCCAGGCGCGCAGCGGCAACCTGATCACCGGGCAGATGTTCATCTCCCTGGACTTCTACCCGGATGCCCCCAAGGTGACCTTCGACAAGACCGCAGACCCTATCATCATCCCCACATTGCCCGGCAGCCTGGAGCAGCTCCAGGAACAGCTGCAGCGGGTGGTGGAGCGCATCAGCAAACTGCCGCTGGAGAGCATCGCCAGCAACCTGGACGGCAGCCTGCGAGAGCTGCGTGCCAGCCTCAAGCAGTTCAATGGCCAGACGCTGCCGGAGGTGAAGGTGGCACTGGACGAAGTGCACAAGACTCTGCGCACGGCCAATTCGGCCATTTCCGAGGACTCGCCGCAGCGCGAGCGGATGGGGGAAACCCTGGACGAACTGGAGCGCATGTCGCGTTCGCTGCGAGACCTTGCCGATTACCTGGGGCGGCACCCCGAATCACTGATACGCGGCCGGCCGAAAGCGGCCACTGCCGCCGAGCTGGAACCCTGAGGAGACAGCCGATGCTTCGACTGCGCAATGTATGTGGCGCCGGCCTGCTGGCAGTGCTGTTGGGCTGCAGCAGTACCCCGAACAACTATCACACGCTGGTACCGAGCGAGCCTGTACGCGACGGTGGCCAGCGCATCCAGGTGGCGAGGGTGGTCGTGCCGCCGCAAGTGGACCGCCCGCAGTTGGTGGTGCGGCAAGGGCAGAGCGGCCTGGCCATCCTCGAGACGGAGTGGTGGGGCGCCAACCTGGTGGATGAGTTTCGCAGCGCCTTGCAGGACCAGTTGGGCGGGCCGGTGGGTGGCGGCAAGGTGTTGTTGCGCGTGGACGTGCAGCGCTTCGATACCGTGCCGGGGCGCTACGCCTCGCTGGAGGCGGTATGGCGTCTGACGCGCTCGGGGGAGGCCGAACTGACCTGCCGTACCTCGCTACAGACGCCCGCAGACAACAGCATCGCCAGCCTGGTCAATGCCCACCAGGCCAATCTGCGCAAACTGGCCGAGGCGGTGCGGGTGAGTGCCCGTCAGGGCAGCTGTTCTGCATCCTGAGCGTCTCGCGCTCCTACAGGGTGATCAGTTCAGGCGTCCAGCATTCTGTTTCTTGCCACTGCTGACCGTTTCCTGTCCCCGCTCGGTTTTGTCCATTGGCAACTGGTCGAAGTCGCGCAGGCCATCCTTGCGGTACGGGTCGCCGATCCAGCGCGGCGCCACCAGAAACTGCGGGCTCACCAGGCTCTTGGCCGGCTCGTAACGGTCGTAGCTCAGCCCGGCCAGGTCGGACAGGGTATGGATCAGGTGCGAGCTGCTGTAGGGGCGATCGGCCATCGCCTGCAAGTCGCGCGGGTGCTCGGCCTGCCAGCTTGGCGAAGTCCACAGCAAGAACGGGATGGTGTACATCGGCCGGGTCGGCGCGCCTTCGTTGCGCCCCAGGCGGTCGTGGTTGCCAGAGCTGTACACATCTTCGCCATGGTCGGACAGGTACAGCAGGAAACCATTGGGGGAACTGGCCGAGTAACGCTTGATCAGGCTAGACACCACGTAGTCGTTGTAGCGCACCGCGTTGTCGTAGAAGTTGTAGGTTTGCACCTGGTCGTCGGTCAGCTTGCCGGGCACCCCCTGGCGGTCGTTGAAGTGCGCGTAGTCGTTCGGGTAGCGGTAGCGATAGTCCATGTGCGTACCCAGCAGGTGCACGATGATGAACTTGTTTGGCGCCGGGTCCTGCAGTGCCTTCTCGAACGGCGACAGCACCACGTCGTCGTATTGGCTGGCATTCTGGTTGCGCTGGTTGTTCAGGTAGACCGGCGCGTCCGTCTGCTGCGAGAAGGTGGTCAGCATGGTGTTGCGCTTGGTCATGGTCTGCTGGTTGGTGATCCAGAAGGTCTTGTAGCCGGCCTGTTTCATCAGGTTGATCAGCGACGGGTCGGTGAGGAAACGGTCCGGGTTCTGCTCGTCGCCGAAAGTGAGGATCTGCTGCATCACTTCGATGGTATACGGGCGTGGCGACACCACGTTGCGGAACACCGTCAGGCCCTTGTCGCTGGCGGCCAGCGCATCGAGGTTGGGCGTGGTGTCGCGGTTGTAGCCATACAGGTGCATGTGTTCGCGAGTGGTGGATTCGCCCAGCACCAGCACCAGCGTGCGTGGCGCTGCACCGCTGCTGTCTCGCAGGTTCTGCAGGGGCGGTAGCGCGGCGTTCTTGGCCAGCAGCTCTTGCATGTTGTCCAGTTGCTGGCGGTACTGGCGGTAGCCGACCAGCAGTTGCCAGGGCACGGCGGGCTCCATGCGTTGCTGCACTTTCTCCGCCGCGTCGACGAAGCTGCGCTCCTGGGTGACCATCTGCTTGTAGAACGGGTACACCAGGTTGGCCAGCAGCAACAGGGCGACCACCGGCAGGCGGCTGCGCAGTGGCAGGCTGACCGGGCGCACGCGCTTCCACAGCAGCACCGCCCCCAGCGTGTACAACAGCAATGCCAGGCCCAGCCAGGCGCTGAAGTACTGGCTGAAGTACTCACCGGCCTCGGCGGTGTTGGACTCGAACATCACGAAAATGACGCTTTGCGAGAACTCCTGGCGATAGATGCCGAAGTAGCTCAGGCCCACCAGCGAAGCAGCCCACAACACCAGGCCGATGACCGCCGCCGTGGCGCGAGTGAAGCGCGGCAGCAGCAGTACCGGGGCCAGCCACAGGCTGCTGAGGAAGAATGCATCGCGAAAACCGGCGAACCCGGTGGTACCGCTGAACAGCAGCAACGCCTGGGTCACCCCCGAGAAGTACCAGAAGAACAGCAAAAGCCAGCCCAGGCCGGCCCAATCCACGCGCTTGGGCGAGGAGGGGGATGGAGTGTGTGACACGTATGCCTCGTCGTACTTGGCGGCCAGCGGATGTGCTCGTGGCCGGAAAGGGCGTGACGCTAATCTGCCGAGCGTGAAAATAACGTCAACGAGACGCTGGCCCAGGCAAGGTATGATGTATTCAGCCAAACCGGACTGACAGGTCGAGTGAGAATGAACCGTCGCAAGAAGATCAAGCAGCTACTGCAGGCGCACGCCAAGAAGGCCAGTGCCAAGCTGGCGCCGCGCAAGCCCAAGTACATTTGCAAGGCCGACCGTTTGAAGATGGAGGCCGAGGCTGCGGGGGATACCCCCACCTGACTGGCTGACGCGGACCTTGTAGGAGCGGCCTTGTGTCGCGATCGGGCCGCAGAGCGGCCCCCTGGTTCCAGCATTACGGCAACCAATGCTGGGGCTGCTGCGAAGCCCTTTCGCGACACAAGGCCGCTCCCACATCAAGCGTGCCAACTGCGGATCAACGATCAACGGCGATAGTAGCGGTAGTCATCGTTGTAGCGGTGGTGCATGGCCCGCTCATGGCGGTGCTCCCAGTCGCGGCGCCGTTCCCAGTCGCGTCGGCGTTCCCAGTCTCGCCGGCGCTCCCAATCACGGCGGGCCTGCTCGCGGCGCCACTGTTCGCGGCGCCAGTCGCTGCGGTGGTCATGCCAGCGGTCGTCATCGTGGGCCAGCAACGTGGCTGGCTGTTGATCGGCCACACTGGCCACCCTGGACCAGGGGTTGCCGGCAGGCTGCAACGATGATTGAACCGCCGGGGCAGCCACTGCGGGCGCCTTCATCTGTGTTGCCGATGCCGTGCCCATCGCCGCGAACGAGAACAGGCCGAGCAGCATCAACCTTGCGACATGTATTTTCATGAGCGAAGCCAACCTCTGATAACAATTGAGCCATCAGGCCAGCAGGTGTCGGGCGAACCTAGTCTCGCGTTCCGTTTCCTTTCTGTGCCTCCCACATAGACCGGTAAACGGGAAAAAGTTCGCAGCGGCAACAACTTGTAGAACTTCAGCGCTTCAAAAAAGGGCACTTTGCGCCTATGGCGACACAAAACAAGCTGTACCTGTGGCAGCGGCGCTCATTTACCATGGCGGTTGTTTTTGCCCATTACCAAGGAAACCCGCCATGAGCGCCCCCCAGTTTCGCACCCCCACAGCCGCCGATGCCGAACGCTGCTATGCCATCGAAATCGGTGCCTACGAAGGCGACGAGGCGGCCACGCTGGAGAAGATCCGCACCCGCATCACGCAGTATCCGCAGGGCTTCCTGGTGCTGGAAAATGCGGGCGAGATCGTCGGTTTCATCAACAGCGGCTGTGCCCACGAAGTGGTGATGTCCGATGAGGCATTCAAGGAGTTGGTCGGGCACGACCCGGCGGCGCCAAACGTGGTGATCATGTCGGTGGTGGTTGACCCGGCGTACCAGGGCAAAGGCTACGCCAAGCAGTTGATGGATGAATTCATCGCACGCATGAAGGCGGCGGGCAAGCTGACCATTCACCTGATGTGCAAGGAGCAGCATGTGGCCCTGTACCAGAAGCTGGGGTATCAGTACGTGAAACCGTCGCCGTCGGACCACGGCGGCATGGCCTGGCATGAGATGCTCATGGTCCTCTGATTTCGCAAGACACGGCAGCGTTGCCGGCGATGGGCCGCCAAGGCGGCCCTGAATGGTTGCTTATTCGCCGCTGACCAGCTGGCGTGCCAACTGGTTGTGGCGCTCCAGCACCCGTGGCAGGTCGACCGTGGCCAGCTGGCCGTCCTTCACCACCACACGGCCATTGATGACACTGGTGTGCACCTGGGTCGGGGTGCAGAACACCAGCGCCGCCAACGGGTCGTGGTGGCCACCGGCATAGGCCACGTGGCCGAGGTCGAAGGCGACGAAATCGGCCACCATGCCTGGCGCCAGTGCGCCGATGTCATTGCGGTTGAGCACCTTGGCGCCGCCGAGCGTTGCAATTTCCAGCGCCTCGCGCGCAGTCATCGCGTCGGGGCCAAAGCCCACCCGTTGCAGCAGCAAGGCCTGGCGCACTTCACCGATCATGCTGGCGCCGTCGTTGGATGCCGAACCGTCGACCCCAAGGCCCACCGGCACCCCGTGGTCGCGCATCTTGCGCACCGGGGCGATGCCCGAGGCCAGGCGCATGTTCGAGCATGGGCAGTGGGCGACACCCGTGCCGGTGCGGGCGAACAGCTCGATGCCATGCTGGTCGAGTTGCACGCAGTGGGCGTGCCACACGTCGTGGCCGACCCAGCCGAGGTCTTCGGCATATTCGGCGGGGGTCATGCCGAACTTCTCGCGGCTGTAGGCGATGTCGTTGACGTTCTCGGCCAGGTGGGTGTGCAACGACACCCCGTACTGGCGCGCCAGCACGGCTGCTTCGCGCATCAGGTCGCGGCTGACCGAGAACGGCGAGCAGGGCGCCACCACGATGCGGCGCATCGAGCCGTGGCTGGCGTCGTGATAGTCCTCGATCAGGCGCTGGGATTCCTTGAGGATGTCGGCTTCCTTCTCCACCACCGAATCAGGCGGCAGTCCGCCCTGGCTGCGGCCCACGCTCATGCTGCCGCGCGCGGCGTGGAAGCGCATGCCGATCTCGTCGGCGGCATGGATGCTGTCGTCGAGCTTGCAGCCGTTGGGGTAGATGTACAGGTGGTCGCTGGAGGTGGTGCAGCCGGACAGGATCAGTTCGGCCATGGCGGTCTGGGTCGACACCGCGATCATCTCGGGGGTCAGGCGTGCCCAGATCGGGTACAGGTTGGTCAGCCAGTTGAACAGTTCGCCGTCCTGGGCCGCTGGCACCACGCGGGTGAGGCTCTGGTACATGTGGTGGTGAGTGTTGACCAGGCCCGGGATGACCACCTTGCCGGACATGTCCAGCACCACGTCGGCCTGCTGTGGCAGGGTATCGCTGGGGCCGACCTGACGGATCAGGTTGCCTTCGATGAACATTCCGCCGTTCTTGATCTCGCGGCGTTCGCCGTCCATGGTGACCAGAAGTTCGGCGTTTTTGACCAGTAGCGTTCTTGGAGCATTTGTAGATGACATGGCTTAAGCCTGTCGCAATACGCATCGGCGATTACCGATGTCATAGGCGCATGGCATTGTAAGCAAGGTTTTTGCGGATTGTATACAGGGCTGATGGTCCTGTGCCGACCTCTTCGCGGGTAAACCCGCTCCCTCAGGTACTACACAGAATTCAAGCACTGTGCAGTACCTGTGGGAGCGGGTTTACCCGCGAAGAGGCCAGTACAGGCTACCTCGATGTCAGATCAAACCGCGCCACGGCTCGCGACCCCATCCACCAACCGCGCAATCCCCAGCGGGTTGGCACTTTTCAGCGCCTCCGGCAGCAGCGCATCCGGGTAGTTCTGGAAGCACACCGGGCGCAGGAAGCGGTCGATGGCCAAGGTACCGACCGAAGTGCCTCGGGCATCGGAGGTGGCCGGGTATGGCCCGCCATGCACCATCGCGTCCGATACCTCTACGCCGGTCGGGTAGCCGTTCAGCAGCAGGCGCCCGGCCTTGCGCTCCAGCAGCGGCACCAGCGCAGCAAAGGCACGCAGGTCGTCCGGTTCGGCAATCAGGGTGGCCGTCAGCTGGCCTTGCAGGTGGCGCAGCGCTTCGGCCAGTTGCTGGGCATCGGCCACTTCCACCACCACGGTGGTCGGGCCGAACACTTCTTCCTGCAGCAGCGGGTCGCTGTCCAGCAGCAGGCTCACGTCCGCCTTGAACAGCTGCGGCTGGGCCTGCTTGCCGGCTTGTGGCTGCCCGGCCAGGTGCTGGATGCCAGGGTGCGCCAGCAGGTGCTGCACACCGCTCTGGTAGCTGCGCAGGGTGCCGGCGTTGAGCATGGTCTGCGGCGCCTGGTCGGCCATGCGCGCCACCAGCGTGTGCACGAAGCGTTCGAACTGCGGCGACTTGATGCCCACCACCAGGCCCGGGTTGGTGCAGAACTGCCCGCAACCCAGCACTACCGAGGCGGCCAGTTCGCCGGCTACCTGCTCGCCACGGGCCTGCAGGGCCTGGGGCAGGACAATTACCGGGTTGATGCTGCTCATTTCGGCGAACACCGGGATCGGCTGCGGGCGCGCAGCCGCCATGTCGCACAGGGCGCGACCACCACGCAGCGACCCGGTGAAGCCGACCGCCTGGATGGCCGGGTGCTTGACCAGTGCTTCACCCACGCCGGCGCCATAGATCATGTTGAACACACCTGCTGGCATGCCGCTGCCGGCCACCGCGCGGTCAATGGCCGCGGCCACGTGGGCAGCGGTCAGCATGTGCCCGCTGTGGGCCTTGAACACCACCGGGCAGCCGGCCGCCAGCGCCGAGGCGGTATCACCGCCGGCGGTGGAGAAGGCCAGCGGGAAGTTGCTGGCACCGAATACGGCCACCGGGCCGACGCCGATGCGGTACTGGCGCAGGTCCGGGCGTGGCAGCGGGGTGCGCTCGGGCTGCGCACGGTCGATGCGCGCACCGAGGAAATCGCCACGGCGCACCACATCGGCGAACAGGCGCAGCTGGTTGCTGGTGCGGGCACGCTCACCGCGGATGCGTGCCTCGGGTAGAGCGGTTTCGCGCATCACATGCTGGACGAAGTCATCGCCCAGTGCGTCCAGTTCGTTGGCGATGGCGTCGAGGAAGGCGGCGCGCTGTTCCGGGCTGGTGCTACGGTAGGCCGGGTAGGCAGCCTCGGCGGCCTGCACGGCGGCATCGACTTCGTTGCTGGTCGCCTGGTGGAAGGCGTATGGCAGAGGCTCGCCGGTGTGGGCGTCGACGCTGTTCAGCAGCACTTCACCGTTGCCGCTGAGCTGGCCGGCGATGTGGTTCAGGCGATGTTCGATGGACATTTCGTTTCCCGTTGGCAATGACAGTCGATGGGCTGGGACTGTAGGGGGCGAAATGCATGCTGAATAATGATTAATGCGGATCAGGTGATAACAGATCGTTATCGCAACGGCCTTCTTCAAAAGTTTCTATCGTATGCACGGCCCCCTGTAGGAGCGGGTTCACCCGCGAAGCAGGCGACTCGGTGTATGGCACCGGCTTCGCCGGTATTCGCGGGTAAACCCGCTCCCACAGGGACCGCGCAAATGCTCGACAGCGCGTAAGTCACTCGGCCATCTGCAACTCTGGCAGCTTCACCCGGAACGCGCGGGTAAGCCCCAGCAGCACCACAAGGCCCATGCCCATCCAGCACAAACCGATGGTGAACGACAGGCTGGTAAGGCTGCTCCACAGCCACAGCGTGCTGAGAAAGCCCAGGCCGGGAATGGCGCCATACAGCAGGTAGTTGCGACCACCACGCAGCTTCTGGTCGATGAGGTAGTGCTTGACCACGGCCAGGTTCACCGCCGAGAAGGCGAACAGCGCGCCAAAGCTGATCATGTTGGCCACCGTGTCGAGGCTGATCACCAAGGCAATCAGCGACAGCAGGCTGACCAGCAGGATGGCCGTGGCCGGTACGCGCTTTTTCGTCACCAGCTGGCCGAACGCGCGGGGCAACGCACCGTCGCGGCCCATGGCGAACAGCACTCGCGACACGCTGGCCTGGGACACCATGGCCGAGGCGAAGCAGCCGGCCACGTAGGTGGCGGTGAAGGCGGTCACCAGCAGTTCGCCGCCGACCCGGCGCATCACGTCCACCGACGCCGAGTCCGGGTCGGCGAAGCTGCCCCAGTCAGGGAACACCATCTGTGCGCAGTACGACACCACCAGGAACAACATGCCGCCGATCAGCGACACGGCGAGGATCGCCACGGGAATGCGGTAGGTGGGGTTGCTGGTTTCCTCGGCCATGGTCGAGACCGCATCGAAGCCCAGGAACGACAGGCACAGCACGGCGGCGCCGGTCATGATCAACGGCACGCTGAAGCCTTCGTGGTGGAACGGCGCCAGCAGCGACACCGGCTGCGCCTGCCCGCTGAGGTTGTGGATGGACAGGGCGACGAACACGACGATGAACACCAGTTGCACCACCACCAGTATCCAGTTCACCCGGGTGATCGACTCGATGCCGATCAGGTTGAGGAAGGTGACCAGGGCAATGGAGCCCGCCACCCACACCCAGGCGTGGATGGCCGGGAAGTACTCCGACATGTAGATGCCGATCAGCAGGTAGCTGAGCAGCGGCAGGAAGATGTAGTCGAGCAGCAGGGTCCAGCCGGCGATGAAGCCGATGTGGCTGCCGAAGGCCTTGCGGGTGTAGGTGTAGACCGAGCCGGAGTAGGGGTGGGCCTGGACCATGCGGCCGTAGCTGTAGGCGGTCAGCAGCATGGCGGCGAGGGTCAGCAGGTAGGCGATGGGCAGGTGCCCCTTGGTCATCTGGGTGACCAGCCCATAGGTGGTGAATACTGCAAGTGGGACCATGTAGGCCAGGCCGAACAGCACCAGGGCGGGCAGCCCCATGGACTTGCGGAAACGGCCGTTACTGGCGGTGGGTTGCGACGGGCTATGTGCAGGGCTATGGGCTGTACTTGTTGTTGTATGCATTGCTAACTCCTGGAAAGGGATGCAGGACGCCGCGGTATGCGAGCGGGCTCGATACCGGTGGGTGTTGTGCAAGGAGGTCGAGCGGGTGGCTCGCAGCGCTGGGGCGGGTTGATGCTCCCACACCCCGCCGGTACCCGGAATCACCCTTTGGGGTGAGCCGGCAGGGGGCTTTGCCTGCTCACCCCAAAGGGTGATTTCGGTGTTTGCAGTGCCATGGGAGTATCTGGCCAACGACGCACCGCACTGGCGGCGGTGCCTTTACTTGAGACGGCAGGCCCAAAGTGACTGATCAATTGCTTTCGCAACAGTGGTTCGAGCACCAGGCCAAGGTCACCGAGGCAATCGGCCGACCGGGCTTTGCCGCCACCCTGTTTGCTGCGCTTGGCGTGATCCGGCCGATCCAGGCGACCACGGTGTACCTGTACCCGCACGACGGCATGCCCTGCGCGCTGTTCGAGCAGGACGACAAGGCGCCCTGGCAGCCCGAGGGCAATGTCAGCCGCTACCTGTCCGGCTTCTATCTGCTCGACCCGTTCTACGGCGCCTGTGTGGAGCAGGTCGAGTCCGGTTGCTACGGCCTGTTCGAAGTGGCGCCCGACCACTTCGAGGTCAGCGAGTACTACCAGTCGTTCTACCGGCACTCGCACCTGGAGGATGAGCTCAACTACATCCTGCAGGTCGCGCCCGGGCAGAGCCTGGCAGTATCGCTGGCGTTCACCGACAAGCTCGATGGGCAAACCCGTGCGTTGTTCGCGCGTATCACGCCCTGGGTGCTGGCGGTGCTCGGCAAGCATTTCGCCGGGCTGGACAGCCGCGCCGGGCGCTTCGAGAACATCCTCGAGCAGCGCATCCACGCGGCGCTGAACAACTTCGGCAGCTCGCTGCTGACCGAGCGTGAATGCCGTATCGCCCAGTTGATCCTGCGTGGCCACTCGACCAAGTCGCTGGCCGAGCGCCTGGGGGTGTCGGAGGACACCATCAAGTCACACCGCAAGAACGTCTACGCCAAGCTCGACATCGGCACCCAGTCCGAGCTGTTCTCCCTGTTCATCGACGCGCTGGCCAATGCCCAGGGCGTGCTGGGCAAGGACCCGCTGGAAAGCTACATGGGCAAGCTGCGCTGAGCGCAAGCCACCCTGCAACCCCACCGCAAAGGAAAACCAACAATGAATGCGCCTTTCGCCCCGCAACGCCAGACCCGTGACTACC
Organism: Pseudomonas sp. PNPG3; assembly: GCF_023093815.1. Lineage (NCBI taxonomy): Bacteria > Pseudomonadati > Pseudomonadota > Gammaproteobacteria > Pseudomonadales > Pseudomonadaceae > Pseudomonas > Pseudomonas sp. PNPG3. The sequence continues at coordinate 101,190 of NZ_JALLKV010000011.1, forward strand.
AGGCAGCCGATGCCGCGCACCACATCCATGCCTTCCTCGACCAGAAGGCGCTGAACGCCGAAGGGCCACGAGTGATCGTCGGTGGCGAACGCCTGCACCTGTGGGACAGCGAGGGCAAGCGCTACCTGGACGGCATGTCCGGCCTGTGGTGCACCCAGCTCGGCTACGGCCGCCGCGACCTGACAGCCGCAGCTGCCACGCAGATGGACCAGTTGGCCTACTACAACATGTTCTTCCACACCACCCACCCGGCGGTGATCGAACTGTCCGAGCTGCTGTTCAGCCTGTTGCCGGGGCACTACAGCCACGCGATCTACACCAACTCCGGCTCCGAGGCCAACGAGGTGCTGATCCGTACCGTGCGCCGCTACTGGCAGGTGGTCGGCCAGCCGAACAAGAAGATCATGATCGGCCGCTGGAACGGTTACCACGGCTCGACCCTGGCGGCCACGGCGCTGGGTGGCATGAAGTTCATGCACGAAATGGGCGGGTTGATCCCGGATGTGGCGCACATCGATGAGCCGTACTGGTACGCCGAGGGCGGCGAGCTGACCCCGGCCGAGTTCGGCCGCCGCTGCGCGCTGCAGCTGGAGGAGAAGATCCTCGAACTGGGGGCCGAGAACGTCGCCGGCTTTATCGCCGAGCCGTTCCAGGGCGCGGGCGGCATGATCTTCCCGCCGGAAAGCTACTGGCCCGAGATCCAGCGCATCTGCCGCCAGTACGACGTGCTGCTGTGCGCCGATGAAGTGATCGGCGGCTTTGGCCGCACTGGTGAATGGTTCGCCCACGAGTACTTCGGCTTCGAGCCCGACACCCTGTCCATCGCCAAGGGCCTGACCAGCGGCTATGTGCCCATGGGTGGCCTGGTGCTGAGCAAGCGCATTGCCGAGGCGCTGGTGGAGCGGGGCGGGGTGTTCGCCCACGGCCTGACCTATTCCGGCCACCCGGTGGCGGCGGCGGTGGCCATCGCCAACCTGAAGGCGCTGCGTGACGAAGGCATCGTGCGCCAGGTGAAGGAAGACACCGGGCCGTACCTGCAACGCATCCTGCGCGAGGTGTTCGCCGACCACCCGTTGATCGGCCAGGTGCAGGGTGCCGGGTTGGTGGCGGCGCTGCAGTTCGCCGAGCACAAGCCGACGCGCAAGCGCTTTGCCAACGAGAACGACCTGGCCTGGCAGTGCCGCACCTTCGGTTTCGAGGAAGGGGTGATCATTCGCTCCACCCTGGGCCGGATGATCATGGCGCCGGCACTGATCGCCAACCACAGCGAGCTGGATGAGCTGGTAGAGAAGACCCGCATTGCCGTGGACCGCACGGCGCGCCTGGTCGGCAAGCTCTAAAAACCTGTGAGCGCTCCGCAGCCCCTGTGGGAGCGGGTTCACCCGCGAAGAATGCGACGCTGTGCATCGCACCGGCTTCGCCGGTGTTCGCGGCGGTTCGACGCCTCGATGAACCCGCTCCCCCAGCGCTGTATCGACACTGCACCTTACGAGCAACAGAGAGACCGCCACGACGGTCGCCTGGAGTACAAATGTACACCCTCGAATTCTGGCAACAACGTGCCTCGGACCTCTACCTCCCGGCCAATGCACTGATCGACGGCAAGCCCGTCAACGCACAGGACGGCGCCACCTTCGCCGCCATCAACCCCGCCACCAACAAGGTATTGGCCCAGGTCACCGCCTGCGGTCAGGCCGAGGTCGACCTGGCCGTCGCCAGCGCCCGCAGGGCTTTCGAGCAAGGCCCATGGCCGCGCATGGCCCCGGGTGAGCGCAAGAAAGTGCTGCTGCGCCTGGCCGAGCTGATCCTGGCCCATCGCGAAGAACTGGCCCTGCTCGACTCGCTGAACATGGGCAAGCCGGTCATGGACGCCTACAACATCGACGTGCCGGGCTCGGCGCAGGTGTTCGCCTGGTACGGTGAGGCGCTGGACAAGCTGTACGACCAGGTGGCACCCACCGCGCCCAATGCGTTGGCCACCATCACCCGCGAAGCCCTCGGCGTGGTCGCCGCCGTGGTGCCGTGGAACTTCCCGCTCGACATGGCCGCCTGGAAGCTCGCCCCGGCGCTGGCTGCCGGCAACAGCGTGGTGCTCAAGCCCGCCGAGCAATCACCGTTCTCGGCGCTGCGCCTGGCCCAGCTGGCGCTGCAGGCCGGTGTGCCGGAAGGTGTGCTGAACGTGGTGCCGGGCCTGGGCGAGCAGGCTGGGCAGGCACTGGGCCTGCACCCGGACGTGGACTGCCTGGTGTTCACCGGCTCCACCCAGGTGGGCAAGTACTTCATGCAGTATTCGGCCCAGTCCAACCTCAAGCAGGTATGGCTGGAGTGCGGCGGCAAGAGCCCCAACCTGGTGTTCGAAAACTGCCAGGACCTGGACCTGGCTGCGGAAAAGGCGGCATTCGGCATCTTCTTCAACCAGGGCGAAGTGTGCTCGGCCAACTCGCGGCTGTACGTGCAGCGCTCCATCCATGACGAGTTCATCGAGCGCCTGCAGGCCAAGGCCCGCCAGTGGCTGCCAGGCAACCCGCTGGACCCGGCGAGCCGTGCCGGTGCAATTGTCGATGCCGGTCAGGCTGGCCGGATCCAAGCCGCCATCGCCCGCGCCGGGCAGGATGGTGCGCGGTTGGTGTGCGGTGGTCGGCGGCTGACTATCGATGGTTCGGACAATTATATCGAGCCGACCATTTTTGCCGGTGTCGATGGCCGTATGAGCCTGGCGCGGGAAGAGGTATTCGGGCCGGTGCTGGCGGTCAGTGCCTTCGACAGTGAAGAGCAGGCCGTGCGCCTGGCCAACGACAGCATCTATGGGCTGGCGGCGTCGGTGTGGAGCGATGACTTCAACCAGGTGCACCGCGTGGCACGGGCGTTGAAGGCCGGCACCGTGTCGGTGAACACGGTCGATGCGCTGGATGTGACGGTGCCGTTCGGCGGTGGCAGGCAGTCCGGGTTTGGCCGCGACCTGTCGCTGCACTCGTTCGACAAGTATTCACAGCTCAAGACCACCTGGTACCAGTTGCGCGCCTGATACATCCGATCTTGCACCGCGTCGCCTGTTTCGCGGGCTCGCCCGCTCCCACAGGTACTGCACTGGCTCCGGTGCTGCGCGGTCCCTGTGGGAGCGGGCAAGCCCGCGAAGCAGGCGACGCGGTACCCGGATCATTCATGGCGTTCCGTTAATTTTCCTTGCCAACCCGGCAGAAAGCTCGGGTCCGCTCTACACTGCTGCCAAGATGGGGCAGGGCTATGTGCCGCCACGCCCCCCGTCTCGCTGCCTGCGAATGGCTTCTGCCTGCATGATCGTCCTGGCTGCCCCGTCAAACCGCCATACATGGAGTACCTGAGATGGGCTGCGTGTCGAATGGTCGTGCTGCTGGCAACGCCGGACGTGGCATTTCACTGCAGTGGCTGGTGGCACTCGCCATCGTGCTGGGCATGTTGCTGCTCGGCGCCGCCCTGGCCTGGCAGGGCTATCACGGCATTCGCCAGACCCTGGTGGCAGCAGCAGGTGACTCCGCCCAGCAAATTGGCAAGACCATCGACGAGCGCGCCCGGCGCCTGATCGACCCCGTGCACAGCAGCATCCGCCTGCTCGCCCACAACCCGGCCGCGCAAACCCCGGCTCAGCGCCTGGAGCGCTTGCCGCAACTGGTCGAGACGCTGGACGCCAACCGCATGCTAAGTGCTGCCTACATCGGTTATCCCAGTGGTGAGTTCCTGCTGGTGCGCCGCTTGCGCGACCCGCAGATGCTGCAGCGTTTCGCCGCACCGCCGGGCACGGCATTTCTGGTGCAGAGCGTCAGTCGTGAGGGCGGGGCGGTGCAGGGTGAATGGCGGTTCTACGACCGCTCGCTGAACCTGCTGCAGGCCCAGGCCAAGCCTGAATACCGCTACGATCCGCGCACGCGCCCATGGTTTGTCGAAGCCAGTGCCCAGCCCACCACCGTGCTGACCCACCCCTATGTGTTCTTCACCACCCGCGAGATCGGCCTGACCATGGCCCAGCGCAGCCTCGACGGCGGGGCGGTGATCGGCATGGACGTTTCGGTCGACGACCTGGCCAGTGAGACTCAGGGCCTGCGCATGACCCCCGGCACCGAGATCGTCGTGATCGACGACCAGGGCAGCGTGGTGGCCTACCCGGACCTGCAGCGGGTAATCGTGCACGAAGGGCAGGCCGTGCGCTTGTCGCGCATCGCCGAACTGGGCATTCCCAGCCTGGAGCACCTTTACGCCGACCTGCCGCAAGGCACCCGGCCGCAGCCTTATCAGGTGGACGGGCAGACCTGGTATGGCATGCGTGTGCAACTGACCAACCTGGCCGGGCAGGACCTGCAGGTGCTGATTGCCGTGCCAGGCCATGAGTTGCTGGCCGGTGCACGCAAGGTACTGCTCGAACAGTTGCTCTGGACCGCTGCCCTGATTAGCGTGCTGCTGGTGCTGGGTGGTGTGCTTGGCCGGCGTATCGGCCGCCCGTTGCGGTTGCTGGCTGAACAGGTACAAGGCCTGGCCGGCTTTGATTTCAGCCGCGAAGTCGGGGTGCGCTCGCGGGTATCCGAAGTGCGCGAGCTGAGCCGCGTGCTTAGCCGCATGTCCGGCACCATCCGCAGCTTTCAGGCGATTACCCTCACACTCAGCAGCGAGCGCGACCTGGAACGCATGCTCGACGGTGTGTTGACCCATCTGGTGGAAGCCGCCGGGGGCAGTGCCGGCGTGGTTTACCTGTTCGATGCCGAACACGCCTTGCTGCGCCTGGCCGCTGCCTGCCATGGCGAGCAGTACCCTGGCGAGCTGGCCGTGGATGAAACTGCCCAGCAGCACCTGGCCACGGCAGTGAGCCAGGCCCTCGGCCTGCATGAGGGCACCCTGGCCTTGGTGCTGAATGACCGCAGCCAGGCGCTGCTGGGCATATTGATCCTGCAACTGGGCGATGGACATGTACACGAGCAGGCAGGCCAGCCGTTGCGCAGCTTTGTCGCGGAACTGTCCGGGGTGGCGGCGGTGGCGATCGAGACGCGCCAGCTGGCCGAAGCCCAGCAACGCCTGCTGGATGCCATGATCAAGTTGCTGGCCGATGCCATCGATGCCAAGAGCCCCTATACCGGTGGCCATTGCGAGCGGGTGCCACAACTGGCGCAGATGCTGCTGGACCAGGCGGTGGCGGCTGAAACCGGCCCGTACGCCAGTTTCAACATGACCGCGGCTGAACGCTACGAATTCCACGTCGCGGCCTGGCTGCACGACTGTGGCAAGGTCACCAGCCCCGAGTATGTGGTGGACAAGGCGACCAAGCTGGAAACCTTGTACAACCGTATCCACGAGGTACGCATGCGTTTCGAGGTGCTCTGGCGGGATGCCGAGCTGGCCTATTGGCAAGGCCTGGCCAGCGGTGGCGACCAGCAGGCGCTGCAAGCCACCCTGGTGCGCAGCCAGGCGCAGCTGCAGGACGACTTCGCCTTCGTCGCCCAGGCCAACATCGGCGGCGAGTTCATGCAGGACGCCGACATCGAGCGCCTGCAGCAGATTGGCCAGCGCCTTTGGCAGCGCCATTTCGACAACCGCCTGGGCATCTCCCGTGATGAGCTGGAGCGCTTTGCCGACGTGCCTCCACCTGCGCTACCGGTTGACGAGCCACTGCTGGCCGACCGCCCCGAGCATTGCGTACCCTGGGGCCCCCGCAAGCCGCCAGTGGCCAAGGACGACCCGCGCAACCGCTGGGGCTTCGACATGCGCCTGCCGGCCTGTGCCAGCAATTACGGCGAGCTGTACAACCTGGCGATCCGCCGCGGCACGCTGAATGACGAGGAACGCTTCAAGATCAACGAACACATCGTGCAGACCATCATCATGCTCAGTTCCTTGCCGTTCCCTCGCCAGCTCAAGCGGGTTCCGGACATCGCTGGCAACCACCACGAGAAAATGGACGGCAGCGGCTACCCGCGCAGGCTGGGCAAGCAGGACCTGGGCATTGCCGAGCGGGTGATGGCCATTGCCGACATCTTCGAGGCGCTTACCGCGGCCGACCGGCCCTACAAGGCGCCGAAGACCTTGTCCGAGTCGGTGAAGATCCTGGTGGGCATGGCCCGCGGCGGGCACATCGACGGCCAGTTGCTGGAGCTGTTCCTCAGCAGTGGGGTGTACCGCCAGTATGCCGAGCGGTTCCTGCGTGCCGAGCAGATCGACGAGGTGGACGTGGCGTACTGGCTGGGGCAGATGCGTTGCCCGGCTTGAGCGAAAAATCAGATTCAGCCCCTTCCTTGTAGGCCAATGGGCCCAGCACTTTGCAGTAAGGCTTTATTGAAGTGTCGCCAGGGCTGGCCTCTTCGCGGGTGAACCCGCTCCTACAGGATCCTGTAGGAGCGGGTTTACCCGCGAAAGGGCCGGCTCAGGCACTCGAGATGTTTCAGCACTCCCACAGGGCACAGCCATCAGTGACCCGCTCACCTCATTCATACCCCTGCGCCCCGGCAATATGCCGCCCGGCCACATAGCCAAAGGTCAGCGCCGGGCCCAGGTTGATACCACCCGACGGATACCAGCCGCCAAACACGCTGGCCATGTCGGTACCCGCCGCATACAGGCCAGCAATCGGCTGCCCAGCTTCATCCAGCACCCGGGCATTCCCGTCGGTGCGCAGCCCGGCAAAGGTGCCAAAGCAGCCGGGCTGCACCTTCACTGCATAGAACGGCCCATGTTCGATAGGCGCCACGCAAGGGTTTGGCCCCTTGTGCTGCGGGTCACCCTGCTTGCGGTTGAACGGTGTGGAACCTCGGCCGAACGCCGGGTCCTGACCGTTGCGGGCATGGTTGTTGAAGTCGCTGACCGTGGCGCGCAACCCTACCGGGTCGATGCCGCAGGCCTGGGCCAACTGCTCGAGGGTGGCAGCCCGCTTGAGATAGCCGCTACGCACGTGCGGCCACACCGGCAGTGGCGCCGGGCGGGCGTGGCCCAGGCCGTAGCGGCGCAGGAAACGGTGGTCGCAGACCAGCCACGAACACACCTCTTCGCCCTGCGGCACCGCCGCGATCATCGCTGACACGTAGTCGTAGTAGCCATGCGCTTCGTTGACGAAACGCTTGCCGTTGACCAGCACGCCGATGATGCCCGGTTTGCCTCGTTCGATGATGTGCGGGAAATGGCCGACGCTGCCGTCGCGGTGCGGCACTCGCGAAACCGGCGCCCAGGCCACCGGCGACTTCAGGTCGGTAGCGACCACACCGCCGGCCGACTCGCCCAGGCGCAGGCCGTCACCCGAACAACCCTTGGGGGGCAGGGCCAGGTTGTCATGGCCACTGGCATCGCGCGGGAACAGTTGCTGGCGGCGGGCGTTGTCGTTGGGGAAGCCACCCGCCGCAAGCACCACGGCCTTGGCACGGATCAGTTGCTCGCCCAGCGGTGTAGCCACCAGCGCGCCCCGCACCTGGCCATCCTCGACCAGCAGGCGTTTGGCCGGCGCCGATTCCTGCAGGCGCACGCCCAGGTCTTGTGCCGACCTGGCCAGGCGGGCCACCAGCGCCACGCCGTTGACCAGGTGCATCGCCCGGCCATACCGGGCCAGGTGGTACAGGTGGCGGCCAAAGCGTTTGCACACGTGCAGCAAGGCCTTGGGCGAGCGGGTCATGTTGAGGAACGCGGCAAGGTCGGCACCCGCCATTATCGGCATGCCCATGAACGAGGTTTCGCGCATGGTCTTGCGCAGGCGTGGCAGCAGCGCACCCACCTCGCGGGCGTCATAGGGCGCGGCAATCACCTGGTGCCCGCCCTGGGCCGCGCCCGGTGTGTCGCCATGCATGTCGGGGATGCCGTTGCCGTCGGCAAACTGCAGCGCCGTGTGCTTTTCGAAAAACGCCACCATGTGCGGGCAGGCTTCGAGGAAGGCGTCGACGCGTTCGGCGTTGTAATACGCCCCCAGTTCATTGCGCAGGTAGGTACGCGGCTGCTCGATGTCTTCCTCGATGCCGGCCCGGCGTGCCAGCGGGTTGCGCGGCACCCAGGCCCAACCACCGGACCAGGCGGTGGCGCCGCCGAACACTGGCTCCTTCTCAACCACGATCACCTTCTGCCCATGCCAGGCCGCCGTCACGGCCGCAGCCAGCCCGGCGGCACCAGAACCTATGACCAGCACATCGCATTCGGTTTCGTAGGGAGCGGAAGGCATTGCGGGATTCCTGTATTGTTATTGGAACAAGGTTCCACATTCTTATTGGCAGCGAATCGGCCCGCAAGGGTATGGCGGCCCTTCCGGGCAAGTAATGGGCGATAACCGGACAGTTCGTGCAGCCCTTGCTGCGGCGGCTATCGGCGGTGTGGAATCATCTTCTAGAATTCGCAGAAATTTCAGGGACCTGTGTCATGGCTGGTAGTCAGATCGAACGCGCCTTCAGTCTTGTAGAAAGCCTTACCGGTGAGCCGCAAGGGCTGCCGTTGCAAACCCTGGCCGAGCGCCTGGATATCCCCAAGAGCGCCACCCATCGCATGCTCACCGAACTGGTGCGGCTGGGCTATGTGCGGCAGAACCGGGATAACAGCCGCTACCAGCTGTCGGCCAAGCTGGTGGCGCTGGGCTTCCGCTACCTGGCCAGCAGCGGTGCCGACATCATTCAGCCGATTCTCGACCGCCTGGCCCAGGACAGCGGCGAACTGGTGCGTCTGGGCGTGATCGACGGCGCCCGCCAGACCTGGATCGCCAAGTCCCAGGGTGCCCGCTCCGGGCTGCGCTATGACCCGGACATGGGCCGCGACGCGCCGCTGTTTTACACCGCGTCCGGGCATGCCTGGCTGGCCAGCCTGGACGATGAGCAGGCGCTGCAGATGGTGTTGCGCCAGGGTATTGCCGACCCGGCGCAGTTCGGCCCGAATGCGCCGCGCTCCACCGACGAGTTGCTCAGCTACCTGCGCCGCGCTCGCGAGCGCGGCTATGCCTGGGTCGAGGAAACCTCGGCCATTGGCACCTCGGCCCTGGCTGCGGTGGTGCGCCGCCCGCAAAGTGACGAGGTGATCGGTGTGCTGAGCATTGCCGGGCCCAGTGCGCGCCTGGCGCAAAGCCGCCTGGCAGAACTGGCGCCGCTGTTGCTGGCGGCGGCAGAGGAACTATCGGCGGCCAGCCGGGCCAGTGAGTTGTTCGCCTGAAGGTGCATTTCCGGTCGATTACCGCACACTCTGTCCTGCGGCTTCTTCTTAAAAGATGAACCTGGTTCTAAATTGTCGAATGTGGATTGTGGAATCAGATTCCGGAATCCGCATGACAACAATGACAAGAGGACAGGCTGTTGAACGCACCCCTTCGTATTGCCTTGATCGGCGCCGGCAGCATGGGCCGCCAGCATTACCAGCATTTGCTGAATGTGCCGCAGGCCCAGCTGTGCGCTGTGGCCGACCCGGGCCCGCAGGCCGAGGCCTTTGCCGCCGAATGCGGCGTGCCCTGTTTTGCCGACCACCGCCAGATGCTGGAGCACGCGCGCCCCGAGGCAGTGATCGTCGCCAACCCGAACAACCTGCATGTCGCCACCGCCCTGGACTGCGTCGAGGCCGGTGTACCGGTGCTGGTCGAAAAACCGGTGGGCGTGCACCTGGATGAAGTCCGCGCGCTGGTGGAAGCCTCGCGCCGCCACGATGTGCCGGTGCTGGTCGGCCATCATCGCCGGCACAACCCGCTGATCGCCAAGGCTCACCAGGTGATTGCCGACGGCAAGCTGGGCCGATTGATCAACGTCACCGCGCTGTGGCAGTTGCAAAAGCCCGACAGCTATTTCGACACCCCCTGGCGCCGCGAGCCGGGCGCTGGCTTCCTGCTGACCAACCTGATCCATGACCTCGACCTGCTGCGCCACCTGTGCGGCGAGGTGGTACAGGTGCAGGCATTCACCCGCAACGATGTGCGCGGTTTTGCCAACGAGGACAGCGCCGCGGTGCTACTGCAGTTCGCCAATGGAGCATTGGGCAGCCTGACTGGCTCCGACGCGGTGGCCGCGCCGTGGAGCTGGGAGCTGGACTCCGGCGAAAGCCCGGTCTACCCGCGCCAGGATGGCCAGCCGTGCTACCTCCTGGCCGGCACCCAGGGGGCGCTGAGCATTCCGCAACTCAAGCGCTGGCACTACGCCGAGGCCGGGTCGGGCTGGCACACGCCGTTGTTGCAGAGCGAGGAAAGCATCCCCGCCGGCGAGGCATTGACCTTGCAGTTGCAACACTTCGTACGGGTTGCCCGGGGTGAACAGGCGCCGCTGATCGATGCCGCCGATGGTGGCCGTACCCTGGCGCTGATCGAGGCGATCCGCCAGGCAGCGGAAACTGGCCGGGCCTGTGTGCCCGAGCACATTGCTTGAATTGTCGGGTGACGATAATGACTGATCGAATTTTCTCTCTGGCAGCGCTGACGGTACTCGAGCTGTCCCCGCCGGACATGGTCGAGGCAGCAGCCCGCGCCGGTTACAGCCACGTTGGCCTGCGCCTGGTGCCCGCCACCGAGCAGGAGCAGCATTTCCCGCTGGTGGCCGATGCCGGCCTGCGCCGGCAGACCCAGGCGCGCCTGCGCGACACGGGCATCAAGGTGCTCGACCTGGAGATCCTGAGGCTGAAGCCGGAAACCTGTGTCGCCGATTTCGAGCCGATCCTGGCGGTGGGCGCCGAGCTGGGCGGCACGGAGCTGCTGGTGGCTGGCAACGACCCGGATGAAGCGCGGCTGACCGAGCGCTTTGCTGCGTTGTGTGACCTGGCGGTGGGGTATGGCATCCATCCGCATCTGGAGTTCATGCCCTGGACTGATGTGCGTGATCTGCGCCAGGCCATGCGGGTGGTGGCCAACGCTGACCGTGCCAATGGCTGTGTGCTGGTGGATGCCTTCCACTTCAACCGCTCCGGTTCTTCGCTGGACGATCTGGCGCAACTGGCACCGCAGCGCATGCGCTATGCCCAGCTGTGCGACGTTGCCGGCCCGGTGCCGGCCGAGATGGAAGAGATCCTGCGTCAGGCACGCAACGAGCGGCGCTTCCCGGGCGAGGGCGATGCCGATCTGGTCGGCCTGCTGCGCGGCTTGCCGCCAAATGTGCCGTTGAGCCTGGAGATCCCCACACGGCAGTTGCTGGAACAGGGCATGAGCGGCGAACAGCGTGCGCGCATGGCGCTGGAGAAGGCCATGGCAGTGTTGGCCAGAGTCTGATTGATAGAGCGCGGCGCATGGCACGGGCTACCGCCCGTGTTCGCGGGCACGCCCGCTCCCACGGGTACAGCGCATGGCTTGAGCCCTGTGAAGCCCTTGTGGGAGCGGCTTTAGCCGCGAACACCGGCGCAGCCGGTGCCAGGCACCGCGTTGGATTCTTCGCGGCTGAAGCCGCTCCCACAGGTACAGCGCATGTCTTGACTCAGGCGCGACCCCACACAGTGCGTTCATCGGACTGATCAAAAAAAGGGCCCGCAAGGGCCCCTAGAGGAAAATGGTCAGCGCGTTCAGGCGCTCTCGATCTTGCGCGGCGCCATGAAGTACATCCACACCAGCGCCAGGAAGTACATCGCCGGGATCATGGTGAACAACACGGCATAGTTGTTATTGGTAGCGGTCAGCACGCTACCGACGATCTGCGTCATGAACATCCCGCCAATCGCAGCGCACATGCTGCCGAAACCGAACACGGTACTCACCAGGTGCTTGGGCGTGTAGTCCATCACCAAGCTCCAGATATTCGCCGTCCATGCCTGATGCGCACCCACCGCCAGCGAGATGGCCGCCACCGCGACCCACAGGCCACTGGCGTTGGCGGCAAAGGTGACGCTGACCATGGTGCAGGCGAAGATCAGCATCGACACCAGCCGCGCGGTGGTCGCGCGCACGCCACGGCCGATCAGCCAGGAAGACAGGATGCCGCCGCCGATGCTGCCGAAGTCCGCCGTCAGCCAGATGATGATCAGCGGGATGCCCATCTGGGTCACGTTGATGCCCAGGCTGTATTGCTGGTTGAGGAACGGTGGCAGCCAGTACAGGTAGAACCAGAACACCGGTGCGGTAATCGCGTAGGCCACCGCGAAGGCCCAGGTGCCACGCAGGCGCAGGATACGGCTGAACGGCACGCGGGTTGGCTCGGGCTCGTCATCCTGCTGGATGTACTCCACCTCGCTCTGGCGCACGCGCGGGTGATCTTCAGGGTTGTAGTACTTCAACACCCACAGCACCACCCACACCAGGCCCAGGCTGCCCATGGCGATGAACGCGGCCTGCCAGCCCCACACGGCCAGAATCATCGGCAGCAGGGCCGGTGTGACCATGGCGCCGACGTTGGTGCCGGCATTGAACAGGCCGGTGGCGATGGCCCGCTCGCCAGCCGGGAACCACAAGCGCACGGTCTTCACGCAGGCCGGGTAGTTGGCGGCCTCGGTCAGGCCGAGGATGAAGCGGCACACCATGAAGCCAGCGGCCGAGGTGGCCAGGCCGTGAGCGCCGGTGGCCAGGCTCCACAGCAGCACGGCGAAGAAGAACGCGCGCTTCACCCCGACCTTGTCGATCAGCCGGCCCTGCAGCAGGAAGCCGACCGCGTAGCCGACCTGAAACCAGAAGTTGATGTTGGCGTAGTCCATCGCCGTCCAGCTCATTTCCTTGGCCAGTACGGGCTGCATGATGCCGAGCGCGGCACGGTCGATGTAGTTCAGGGTGGTGGCGAAGAACACTAGGGCGAGCATGCCCCAACGGGTCTTGCCGACGCCGAAGGCGCCGCGAAGCTTGTCGCCGATCGAACCCTGGGGCATCCGGGGGGCGGCGGGGGTGATCTTGGAGTGGTTCATAAACTGCTCGATTCTTGAAATTGTATTCAGCTGTGGTGCTGCGAGTACGTGACCAGTTCCCAGGCAGGGGGCACGCAAGGCCGGTGCATGGTGAGCAGTGAAGGCGGCAGCGTCAATTAAGGGGAGGGGCTAGTGTTCGGTTACCGAACGGTTGCGTTGGGCCTGCGGGCGAGGCAAGGGGCAACGTGAATTCAGGTGGTCAAGGTACTCAACGCTCTACCAGCCAGATAACCGAATGTCATCCCCGGCCCCAGTGTGATACCGCCACTCGGGTAGTGCCCGCCCATCACGCTGTGCATGTCGTTGCCCACCGCATACAGCCCGGGGATCGGCCGCGCATTGCGGTCTAGTACCCGGGCCGAGGCATCCGTGCCCAGGCCGGCGAAGGTACCCAGGCTGCCTGGCAACAGTTTCACTGCGTGGAACGGCCCGTGCAGCAGTGGCCGCAGCGACGGATTGGGGGCTTGCGACGGCTCGCCCTGCGCCCGGTTGTAGGCCGATACACCGCGCCGGAAAAGCGGATCTTCACCCTGGGCTGCATGGCGGTTGAAGCCGTCCACCGTGCGCTGCAACTGCTCGACGTCGATCCCGCAGCGCTGCGCCAGTTCCTCCAGCGTGCGACCGCTGTGCAGGTAACCGCAGCGTTGATAGTGACGGGTGGGGAAAGGGAAGGGCTTGGCCCAGCCGATACCATAGCGACGTTGCGCGGCATGGTCGCAGATCAGCCAGGCTTCCGGCGCTTCACCCTTTGGCGTGGCGGCGAACAGTGCGTTCATGAAGTCGTGGTAGCAATCGGCCTCGTTGACGAAGCGCCGGCCATCGCGGCGCACGGCGATGAAGCCGGGTTTGGCGCGATCGACCAAGTGCGGGAAATGGCCGAAACTGCCATCGCTGCGCGGCACCCGCGACACAGGTACCCAGGCACCCGCATGGGCCGTGGTCGCCTGGACCAGGCCACCGGCCTGTTCGCCCAGGTGCAGGCCGTCGCCGCTGTTTTCCCTGGGGGCTGCGGAGTAATGCCGGGTACCGTCCGGCGCATGCGGCATCAGTTGCGCGATGCGCTGGCGATCATGCGCAAAGCCACCGCAGGCCAGCACCACACCGCGGCGGGCGTGGATCATCTGACCGTCGGCAAACTGTGCGCCGCTGACCCGGCCTTCGCCCAGCAGGCGGCTGGCCGGCTTGTCGGTCAGTAGCGTCACGCCAAGGTCCAAGGCGCTGCGCAGCAGCCGTGCCACCAGGGCGTTGCCATTGACCAGTTGCAGGCCGCGGCGGTGCAGCAGCAGATCGCGGCAATGGCGCAGCAGGCGTTTGCCCACATGCAGCGCGGCCGTGGGCGAGCGTGTGGCGTTGAAGAAGGCGGCCATGTCGGCGCCGCCGGCAATGCCCATGCCGGCCAGGCTGACGATGTCCAGCGGTGGGCGCAGCTTGTGCAGCCAGGGCCCGAGCAGGCGCCCGTCGTATGGCAGGGCGCACAGCGAACGACCACCGCGCGTGCTGCCATCGCCCTCGCGCATGTCGGGCATGCGGCTGCCGCACTGGAACTGCACGGCGGTGTGTTGCTGGAAGAACGCCACCATCTCCGGGCCATAATGCAGGAAGGCGCGCTGGCGCGGGTCCAGTTCGCTGACGTGGGTTTGCCCGCGCAGGTAGCGCTCCGGGGCATCGTCGGTCTCGACGATGCCTTCTGCAATGGCCAGCGGGTTGCGCGGTATCCACAGCCAGCCCCCCGACCAGGCACTGGTGCCGCCCAGTTGGCTGGCTTTTTCCGCGACGATCACCTGCTGGCCGTGATGGGCGGCAGTAACGGCGGCAGCCAGGCCAGAGGCACCGGAGCCGATGACGAGTACGTCACATTCGAGGGGTTGCATCGTGGGGTTCCGCTCAGGCATTGGAGGAAGGTTTTAGTTTTACTGCAGCGGCGAAAAGCCGGTGGGCCGCAGCATTCGCGACTGCAAGCGCAGCACCGCGCCCAGCTCGCGATTGCGCCTTGAGAACTCTGCCCAACGGGGGTCCGCTGCCATGGCTGCGCGGCGTGCCATGCGTTCGTCGAGGCTGGCATAGCCCCAGATATGCACCACCTGGTTGACCTCGCCGAACTCGCTGGTGAAAAAGCCGACCAGGTTACCGAGATGCTCGCTTTGCACCTCCAGCGCGTGGCTTTGGTACAGGCTCAGCCAGTCGGCCATTTTCAGTGGGTCCAGGGTGTAGGTTCTCAGTTCGTAGTACATGCTGGGGTCTCCATTTGGGTGGTTGGCGCCTGCAGGCGCGCGGCGATGTGGTTGGCAGCGAGCCAGCCGAAGGTGAGGGCGGGGCCCAAGGTGATGCCGGGGCCGGGGTAGGTGCCTTTCATCAGTGAGTTCATGTCGTTGCCCACTGCATAAAGCCCGGCAATCGGCTGGCCATCGCGGTTCAGCACGTTGGCCTGGGCGTTGGTCACCAGGCCGCGGGCTGAGCCAAGGTCGCCGGTGTGGATGCGGATGGCGTAGAACGGGCCGCTGGTCAGCGGCGCCAGGCATGGGTTGGGCGTGTGTTGCGGGTCGCCCATGTAGCGGTTGTAGCTGTTGCCGCCTTTGCCGAACGCGCGGTCGATGCCGTTGCGGGCGTCGGCGTTGAACTGCTCCAGGGTCTGCATGAATACCTGTGGGTCGACACCAATGGTCTTGGCCAGTGCCTGCGCTGTTGCGGCGCGGTGCAGGTAGCCGGCATGGATCAACGCCTGGTTGTCCACCGGCTTTGGCCGCGCGAGGCCCAGGCCGTAGCGGTTCATCGCTTCGGCATCGCAGACCAGCCAGCAGCTGGCGATGCCTTTGGCGAACATGGTCTGCACGAAGTGGTGGTAGGAATCGGACTCGTTGACGAAGCGTCGCCCGTCCGGGCCCACCGCGATCACCCCCGGCTTGGCGCGGTCGGTGACCAGGTGCGGGAAGCGCTCACGCTCGCCACTGACATGGCGCAGTTCCGAAACCGGTGCCCAGAAGAAGTTGGCCACCAGACCCTCACCCTGGGCAGCGGCCACGGCTTGGCCAAGGCGCAGGGCAGCGCCGTCATTGCTGGGCGGTGACATGGTCAGGTGCGGCGCCTGCCGGGCCGGCCGGTAGCTGTCGGCCAGCGCGCCTGCAGCGAACCCGCCCATGGCGCACACCACACCGCCCCGGGCCAGCACCCGTTCACGGCGCCCTTCGCGTTGCACCACCACGCCGGTGACCACGCCGCGTTCGACGATCAGCTCCAGGGCTTCGCTGCGCAACCACAGCTGGGTGCCATGGGCGAAGGCGCTGCTGGCCAGGCGGGCGATCAAGGCGTTGCCGGTGGTAAGGCGGGTGCCACGCGGATGATGCAGGCGGTCCCGCGCGTAACGCGCCATCAGCTTGAGGCAATGCCACAGCGACCGGGGCGAGCGGCGAATACTGAGAAAGTGCTGGATATCCACGCGGTTGACCATCATGCCGCCGAACAGCAACATGCCGGGCGGCGGCATCTGCAGGTCCTTGAAGTGCGGGCCGAGCTGCCTGCCGTCGTACTCGACCATCTCCAGCGCCCGGCCAAACTGGGTGGCACCGGGGGCGTCCGGGTAGTAGTCCGGCGAATGCGGGCGCAGGGCGTAGCGCAGTTCGGTGTTCTGCTCCAGCCAGCGCAGCGCCTGGTGGCCATGCTCGATGAAGGCGTCGACCAGCGCGGGGTCATAGCCGTCGCCGATGACCTGCCTGAGGTAGGTGCGAATGGCCTCGGGGGAATCCACCGCACCAGCGGCGCGGGCTTGATCAGTACCATAGAGCCACACCGCCCCACCGGAAATTGCCGAGGTACCGCCAAAGTGCTCGGCCTTTTCCACCACCAGCACTTTCAGCCCCCGGCGGGCGGCGGTGGCGGCAGCGGTAAGGCCACCGGCGCCGCTGCCCAGCACGACCAGGTCAAAGTTGTGTTGCGCATGTTCATGTGTCGGCATGGCTTCAGATCTCCAGCGGCGTGACGCCCATGAAGGCGCCCAGGTGGCCGAGTTGGGCGAAGGCCATTTCCGGGCCGGTCTGGACCGCGCAGCCAACCTGGCGTGCCCGGTTCAGCAGCGGGGTGATCTCGGGCGAGGTGACCACATCGGCGACCAGGGTTTCGGGTTGCAAGGTGGCGAGCAGGGCGGCAGGCAGTGGCAGCTCCGCGCTACCGCCCATGCCGACAGGGGAGGCGTTGACCAGCAGGTCGAAGCCTTCCAGCCCGTCGACCCGGGTGGCGATTTCGACCGTGGGGAAGGCATTGCCGAGCAGCTCGCACACAGCGCCCATGCGCGCTGTGCTGGGGTCGCTGAGGGTGACGCTGGCGATGCCGGCCTCGCCCAGTGCATAGGCAATGGCACTGCCGACCCCGCCGCAACCGATTACCAACGCACGCTTGCCGGCCGGCTCGAAGCCATGTTTGCGCGCAGCACCGAGGAAGCCGGCGCCGTCCACGTTGTCGCCCAGCAGTCGCCCGTCACGCTCTCGGCGAATCACATTGACCGAGCCCAGCGCGGCTGCGCGCTCGCTCAGGCTATCAAGGCGGCTGGCCAGGGCCTGCTTGTACGGCACGGTGACCACGCAACCGCGCAGGTTCTGCCAGCCACGCAGAGTGCCGGCAAAGGTATTCAGCGCGGTCTCCTGCAGGTCGATGGGCAGCATGGCGAGGTTGCAGTTGTTGTTGGCGAACCAGGTGTTGAAGTTTTCGGGGGACTTCACCTGGGCAATGGGCGAACCGACGATGGCGACCAGTTCAGTCGAACCACGAATCATGCTGACCTCCTTATTGGCGTTGTTATGCAGGCCAAGGGTGAGGCAAGGGGGCGTGGGCAACAATGCGCTGATCGGGCGTTTAATGCGATAATCGCACCATTGATCCGGTTATCGCGGTAATCGGCTGTTTTTGCCCTGCTTGCGAGTCGAATAGATGAACACCCCCGCTATCCACCCCCGTGACCTGATCGCCGGCTTGCAGAAGGGCCTGGCGCTGATGCAGCTGTTCAGCGCCGAGCAGCCGCGCCTTAGCGTGCCGCAGGCGGCCAGGTTGTCCGGCCTTACCCCCAGTGCCGCGCGGCGGTTTCTGTTGACCTTGGTGCACGAAGGGTTTGCCGAAACCGACAGCCGTGAGTACTGGCTTACGCCCAAGGCGCTGCGCCTTGGCCAGGCGTATGTGGACTCGGCGCAACTGCCGCGCATGCTGCGGCCGATCGTCGAGCAGGTGGCGCGGCAGACCCAGGAGCATGTGTCGGTAGGTACCCGTGATGGTGACGAGATCATCCACCTGGTACGCAGCCGCTACAGCCATGTGTCTTCGTTGTCGATCCGGCCGGGTTCGCGGGTGCCGATGTATTGCACTGCCGGTGGGCGTGTCTGGCTGGCCTGGCTGGATGAGGTGGAGCGGGATGCCTACTTTGCGCGTAACCCGCTGCGAGGGTTGACGCCTTATACGCAGACGGACCGGTTGCAGCTGGAGGCGGAGTTGCTGCGGGTGAAGGAGCAGGGGTTCTGTATCGTGGACCAGGAGTATGAAATCGGCATGCGCGTGCTGGGTGTGCCACTGTTGGACCGGGCTGGCCGGCTGAAAGCGACGTTGACCATCACCACCCATGCTTCGCGGTTGAGTGTGGATGAAATACGCTTGCGGTATCTGCCGACCCTGTACGAGGCCCAGGCGTTGTTGCGGCCGGTGCTGGATTGAGGTGTTAGGGTTTGGAGGCGTGTTGCCTTCTCGCGGGAAACTCGATCTCATAGAACTGAACATGATTCATTGAGCTAGCCGGGACCCTGTGGGAGCGGCTTCAGCCGCGAACACCGGCGCAGCCGGTGCCATGCACCGCGCTGGATTCTTCGCGGCTAAAGCCGCTCCCACAGGGTACGCGGACCGCTTGTGAATTCCGTTCTATACGTGACAGCGCAGCCCAAAGGGGTGGGAGCGGCCCAGGCCCTCGGCTTATCGCTCGATCTGGCGGTTCCAGCGCGCGTTCCATTCGGGGCGCTGGGTGTTGACCTGGTCCCAGTCGATGGTCACGGCAGTCTGCAGGTAGGTCTGCATGGCTTCGACCTGGCCACGGGTCTTGTCGCTGGTGGGGGTGTTGGGGTTGGACGGGATCTGGTCACCCAGCTCCAGTGCCGGCGACTGCGCCTCGGGGCTGAGCAGGAACTCGGCGAGCTTCTGCGCAAGTTCCGGCTGGTCGTTGTTGGCCGTGACGCATTCGGCCTGGTTGAGCACCACGGCACCTTCCTTGGGCGCGGCGTACTCCACCGGGATGCCTTTGAGCTTCAGCGCCGTCACCTGGGTGGGGGTGAGCGGGAACAGCGCGGCTTCGTCGGTTTGCACCATTTCCGAGAGCTTGGCCGAGTTGGGGATGTATTCCAGCACGTTCGGGCCCACGTTCTTCTGCCAGGCCGTGAAGCCCGGGTTGACATCGGTATCGCTACCGCCGTGCAGGCGGTTGTACATCAGGAAACCATGCAGGCCGAAGGTGGACGATGCCATCGACTGGAACACCACCTTGTCCTTGAAGCGCGGGTCAGCCAGGTCGTTCCACGAGGTGGGCGCCGCCCAGCCATTGGCTTTGAACAGGCGGCTGTTGTAGGCAAGCCCGGTCACGCCCAGGCTGACTGCGGCGGCCTTGTCCTTGATCAGGGCCTTTTCCGGCAACTGGGCCAAGGTCGGGTTGGGTTTGAGCGTGCTGCACAGGCCCATGCCGATGGCGCGGTACATGATGCCGTCATCCAGCACCATCACATGGATCGACGGCTTGTTCGGCGTGGCCTGGACCTTGGCCAGGATGTCGGCCGAGGTGCCGGGGACAATCACCACCTTCACGCCGTTGGCCTGCTCGAACTTTGGCAGGATATTGTCGCTGAACAGCCGTTCCATGGTGCCGCCGTTCATGCCCAGGTACAGCGTGGGTTGGGCCATGGCGGGCAGGCAGGCGAACAGGCCGGGCACGGTGCAGAACAGGGCGAGCAAACGTTGCTTGTGCGTCATGACAGGTTTTCCTTGTGGTGGTTGGGCTGAAAGCGGTTGATGGAAAAAGCCGCCAGGCTGAGCGTCGGCGCGCCGTGCAGGATGCATTGCGCCAACGCTTCACCGGCAGCCGGGCCTATCTGGAAGCCGGCACCGGCAAAGCCGAAACCATGCAGCAGGCCGGGCTGGTGCAGGCTGGGGCCGAGCACCGGTTCGTCATCGGGCAGGTAGCCTTCGGTGCCGCTCCAGGTGCGAATGGCCTGGGCGCCGGCCAGTGCCGGGTACAGCTCGGTGGCGTTGTGCAGGATGTCGAGCACTGCGGCCTGGCCCGGGCGTGCGGTGGTCGGGGTCAGGGCAAAACCGCGCCCGCCGCCCAGCACGCAGTTGCCACGCGCCACCTGGCGGGCATAGATGCCGCCGCCTTCGACCCCGGTGCTGGCGGTCATGAACAGCGGCAGCGGCTCGGTGACCAGCATGGCTGGGTGGGCCGCGGTCAGCGGCACCGGCTCGCCGAACCGCTCGGCCAATTGCGCCGACCAGGCGCCGGCGCAATTCAACAGCCAGGGCGCCTTGAAGCCTTGGCCGCTGCTGGTGTGTACGCTGAAGTGGTGGCCGTCGTGTCCCACCTCCAGCACCTTGCACTGTTCATGCACCTGGGCGCCGCTGCGCCTGGCCGCCTGGGCGAAGGCCGGTGACACCAGCCGTGGGTTGGCATGGCCGTCCTCGGGGCAGTACGAGGCGCCGACGGCGATATCGCCTACCCAGGGGAAGCGCTGGCGCAGTTCGCGTCGTTCAAACAGTTGCAGGCGAAGGTCAAAAGCCTGGGTACGCCGGGCATAGGCCTTCAAGGCATCGAAGTCGGTTTCGCTGCGGGCCAGCTTCAGGTGGCCGCTGCGGGCGTATTCGCCATCGATGCCGATCCATTCGCGCAGATTCCCCCAGATGGCATGGGCGCGCATCGACAACGGCAGCTGGGCCAACGAGCGGCCCTGGCGGCGCACACCGCCGTAGTTCACTCCGCTGGAATGCGAGCCGCAGAAGTCGCGTTCCAGCAATGCCACTTGCCGACCAGCGCGGGCCAGGGTCAAGGCCGCGCTGCTGCCGATGATGCCGCCGCCGACGATGATGGCGTCCACTTCGATCAGCTTCATGGTTTTATCTCCAGGCCAAAGGGCAGGGGCTTGACCGGTGCCTGGCCACGCAGGCGCCCTACCTGGTCAATGGCCCGACCGCTTTCGCAGGCGATCAACTCGGCGGCAGCTGCACCGCACACGCGGCCCTGGCAGCGGCCCATGCCGACTCGGCACATGGCCTTGACCCGGTTGATTTCCCAGTGCCCGGCACGCACGGTGGCGCGGATTTCCCCGGCGCTGATCTGCTCGCAGCGGCACACGGTGAGCTCGTCCGGGGCTTGCCGGGCCCACTGCTCGGGGAATGGAAAGGCCTGCTCCAGCCCCTGGCGGAAGCGCTGCAAGGTGGCCAGGCGCCTTTCCAGTTGCTGCTGGCGCTGCGGGTTGCCGGGCTTGCCAAGGTCGGCCAGCAGTGTCAGGGCGGCCAGTTCACCGCTCATCTCGGCACCGTCGGCACCGAGGATGCCGGTACCATCGCCCGCCAGGTACACGCCAGGGCTGGTGGCCCGGCCCTGGGCGTCACGTACCGGTAGCCAGGCGCGGTTGAGCACGCTCCAGGCGAATTGGCAACCCAGCAGGTCGGCCAGTTGGGTTTCACTGCGCAGGGCGTGGGCGAATGCCACGGCGTCGCACGGCAAGTCGTGTTGTTGGCCATTGTGCGACCAGCGCACACCGCTGGCACGTTGCTCGCCGTCGATACCCAGCAGGGTCACGCCTTGGTGCACCGGCACACCCTTGCGGGCCAGCCAGGCTCGGTAGTACAGGCCCTTGGCAAAGGTGCCCGGTTGTAGAAGCAGGCGTGGCAGGGCACGCACCTGGGCGCTGAACGGTGAGGTGTCGAGTACCGCGCTGACCGTGGCACCGGCCTTGGCGTACTGGTAGGCCACCAGGTACAGCAGCGGCCCGCTGCCGGCCAGCACCACCCGTTCACCGATCGCGCAGCCCTGGAACTTCAGGACGATTTGCGCAGCGCCCAATGTATAGACCCCAGGCAGGGTCCAGCCGGGTATCGGCAACACCCGGTCGGTGGCACCGGTGGCGACGATCACCCGGTCGAACGCCAGGCGGTCGGCCAGTTGGCCCTGTTGCAAGGTGTCCAGCACTTGCTGCTCGGCGTTCCATACCAGGGTGTCCGGGCGGTAGTCGACCTGCCCGCGCAGTTGCTCAAGGGTGGTGTGCACGGCTTGCGCTTTTCCTGCCTCGAAGCCGTACAAGGCTTTGGCCGAGCGGCGAAAGTTGGTCGGCTGTTGGCGGTAGATCTGCCCGCCGCCGCGGCTGGCTTCGTCCAGCAACACCGGGCGCAGGCCGTGGGTTACCAGGGTTTGCGCGGCGCGGATGCCGGCCGGGCCGGCGCCGATGATCACGATCGCACTCATGGCTGGCGCCCCGGGTCGCGGGTCACGCACTGGCCCGGTTCCAGAAAGGTCGAGCAGGCGCGTACCCGACGGCCATCCTGCAGGCGTACCCAGCAGTCCTGGCAGGCGCCCATCAGGCAGAAGCCGGCGCGTGGTTCGGCGTTGAAGTCGCTGCCGCGCAGGTGCCCGGCATTGGTCAGGATGGCAGTCAGCAGGGTATCGCCGCTCATGCCTTTGGCCGGTTGGCCGTCGAGCAGGAAAGGCACAGGCTCGCGGTCGTGTTCGGCCACGCGCTTGAACAGGGGCATGGGAGCATTCCTTGTCATTGCTTGCCCACCAGCACGCGGTCCAGGCCATATACGCGGTCCAGGGCGACCATGGTCAGGGCGGTGACGGCGATAACCAGCGCCGAGATGGCGGCCATCATCGGGTCGATGGATTCGGTGGCGTATACGTACATGCGCACTGGCAGGGTCTGGGTGGCAGGCGAGGTGACGAAGATCGACAGGGTCACTTCGTCGAAGCTGTTGATGAAGGCCAGCAGCCAGCCGCCGGCTACACCGGGCAGGATCATCGGCAGGGTGACCTTGCAGAACAGCGTGACCCGGCCAGCGCCCAGGCTTTGCGCAGCCTGCTCGGCACTGCGATCGATTCCGATGGCTGCAGCCAGTACCAGGCGTAGCACGTAGGGGGTAATCACCACGACATGGGCGAACACCAGCCAGGCGAAGCTGCCATTGACCCCCAGCAGGGCGAACAGCCGCAGCAAGGCCACACCCAGCACCAGGTGCGGGATGATGATCGGCGATAGCAGCAGGCCGTTGAGAAAGCCTTGGCCGGGGAAGCTGTAGCGGGTGATCGCCAGGCCCGCCGGCACGGCGATCAGAGTGGCCAGCGTGGCAGCCAGGGCCGCGAGTTTCAGGCTGTTGTAGAACGCATCGAGGAAATCGGCACGCTCGAACACGGCGCTGAACCAGCGCAGCGAGAAGCCGGCGGTGGGCAGGCTGAGGGTGTTTTCCGGGGTGAATGCCACCAGGCACACCACCACCAGCGGGGCGAGCATGAACAGCATCACCAGGGCGTGAAAGGACAGGGCCAGCGGGCCGTTACGGGTCATCGGTTCAGACTCCAAGTGCGCGTTTGTAGCGGCGTTCGACCAGCCGGTTCCAGCTGAGCATCACCAGCAGGTTGATCAGCAGCAGGGCCACGGCGATGGTGGCACCCATCGGCCAGTTCAGTTCGGCCAGGTACTGGTCGTAGATCATGGTGGCGACCATCTTCAGCCGGCGCCCGCCCAGCAGGCCGGGGATGGCGAACGAACTGGCGGCCAGGCCGAACACGATCAGCGTGCCTGACAGCACGCCGGGCATGATCTGTGGCAGCACGATGCGGCGGAACACCGTCCACTGGCTGGCACCCAGTGACAGCGCGGCTTGCTCGGCAGCCGGGTCGAGCTTCTGCAGCGAGGTCCACACCGGGATGATCATGAACGGCAGCATCACGTGGACCAGGCCGATGATCACTGCAAAGGGCGTATACAGCAGCTTCACCGGCTGGCCGCCGAGGGCAGTGATGCCCTGGTTGACCAGGCCGTCGGCGCCCAGCAGCAGGCTCCAGCCGAAGGCCCGCACTACCACCGAAATCAGCAGCGGGGTCAGCACCAGGATCAGGAAGATCGAGCGCCACGGCGCGCCCATGCGGCTGAGCACCAAGGCCTCGGGGATGCCGATCAGCACGCAAAGCAGGGTGACCAGGGCGCTGATCCAGAAGGTGCGGAAGAAGATCTCGTAGTAGTAGGTGTCGGTCACCAGGCTCAGGTAATGGCCGAGGGTGTACTGGCCGGCCTGGATGCCGCTGCTGTAGTCGAACGCGTTGAACGACAGCAGCACGGTCAGCCCCAGTGGCACCACCAGCAAGGCCAGGAACAACAGCAGCGCCGGGCTGCTGAGGCCGTAGCCCCAGGCGCTGCTGCGCAGCTTTGCCGCGCTCATGCCGCCACCTCGTCAACGTTCAGTACCCGCAGCAGGGCGTCGTTCCAGTCCAGGCCGACCTGTGTGCCTTCATCCAGCGGTGTGTTGCCGTCGTTGGCACGCACCACGGCCAGGTTGCCCAGAGCAGTGTCGACCCGATACAGCCACTGGCTGCCGAGGAAGTAGCGGCAGCTGATGCGGCCTGGGAGCCTGCCGCTACCGGCCGGGCCGAGGCTGATTTTTTCCGGGCGCAGGCTGAGGGTCAGCGGGCCCTGGGCATTGGCCTGCGGTTGCCCGCCGGGGCCGGTTACGCCGCGCAGGCGGTTGGCCTTGCCGACAAAATCGGAAATGAAGGGCGTACCCGGGTGTTCGTAGAGGCGGTAGGGGTCATCTACCTGGGTAATGCGCCCGGCCTCCATCACCACCACCCGGTCGCTGATCGACAAGGCCTCGGCCTGGTCGTGGGTGACCATCAAGGTGGTAATGCCGACCTCGTTCTGGATGCGACAGATCTCGAACTGCATTTCTTCACGCAGGTGGGCGTCCAGGTTGGACAGCGGTTCGTCCAGTAGCAGCACCGGCGGTTCGATCACCAGTGCGCGGGCCAGGGCCACCCGCTGACGCTGGCCGCCGGAGAGTTCTCGCGGGTAGCGCTCGGCATGCTTGTCCAGGCGCACCAGCGCCAGGGACTGGTCGACCCGGCGGGCGATGTCGGCGTTGGCCACCTTGCGCATGCGCAGGCCGAAGGCGACGTTGTCGCGCACGGTCATGTGCGGGAACAGCGCGTAGCTCTGGAACACCACGCCCAGGCCTCGGCTGGCCGGCTTGGCGTGGGTGATGTCGCGGCCGTCGAGGACAATGCGGCCGCTGGTGACCTCGACGAAGCCGGCAATCATTTGCAGGGTAGTGGTCTTGCCGCAGCCCGAAGGGCCAAGCAGGGAGACGAACTCGCCTTTCTCGATGGCCAGTGACGAGCTGGCCACTGCCTCCGTGGCGCCATAGCGCTTGCAAAGCTTGTCGATCAACAGAAAGGTCATGGCTGTGCTCCATCGCAAACGGAACCGGGGTCAACCGGCAGTTTCAGGGTGGGCAGAGCGCCAGCGGCGAAAAGCAATGCTTTTACGGACGTTGGCGCTCGCTTCTGTGGCGGCGGCCGATGTTGTGATATCGCCCTATGGACCGGAGAGTAGGGCAATGATTAGGATGGCGACAAAGGGTAATTTCACTGGGTGACAGCTATTTTGAAATTATTCCACTGAATGGAATTTTTAAGGGTTTGACGAAAAATGGATTCCGATAAACGAAATGTGCAGGCCAAGGAAGTAGGTGTCGGTGCGGTGTCGCGTTTGTTCGCCGTGTTGCGTGCGCTGGGAGAATGCGGCGGCGAGGGCGAGAAGGTCAGCCAGCTGGCGCAGCGGGTTGGCCTGGCGCAACCCACAACCCACCGCCTGCTGCGCAGCCTGATTGAAGAAGGCATGGTCGACCAGTGCGCGACCAGCAAGCGCTACCGGCTGAGCCTGGATTTTTTTGCCCTGGCGGCCAAGGCCGGGCAAGCCGGCAACCTGCGTGATGTGGTGCGCCCCAGCCTGCTGCGGCTGTCGGCCTCGTTGGGCGATTCGCTGTTCCTGCTGGCGCGCTCGGGGTTCGATGCGGTGTGCCTGGACCGCAGCGAAGGGCCATACCCGATCCGTACCTTCACCGGCGATATTGGCGGCCGTGTGGCCTTGGGGGTGGGGCAGGGCAGCCTGGCAATCCTGGCCTTCCTGCCGGAGGAGGAGCGCGACGAGGTGATCCGCTACAACCTGCCGCGGCTGAAGGATTTCCACCATTACGACGAAGTCATGCTGCGCGCCGAAATCGACAATGTGCGCAGCCTCGGCTATGCCGGGCGCAATACCGGAGTGCTCGATGGCATGGCCGGCCTGGCGGTGCCGATCCTCGATCGCAACGGCCATGCGGTGGCGGCCCTGAGCGTGGCGACCATCAGCGACCGCCTGGGGCCCAACCGCATGCCGACCGTGGTGGCGCTGCTCAAGCGCGAGGCGACGGCGATTGGCGAACGGGTCAACCCGTTTGACCCGGTGCTGCGCCGGCCTTCGCACGTGTTTGGTTGAGGGCCAGGATTGAGCTCAGTCCATCGTCGCGATGGAAACTGATGGAGGTCGACGCATGGCACCGGCTTTGCCGGTGTTCGCCGGGCCCGCTCCCATACAGGCCTACTCCATCGCCTCGGCCACACCCTGGTCCTCACCCAGGAACCCGCCGCTCTGGTGCTGCCACAACCGCGCATAAGTACCGTTCTTCGCCAGCAGTTCCGCATGGGTGCCTTGCTCGATGATGCGCCCTTCATCCATCACGATCAGCCGGTCCATGGCGGCAATCGTCGACAACCGGTGGGCGATGGCGATGACGGTCTTGCCTTGCATCATTTCATCCAGGCTCTCCTGAATGGCCACTTCCACTTCCGAGTCCAGCGCACTCGTGGCTTCGTCCAGCAGCAGGATCGGCGCGTTCTTCAACATCACTCGGGCAATGGCGATGCGTTGGCGCTGGCCACCAGACAGCTTGATGCCGCGCTCTCCCACCAGGGTGTCGTAACCCGTGTTGCCCTGGCGGTCGCTGAGCTGGCTGATGAAACCATCGGCCTGGGCATTGGCCGCAGCGGCGCGGATCTGCGCTTCGGTGGCATCGGGGCGGCCATAGGCGATGTTGTCGCGAATCGAGCGGTGCAGCAGCGAGGTGTCCTGGGTGACCATGCCGATCGCCGCGCGCAGGCTGTCCTGAGTGACCTTGGCCACGTTCTGCCCGTCGATGCGGATTTCACCACGGTCCACGTCGTAGAAGCGCAGCAGCAGGTTGATCAAGGTGGACTTGCCGGCGCCGGAGCGGCCGACCAGGCCGACTTTTTCGCCCGGGCGAATGTGCAGGCTCAGGTCGTTGAGCACCTGACGCTCGCCGTTGTAGTTGAAGCTGACCTTGTCAAAACTCACCGCGCCCCCTGTGGTTACCAGCTCCACAGCATCCGGCGCATCCTTTACCTTGGGGCCGCGGGTGAGGGTGGCCATACCGTCCTGCACGGTGCCGATGTTTTCGAACAGCGAGGTTATCTCCCACATGATCCAGTGCGACATGCCGTTGATACGCAAGGCCATGGCGGTGATCGCCGCCACCGCCCCGGTACCGACCTGGCCCTGGTGCCACAGCCACAGCGCATAGCCACCGGCAGCGATGATCAAGCCCACCACCAGCGCCTGGTTGACGATTTCGAACTGGCTGACCAGACGCATCTGGCGAAAGCCGGTCTGCTTGAAGTCCTCCATGGCCGCGCGCGCGAAGTGCGCTTCGCGGTTGGCGTGCGAGAACAGCTTCACCGTGGTGATGTTGGTGTAGGCGTCGGACACCCGCCCGGTCATCGACGATCGCGCATTGGCCTGCTCCTGGCCGACCTTGCCCAGGCGTGGCACGAAATACAGCATGGCCAGGCCGAACAGTACGACCCAGGCAATGAATGGCAGCATGAGTTTCAGGGCAAAGCCACCGGCCAAGGCAATGATCGCGATGAAGTACACCCCGATCCCGGGCAGGATCTCGATGATGGTGAACAACACATCGCGTACCGCCAGTGCCGTCTGCATCACCTTGGTGGTGACCCGACCGGAAAACTCGTCAGAAAAGAACGACAGGCTCTGGCGTAGCATCAGCCGGTGAAAGTCCCAGCGCAGCCGCAGCGGCAAGTTGATCGCCAGCACCTGGTGCTGAACCATGGTGCGCAGCGCCACCAACCCGATGCTGACCAGCAGGACGATGCCGATACCCCACAGCACCCGGGTTTCTTCGGGGCCGACGGTACCGCCGGCCTGCCAGGCCGAGAGCAGGTCCACGACCTGGCCGAGAAAGGCGAACAGCCAGGCTTCGTAGATCGATACCCCGGCACTGAGCAGCGCAAGCGCCAGGATGTAGCCGCGTGCGCCCCGGGTGCAGGCCCACATGAAGCGCAACAGGCCAACCGGTGGCGGTGGTACCTCATCAGGTGGGAAGGGATCGAGCCAGCGCTCAAAGATGCGAAGCATGCTTGTCTCCGGAAAATCAATTCTTGCCTGGCCGGTGACCATGACACGCAGCGATATGTCCGCTGTCGCCATGGCAGGCTTGGGCTGCAATGCAGCCCCAGTCAAGCCGGCAACCTTAACTGACAGACACTGACCCAACGGTCGTTGTTAACAAAACTTTGCAAATTATTACATTTCTGTCTGATTTCATTTTGCCTTGGTGCTGTAGGGGTACCCGCAACGAGATCGGGCCTGCAGGGAACGGTCAGCGCCGTGCCGACAACTGCTGCGGTGCCAAAAAAGCATCATGGAAGTAATTGCGTACAGCCTGCATCGCCGGGCTGAACGCCCGTTCCCGGTGCCAGGCCAGCCCAACGCTCATCGGTGTCACCGGGTCGCTGATGGTCACCGTCTCGATACGCTTGCCCTCCAGCGACCAGGGCCGGTGCACCAGGTCCGACAGGATCGCTACACCGCTGCCATTGGCAACCATGCTGCGCACGGCCTCCACCGAACTGGTCCGCACCCGCACTTTCGGCCGCTGCCCGGCCTGTTCCCAATAGCGCATGGCGCTTTGCTCGGCCTCATCCACGGTCAGCAGGATGAACGGCTCGCAGGCCACATCGGCCAGGCTTACCGCCGAGCGCTCGCACAGCGGATGGTTGCCAGGCAGCCACAGGCGGCGTTCGGAGTTGAACAGGGTTTCCGAGACGATGTCCGGGTGGGTGAGGTTGGCGGTGAGTACTACTGCCATGTCGAAACGACCCTCCAGCAACCCTTGCTCGATGGCGCTGCGCTCCTGCTCGTACAGCTCCAAGGTCACATCCGGATGCCAGTGCTCCAGCCGCTGCAGGTGATGGGGCAGGAAGTAGCCGATCACCGTGTAGCTTGCCGCCAGGCGCAGCAGGCCACTGGCGCGCACGTCCGGCAGCGGGCTGTTCAACGCATCGTCCACGCTACGCAGGATCACGTAGGCGCGGTTGAGGAAGTGCCGGCCAGCCTCGGTCAGGCTCATGCCCTGCGCCGAGCGCTGGAACAGCAGCACGCCGAGCATCGCCTCCAGCTCCTTGATCGCCGTGGTCACTGCAGACTGGGAAATGTTCAGGTGGATTGCCGCCTGGGAAATCTGGCCGATCTCGGCGGTGGCGACGAAATAGCGGACCTGGCGCAGGGTCAGTGACACGATAGCTCCCGGGGGTATCTGATTTTCAGAAGACACCCTATCTGTTTATAGATCTTCCCAAGGGGGTGCGGAGAATCTAACGTGGCTTGCATGCAGTCACAAGCGCCAGGAGAGACAGTCATGCAGGTGGTGGATTTCAACTCGGACATGGGTGAGGGCTTTGGCCCGTGGACGATTGGCGACGGCGTCGACAACGAGCTGATGGGCTACATCAGCACGGCCAACATCGCCACCGGCTTCCATGCTGGTGACCCCGGCACCATGCGCCGTACCGTCGAGCGGGCCAAGGCCCTGGGCGTCGCAGTGGGGGCGCACCCTGGGTTCCGCGACCTGGTCGGCTTCGGTCGCCGGCACATCAATGCCCCGGCCCAGGAACTGGTCGACGACATGCTCTACCAGCTCGGCGCCCTGCGTGAAATTGCCCGCGCCCAGGGCGTGCGCCTGCAGCACATCAAGCCGCACGGTGCCCTGTACATGCATCTGGCACGTGACGAAGAAGCTGCACGGCTGCTGGTGGAGAACCTGCGAGTGATCGAGCCGGAGCTGCTGCTGTACTGCATGCCGGGTTCGGTGATCTGCCGCATCGCCCAGGAGCTTGGCCAGCCGGTCATTCGCGAGTTCTACGCCGACCGCGAGTACGACCTGAGCGGTTCGATCGTGTTCACCCGCAATGTGCGGGGCTACGAACCTGGAGCGGTCGCTGAACGGGTGTTGCGGGCTTGCCAGCAAGGCGTGGTGCGCACGGTCGAGGGCCAGGACCTGGCCATCGAATTCGATTCCATCTGCCTGCACAGCGACACCCCGGGGGCGCTCGACCTGGTCGAGGCCACGCGCAAGGCGCTGGACGCTGCCGGTATCGTGGTGCGTGCGCCACGCTGAATCCGTGGGGCATCCGGCAGGTATACGCCGGAGCCCGTGCAATTTGCTTTCGCCTGCCTTTCTGTAAAGACTCCAAGAAAAGGAACAGTCATGGCCGAACCGCTCGCTACAACCCCTATCCGCTACAGCTTCGGCGCCGACGAGCACCTGTTTGCCGAAGTCAGCGAGAGCATGTCGCTGGAGGCCTTTTTCAAGGGCATGGCAGTCACCCGCGCGGTGGAGCGGCTGGCCCTGGATGGCGTGCTGGATGTGTGCCTGGCCAACGCCTCGTTCCAGATTCGCTTCGACCCGGACCGTATCGCGCCGCAGGCACTGCTGGAGGCGGTGCGCGGTGCCGAAGCGCAGGCAGTGGCCGAGCGCTCGTTGCAGACACGGATCATCGAGATTCCAGTGCTGTACAACGACCCCTGGACCCATGAAACACTGATGCGTTTTCGTGACCGCCACCAGGCCCCGGGCAGCACCGACCTGGAGTACGCCGCGCGGATCAACGGCCTGGCCGATGTCGAGGGGTTCATTGCCGCGCACAGCGGCGCGCCGTGGTTCGTGTCGATGGTCGGG
The DNA here is from genome assembly GCF_023093815.1 of Pseudomonas sp. PNPG3. Lineage (NCBI taxonomy): Bacteria > Pseudomonadati > Pseudomonadota > Gammaproteobacteria > Pseudomonadales > Pseudomonadaceae > Pseudomonas > Pseudomonas sp. PNPG3. The sequence continues at coordinate 132,045 of NZ_JALLKV010000011.1, forward strand.
TTCGTTGCCGGCCTGCCGTTCATGTTCCAGATGGTCGAGCGAGAGCGGCAACTGCAGGTGCCCAAGTACCTGCGCCCGCGTACTGACACCCCCAAGCTCACCCTTGGCCATGGCGGCTGTTTCGGCTGCATCTATTCAGTGCGCGGGGCAGGTGGCTACCAGATGTTCGGCGTCACTCCGGCGCCTATCTACGACCCGCAGCAGACGCTGAACTACCTGAAGGAGCACATGGTGTTCTTCCGCCCGGGAGACATCGTGCAGTTCAAACCCATTGACCGCCGCACCTACGACCAGGCGGTGGCGGATGTCGAAGAAGGCCGTTTCGACCTGCGCATTCGCCCGGTGGAATTCTCCCTGGACGCGTTCCTTGCCGACCCGGTCGGTTATCCACGGACTCTGCAGGAGGTGCTGGCATGATCAAGGTACTCAAACCCGGCTTGGCTACCTCGGTGCAGGACCTGGGCCGCGAAGGCTACTACCACCTGGGCATCCCGCCGTCCGGCGCCCTCGACCAGTACGCCCTGAGGGCGGCCAACCACCTGGTGGGCAACCCGGCCGGCGCCGCGGGCCTTGAGTGTGCGCTGGTGGGGCCGGAGCTGGAGTTCCAGCAGGATGCCCTGGTGGCGGTTTGCGGGGCGCAGATGCCGGCCTTGCTCGATGGCCGCGAGCAACGCCCGGACACCGCGTTTGCCGTACGTGCCGGGCAGGTGTTGCGTTTCGGCTTCCCTACTGCAGGTGCCCGGGCCTACCTGGCGGTGGCCGGCGGTATCGATGTACCCGAGGTGCTCGGCAGCCGCTCCACCTATGCGTTGGGTGCATTGGGTGGCTTGCATGGGCGCAAGCTGATGGCGGGTGACCTGTTGCCGGTCGGCATGCCCAGTGGCAAGACCCGCGCCGGCGCGAGCCTGCCGATGGCCTTGCGCCAGGCCTTGGGCGGCGAGGTGGTGCTGCGGGTGGTGCCGGGGCTGTATTTTCACCGCCTGACCAAGGCTGCGGTGCAAAGCTTTTTCACCGAAGCCTGGACGGTCGGCTCCGAGGCTGACCGTATCGGCTATCGCTACAAGGGCGGCAGCGCCTTGAGCTTCCAGCCACGGGAGCAGCCGTTCGGGGCCGGCTCGGACCCGTCGAACATCGTTGACAGCTGCTACCCGATCGGCTCGATCCAGGTGCCCGCGGGGCTGGAGCCGATCATCCTGCACCGTGACGCGGTGTCGGGTGGCGGCTACGCCATGATCGGCACGGTGATCAGCGCCGACCTGGATCTGATCGGGCAGATGCAGCCCAACCAGCAGGCGCGGTTCCTCGAGGTAAGCCTGGAGGAAGCCCTGGAAGCTCGGCGCTCGTACAAGAAGAAGCTGGGTTTCCTGGCCAGGTTGTTTGGCTGATTGATGTTTGCGGCGGTGCGCCACCCACACAAGGGCTGGCGCAGTCGTTGCAGGAGCGGCCTTGTGTCGCGAAAGGGCCGCCGAGCGGCCCCGGAATTCCGGCATCACAGCGTCCAGACAAGCCAAAAGGAGAAAATTCCTACAGCGCTTTGGGACGCACCACGCTCCTCGAAGAATTGATTCCCCGATAGTGTTCATGTCTTCAGCCTAACTGGAAGACAAGGACCTCTTCATGCCCGGCCCATCTGCTGTTCGTATTGGAAAACCCCAGGCCGCCAACGCTGCCCATGACGTAACCGAAAGCAGCCTGCATGCCATGCTCGATGTCCCGGAGGGCAGCGATTCACCTTATCCACCCGGCCACGGCGGGCGCGCGGATCATGAGGGTTATCCGGCCGACCCGGACTTCCAGCTACGCGGCGGCTTCGCCAACCTGATGCTCGACGCGG
>NZ_JALLKV010000120.1:0-1464 GCF_023093815.1 Pseudomonas sp. PNPG3
TGATGCTCCAGCTTTAATTCAATAACCGTGTTGCACTCAGCTCCTGCAACCGCCACGGCAATCTAGATGTAATAATAGGTAGTGATGTTTGGATTGGCGGGCGAGTCACCATAATGGCCGGGGTAACGATAGGCAATGGCGCCATAATAGCCGCCGGCGCGGTAGTAACATCGAATGTTCCCCCATATGCCATAGTTGGCGGCATTCCCGCTAAAGTTATCAAATATCGATTTGATGATGCTACCATCGATCGACTTCAAAGGTCCCGATGGTGGGAGATGAGCCCAGTGCAGCTCTGGGAAAAGCTAGGTTCTGCATCCTTCTCTACGTCGGTCGACCTTTGCCTTGATCTCCTTGAGGGGCGTCAAAGCCTGACTTAGAAGTTGTAAACAATTTTGCGAATATCATTCGTCGTAACTTTTCAGTCTCACCACCAAGAAGCCCGCCTCTGAGCGGGTTTTTTAATGCCTGGAGATAACCATGTCCACACCTCGCGGCGTCCGCAATCTGAACCCCGGCAACATCGACTACAACCCCCGCAACGCTTGGCAGGGACAGCTTGGGCTGGAGGTGGGCGTGGCCAAGCCGCGCTTCGCCCGCTTCGACGAGGCCGAGAACGGCATCCGAGCCCTGGGCAAGCTGCTGCTCAACTACCGGGGCAAGGATGGTATGCCCGGCGTTGGCCGGCCCGGCATCGACACTCCGCTGGAGTTCATCAGCCGCTGGGCTCCGTCCAGTGAGAACGACACCCTGGCCTACGCCCAGGCCATTGCCAAGCGTCTCGGCGTCGGCGTGCGTGACTCCATCGACATCTCCAAGCCTAAGGTGCTGCGCGAGGCCGTGGTCGGCATCATCGTCCATGAGAACGGCGGCAACCCGTACAAGGCAGAGGTCATCGATGAGGGTATCCGGCGGGCGCTGGCATGAGCTGGCTGGGCGCGGTCCCGGCCTGGTGCTGGTGGCTGATCGCCCTGGTGTTGGTCGCCGGCGGCCAGCAGTACCGTGTCGTGGTCGCCCAGGGTGAGGCTGTATCTGCCCGTGCCGAACTCGCCGACTACCGCCTGCAGGTGGCCGAGCGCGATCGGCGCGCCGCCGCCCAGGCCAGAGCTGAAGAACAACGCCGCCAATCCGTGGCGGACGAGGAGGGTGAGAGTGCTCGCAAGAAACTGGAACTGGCCAAAGGCCGCGCCGCTGCTGCTGAGTCTGCTGCTGATGGGCTGCGCGGGGAAATCGCCAGACTGCGGGACGGCCACCGAGCCACCTGCGATACCATCGCTGCCCAGCAGCGCCAGGCAGGAATCTCTGCCGTTGTGGTGCTCGGGGGATTGCTTGAAGAAGCTGACCGAATGGCGGGAGACCTCGCGACAGCGCTTGAGCGAAGCCGAATAGCCGGGCTGGCCTGTGAGGCGGTGGTTGAACGGATGAAGAGGCCGTAGATGACCCGCAGAAAAAACGAAGCCCTGG
>NZ_JALLKV010000121.1:0-1428 GCF_023093815.1 Pseudomonas sp. PNPG3
TAATGCCAGTCAGTTAAGCTGACTGGCATTTTCATTTTCGGGTCGGATATTTTGCAGGGCGCTGCTTCACCACTCTGGGGAACCATCGATCGGGTCGCCGATGGGGTAGGACATACTGAGCCGCTGACGCCTGCAGATCTGCCAAAAAACCTGGCAAGTTGCCGGGATGGTTTAATGACGTGCCATGCAGCAAGCCCAGAATCGCCCAGCTACAAGCGGTAAAGCTCATCTCGCATGGGTACACGCCTGGGCACTGTCTCGACATCTGCACCATCTGATAACGCAATAGGTTGTAGCCCAACAGCACGCCCCACAGCTCTTGCGCAATCATCTCCGGCGTCTTGCTTCTCAGGGTGTATTCGCCCCCCAGAAGTCCTTGTTTGATCTCCCGATAACCCAGCTCGATTTCCCAGCGCTGACTGTAAAGATCAACGATCTCATCGCCAGGGAAGCGCTGCGCATCGGTCATTGAGGTCAAGACACTCACAACCTTTCCTTTGATTGTTTTGCTCAGCAGTCGTGCCCGCATTTCCAGCGGCAAGCCTGGCCATTGCTTGCGGGCCTGGGGCGATGTGCGCAGGACGACCACGGCATCGTTGCGTCCTAGCGTGTGTTCCACCTCGTACTGAGTGCCCTTTTTCACAGGGATCAGCCAGTGTCGATGCTCACCTTGTGACTGCCAGTGGTGCAGCAAGCCCAACGAATAGAAACCTTTATCGAACAGGGTCAGCGAGTGGTTCGGCGTGGTCGCGATCAGCTGCTCTGCCAGCTTCATTTCACTACTGTGGTAGCTCTCGAAAGTGCTGTTTATCAGTAAGTGGCTGGTCAGCTCCATCTGGCAGACCATCCTAACCTGAGGAAAACCGCCATCCCCATGCTGATTGGTAGCGCCCCCGTAAAACGCACGGTTTTCAGCTGTGTCAGGCGTACTCCAGACAACACCGTCCACACCAAGCAGCGTCAAGCCCAACCAGTGCGGGTGCTTGGTTTCTTCGTGCCACCGCTGCTGAGTGAGCGTGAAAACTTCACGTACAGCTTCACTGCCCAGTCGCTGCCGCCCTTGTACAACAGCACTGGGGGCCACCAGAGGCCTCTTGCCCGGCAGCATGATGTCCATGTGGTTTACGACATCCCAAGCCGACATACGGCGGAACAGCGCCATGCCGATGATGCACCACACCAGGCTCTCAAGCGGGAGGCGTCGCTTGCGAATGGTCGCGACACCTGCCGTCTCAAAAGCTTGTTGCACAAGATCAGGATCGAGCAACGCCCCCAGCCCCTCGAGGGCATGTGGCCGCGATGCCATTTCGTGAGTGAGGGAGAGGGCTTGTGACAGGCGCATAAAAAATCCGATGCTCGTTTCCAAGCATCGGATTTTGCGGCCTACGGGCTAAAGCTCAAAGCGTCAGTCTTAACTGACTGGCATTA
>NZ_JALLKV010000122.1:0-1420 GCF_023093815.1 Pseudomonas sp. PNPG3
TGGACTGCCCCCGAAAAGTTGGACAGTTTTAGCCAGTGGCCTGAGTCCTGTAGCTGACAGGGCTCAGGCCATTGAGTTTCAGCCTGATGCGGTCATGGTTGTAGTAATGGATGTACTCCTCCAGGCCCGCCTTCAGCTGTTCGACGCTTTCAAAGCGCTTCAGGTAGAAGAACTCTGACTTCAGTGTGCCGAAGAAGCTTTCCATCGCTGCATTATCCAGACAATTGCCCTTGCGAGACATGCTCTGCTTCACACCGCGCGCTGCGAGCTTATGGCGGTATTGGGGCTGCTGGTAATGCCATCCTTGGTCTGAGTGGATCACTAGCTTGGGCTTTTCACCCAACCCATCGAGCGCCTTTTCCAGCATGTTCCCGACCAAGCCATAAGTAGGCCGGCAAGCTGTTTCATAGGCGATGATCTCACCGTTGTACAAGTCCATCACGGGCGACAGGTAGAGCTTTTGTTGGGCCACTTTGAACTCAGTGACATCGGTCACCCACTTCTGGTTGGGGCGTTGCGCGACGAAATTACGCTCCAGCAAATTCATTGCCACCTTGCCGACAATGCCGCGATAGGATCGATACTTCTTCGGGCGTACAACGGACTGCAAACCAAGCTCAGCCATCAACCGTTCAATGACCTTCTTGTTGACCAAGGTCCCCTGATTCCTGATGGCAAGGGCAATGCGGCGGTAGCCATACAGCCCTTTCTCCTCGTGATAGACACGCTGCACCAACTCCTTGAGCGAGGCGTGCCTGTCCGGCTTTTGCTGGCACTTGATCTGGTAATAAAAGGTACTGCGTGCCAACCCCACCATCTGCAAGAGATCAGGCAGCGGATATTTATGTCTGAATTTACAGACGATCAGGGCTTTTTCGTCCGTGTTCGCTCCTTCTCCTCTCGCAGAGCCTTTAACTCCTTTAGGACATCATTCTCCATGCGCAGATACTCGAGCTCGCTCAACAACTGCTCACGAGATTTCTCTGCGTCATTGGTATCTGTCGGCTTGATGGGCTTAATTTTCTTCGGCACGGCTGATTTTCTTTGTTTGGCGAGAGTGGCTTCAGGACTGCCACTGTAGTGCTGCCGCAGCCAAATGCCTATCTGTGAGGACTGTCCAAGGTCAAAGTGCGCCGCTGTTTGGCGCAGGGACAGGCGATGCTCAAGCATGTACTTGAGCACCCGCCGCTTGAATTCCTCGGTGTAGCGGCGACCATGCGAGCGAGGGCCGAGGCTGGCATCGACTTGGTAGCCAGCAACCCAGCGCCGAAGCAGGCTGAAATCGATGCCAAAGTGTTGTGCCACCTTGCGAAAGCCCCGGCTGCCCTCTAGGTAAGCGGTGATAGCCGTGAGCTTGAACTGCTCTGTGTATTTACCCATAGATCCCCCAAGGGTTGGATTGGTGTCCAACTTCTTGGGG
>NZ_JALLKV010000123.1:0-1362 GCF_023093815.1 Pseudomonas sp. PNPG3
GGGACTGTCAGTTTTTTTGTGTTCGGGCCGGTAATGGCCTGCCGCCAGGCAGGCCCTGATTTTCACCAGGTTGGCCTGATGAACCGATCTCCGTACAGAATCGCAAATTGATTCATCGCGCTTTTCCAATCATGGGCCGGTTTTCCCCAATTGGCTGTTATGTTGCGCAATCCCAGCCAAATCAGTTTGGTCGCTGCGTCATCATTCGGGAAATGCCCGCGAGTCTTGATGACCTTGCGTAGTTGGGCGTTGATGCTCTCGATGGCGTTGGTAGTGTAAATCACCTTCCTGATGGCCGGAGGGAAGACGAAAAATGGAATCACTCGATCCCAGGCGCGTCTCCAGGCAGCCACCACCGTTGGATATTTCTCGCCCCACGGCCCGCTTTCAAATTCATCGAGTGCTTGCTCAGCCGCTTCAGCATTGATGGCTTGGTAAATCGGCTTCAGCTCCTTGGCCAGAGCCCGCCGCTTGTCCCAGGCCGCGAAGTCGAGGCTGTTGCGGATCAGGTGCACGATGCACGTCTGCAGCGTCGTCTCTGGAAACACGGCGCTGAGGGCCTCTGGCATGCCTTTGAGACCATCGGTCACGGCAATCAGCACATCTTCGACACCACGCGTCTTGAGATCGTTAAAGACCTTCATCCAGAACTTCGCACCCTCGGTGTTCTCGATCCAGATGCCCAAGATATCGCGCGTCCCGTCGGGTAGAACGCCCAGTGCCAGGTAAATGGCCTTGTTGCGCACCAGGCCTTCTTCGCGAATCTTCACCCGCAGCGCATCGAAGAAAATGACCGGGTACATCGGCTCCAGTGGTCGCTGTTGCCACGCGCCAATCTCCTCCATGACCTCATCTGTCACAGAGCTGATGAAATCGGGCGAAACGTCGGTTCCATACTGCTCGGACAGAAAGGCTCGGATCTCTCTGACCGTCATGCCTCGGGCGTACATGGCGATGATCTTGTCATCGAAGCCGGTGTACCGCCGCTCGTGCTTAGGGATCAGAATGGGTGCAAAGCTGCCGTCTCGATCTCGGGGAATTTCCAAACGAAGAGGGCCATCGCCGGTCAAAACCGTCTTGCCACTCTTACCGTTACGCTGGTTGGTTTCATCCTCTGGGCGCTGCGCGCCCGGCGGATAACCCAGGTGGTGGCCGAGCTCGGCATGCAGAGCTCGCTCAATCAGGGCCTTTTTGAACGCCGCAGAGGCATCCTCGATAGCTTCTGCGGTCATCAAACCCTCACCGAACTGCTCCAGCAGCTCTTTGGGGATTTTGGGCAGGTCACGCAGGGGTTTCTTTTTGGTTGGCATACATGCACCTCTTACTCATGTTATGCCCGAACACAAAATTTCTGACACCCTC
>NZ_JALLKV010000124.1:0-1316 GCF_023093815.1 Pseudomonas sp. PNPG3
TACCCATAGATCCCCCAAGGGTTGGATTGGTGTCCAACTTCTTGGGGGCAGTCCACCCTGTGGGAGCGGCTTTAGCCGCGAAGAGGCCGGTACAGGTTAAAGCATCAGTCGTACATCACCTTCTTCTTCCAGGTCTCTTCCTCATCGGTCTTGAGCCCCTGGGTCAGTTCATTCTGCTCGTCCTCCGCCGGGGCCAGGCGGTCCAGCACCTGGGCGTTGGCCCGAGCCAGCAGCTTCTCCAGGTACGTCAGCTGCTCTTCATACACCTTCGGTTCCGGCTGCTTGCGCAGGTACTGCACGCCGCGCTCGAAGGCCAGGCGCGCCTGGCCTGGCTGGTTCTGCTGCAGGGCCTGCTGGCCGAGGTTGTTGAAGAACTCGATATGCAGCAGCACCAGGATATGGCGGATTTCCTTGATCCATTGCTTGGCCTCGGGCGTGGGCAGGAAGCCCTCCTGGGCGGCGCGGGTCACCTGGTTGTGCAACGCCTCCAGCAGGAAACGCACATCCTTGGCCTTGATCTCGGTCTGGATCGGGTTGGGCGGGTTGTTCACCGGAATCTGCGCACCCTGGGCAATCAGGTTTTCCAGTTCGGCGATGCGCGCCTTGATCTCGGCATTGTGCTTGTCCATCGCCAATTGACGCTGGTTGAGGTTGAGCTCCAGGCGGGTCAGCAGCAACTTCAGCGCCGGGGTCATGAACTGGCCGGGGAAGGTCTCGGTGATTTCGCCACAGCGGCGCAGGCGGTCGGCCAGCTCGATCTTCATCCGGGCGCGCTCGAGCTTGCCGTTCTCGACCACATTGTTTAGGTAGCCGATCACGATCAGCAGCGCGATACCCGACACGATGAGCAGGGTGATCAGAAGTGGTGTCACCGTTAATGCCTCATTGAAGAAGAATTACAGCTTTGAGTGTAGTGAGTTTGCCGGGGGGCGAATAGCGGCTATATGCCTGTACCGGCCCTTTCGCGGCTAAAGCCGCGAAAGGGCCGGTACAGGATTGCTTCTCTCTATATCGGCAACCCAACCCGCCTCTGCACCCCAACCCACCCGGAAGTCATTGATTTAAATAAATTTCTACAAAGGGGTTGACGCCTGTCCGAACCATCCATAGAATGCGCGCCACTTGCAGCGTAAAGCACACAGCGAAACGCGGCAGGGAGTGAAAGCAGGCAGTAATGCCAGCAGCGTGTCCCCTTCGTCTAGTGGCCTAGGACACCGCCCTTTCACGGCGGTAACAGGGGTTCGAGTCCCCTAGGGGACGCCAAATTGCGGGAATAGCTCAGTTGGTAGAGCACGACCTTGCCAAGGTCGGGGTCG
>NZ_JALLKV010000125.1:0-1312 GCF_023093815.1 Pseudomonas sp. PNPG3
TGAATCGCCCCGGGTTTCGTGGAGGCCTCAACTCTTGAGAAGATGAGGCCATGAGAAAGACTACGACCTACTCCCCTGAAGTCCGTGAACGTGCCGTGCGCATGGTTCTGGAACACCTGAATGACTACCCCTCCGAGTGGGCGGCCATTGAGGCCATTGCCCCGAAGATTGGCTGTGCCGCGCAAACCCTGCATGGCTGGATTCGTCGCCAGCAGACAGATGTGGGGCAGCGCCCCGGTCAGACTAGTGAAGAGCGTGAGCGCATCAAGGCCCTGGAGCGAGAGAATCGCGAGCTGCGCAAAGCCAACGAGATCCTGCGCCTGGCCAGTGCGTATTTTGCCCAGGCGGAGCTCGACCGCCGCACCAAGTCCTGAGGGCATTCGTCGATCAGCATCGTGACCGTCTCGGGGTCGAGTCGATTTGCCGTGTCTTGCAAATCGCCCCGTCCGGTTACCGCAGGCACGCGGCACAGCAACGCAACCCGGCACTACGCTGCTGCCGTGCTAAGCGTGATGACGCGTTGACCCTGGAAGTCCAGCGGGTGTGGGACACCAACATGCAGTGCTATGGCGCAGTGAAAGTCTGGAAGCAACTCAGGCGAGAAGGTATCGAGGCGGCCAGATGTACGGTAGAGCGGTTGATGCGTCGGGCTGGATTGCAGGGCATCAGGCGCGGCCAGATCCTGCGCACAACGGTGGCCGGCGACAAGTCGCTCTGCCTGCTGGATCGCGTGCAGCGCCAATTCCATGCCGACCGCCCAAATCAGCTGTGGGTATCGGACTTCACGTATGTGTCGACCTGGCAGGGCTGGCTGTATGTGGCGTTCGTGATCGACGTCTTTGCACGCCGTATCGTCGGCTGGCGAGTCAGTACCAGCATGAAGACCGACTTCGTGCTGGATGCCCTGGAGCAAGCCCTGTATGCCCGCCAGCCACATCGTACGGGTGGCCTGATCCATCACAGCGACCGTGGCAGCCAGTACGTCTCGATCCGCTATACCGAGCGACTGGCAGAGGCCGGCATTGAACCTTCAGTTGGCAGCAAGGGCGACAGCTATGACAACGCCCTGGCTGAGACTATCAACGGGCTGTACAAGGCCGAGCTGATCTACCGCCAGTCGTGGAAGAGCCGCGAGGCTGTTGAGATGGCGACCTTGAAATGGGTGCACTGGTACAACCACCAGCGGTTGCTGAGCTCAATCGGCTATATCCCGCCTGCGGAGGCTGAGGCAAACTTCCACCAGCAACAAGCAGGTCAGGCCATTGCGGCCTGACTTAAACGAAACGGCCTCCACGAAACCCGGGGCGATTCA
>NZ_JALLKV010000126.1:0-1310 GCF_023093815.1 Pseudomonas sp. PNPG3
TCACTAAAGGCGCGAAACTGGCTTGCTGAAAACCATAGAATCTCCCACAGGGTCCCTGCTAATTCAATGAGTCATGTGCAGCCTAAGAGAGATTGCCTAGCCCTTTGGGCTGCGCTGTCGCGTAGAAAACTGAATTCGCAAGCGGCCCGCGTACCCTGTGGGAGCGGCTTTAGCCGCGAAGAATCCAACGCGGTGCATGGCACCGGCTGCGCCGGTGTTCGCGGCTAAAGCCGCTCCCACAGAGTCCCCGCTAATTCGATGAGTCATATGCAGTTCTGCGAGAGCTGGCATGCCGGCGATAGGGCGAGAGCAAGCAGTGCAAGACAGTAATCTCACGGGGCGGTCCTCGACTCCAGATCCATTTCCGCTGGCCACGCTACTCGGGGTGCCAGGCGCAGGGCGAACTCACACCAGAGCACATCGTTGTGATCCTTGGGGGGGGCGGGTGGTGGCAGGGCTGAGGGGCCTTCCTGCATGTAGGTGCAGATGTAGGCCCAGGCATGTTCATTGGCGCCCATCGTGACCAGAGGAAAACGGTCGATGACATTGTTTGTGCCTGGTGCAACGATGGAGAGTGTGACACCCCATTTGAAAATTAACCCACCGTTTGGCAGTGCGCCGGTCTGGGACCAGCGCTCGGCGCGGACTTGGGACCAGTCGTAGCAAACTGTTTCTACTTTCCAGTTCGTGAAGGGGTTCCACCAGCAGTACTTGAAATTGTATGCATACAATTTTTTACGTACTCGGTTGAGGCGAAGGGGTTCATCTCGGGGTGGGGATATGCTTACTCGAAGGCAAAATACGGATGCCCATACTCCGCATGCAAGTATTAATATATCAACTAGCACGGATTCGAAGTCTCTCTGCTCTAAGTTGGAGTTTATGAAGCTGAGCAGAGGGGTGGTGATGGCGATAGTTGGAAGCGAAAGGAAAGCCATTACTTCTCTTGCCCAACCGAGGGGTCTGGGTACTTCAAGGTAGATAAGATCCTGATGGTTAGGGGATTGATTGCCCAGGCTGGCTTCGATCGCAATGGGAGTGTCAGGATGGGGTAGGTCCTCTATCCATCCTGTACATGGCGGGTTAAGGTGCGGGCGGGCCATTAGAATAGACTCCTTAGCGAGGATAGATTGTTTTATCTCATTGTCACTTTTGCATAAACTGACATGTCATGCTTGTTGGGCCAATAAGTGAGCGTTAGCTCAATAGCTTTTGTGCAATGGTTATCCAGTAGTGGAATTGAAGTGCTGATGTGTGAATCGCCCCTGGTTTCGTAGACACCTCCAAGCCTCATAATGAGGCCCAAATAG
>NZ_JALLKV010000127.1:0-1283 GCF_023093815.1 Pseudomonas sp. PNPG3
GCCCGCCAGGCCGGGGCCGAAAAGGCAGTAGGCGAGGCTAAAGCCAGCGCAGATATCGACTATGCCGCGGCGAACCGGCTACAGCAGGAGCGCACCGGTGGCGACAAGTGCGCTGCCGCGACCTCGATCATCGATAAGGAGCTTGGGCTATGACGGTGGTGGTGAACTCTCTGACCTGTAGGAGCGAAATGGACATTTTCTGGCATGCGCGCCGCGTAATACGTGGCCTTGCCTGTGGGAGCGGGTGGTGGTGGCGTGGCCCTGCAGGGGCAACGAAAAAGTGCAGGAGTAACGAAAATGTGCAGGTGCGGCAAAAATGTGCAGGTCGTGCAGGAGCGGCAGGTGGCGCCGGCCGAACCCTGCGAGGGGGTGTGGTTCTTGCAGGGATAGCGCTGCTGGCTGCCTGTGCAGGGAGGGGAGAGCCCCAGGTCCAGTACGTGCGCGTTGAGGTGCCAGTGCAGGTGCCATGCCGGGCACCGGAGGTAGCGGTACCGCCCTGGGCTGCTGCCGGCCTGCGCAAGATCGACAGCCTGGAGGTGAAGGTGAGGGCATTGCTGGCTGAACGACGGCAGCGAATGGGGTATGAAAAGGAGCTTGAGGCAGCTGTATCTGCCTGTCGTTGAGCCTGGCCTGCGAGGCTGTGGTTGAACGGATGAAGAGGCCGTAGATGACCCGCAGAAAAAACGAAGCCCTGGATGCTGGTGTCCAGGGCTTCTAGCTATCTTGGTCCCTATGAATGGCAAGCTAGCGTAGCCAGATCGTACCAGCGTGAGACCCCAGAGTCACTAGTGCTCCTGTTCTAACCACACGCAACGCGTCCTATACTCTGTCCTTCAAGTGATGGCCTTCTCAGGATGGAACCCCGATGAAGTGTAAGCCGCCGATCCTTTACCCTGACCACCCCATGTACACCGACGCCGTGGACGCCATGAGGCGTTATCACGAGGCCCAGGGAGCCGGCAGGCCAGCCGATGAAGTCGAGCGGTTGCGCTTGATCGCTGAGTCGCAGTTCCAGGCGGTCACCGACTATCAGCTCAAAGCGTTAGGCGGCCCTGCTGGCCCGGTTCACTAATTGGGCCGCATGCGTCGATCTCCTAACTGAGCAAGCAATCGTAGTCCGCCGGGCGGTACTGGCGCGATTGCTTTGCCTGATGCTGAAATACTGTATCCATATACAGTGTCTGGTGCAGCATGTACTTCCTCCTCGTTCGCCGCCGCGTGAATGGCGTGGCCATCCCTTCCGATCAGCTCAGGAAGATCCAGCCCCTGCGGGCCGACATCCA
>NZ_JALLKV010000128.1:0-1251 GCF_023093815.1 Pseudomonas sp. PNPG3
TGTTCTGGTCAAGTATTTCCGGACACCGGTTACGGTGATCAAGCCGCCTGCTGCTCCATAGCTATTGGTGACAGGTAGTCGTTGTAGCTGTGGAGCCTGATTCGGTTGTATCGCATGAAGAAGCTGGTCATGTCCTGCTTGGCTTCTTCAATTTCCTTGTAGCCCTTGGGCGGCACCCATTCTGACTTGAGCGTTCCAAAGAAACGCTCTGTTGGTGCGTTGTCCCAGCATTGTCCCCTGCGACTCATGCTCTGCGTTATGCCATGCTCAAGCAGCTCGGACTGGAAGCGCTGGCTGGTGTATTGGCAGCCTTGATCCGAGTGAAACATCAAGCCTGTATGCTTGCCCCTAACCCCTACTGCCATCCTCAGTGCCTTGCTAACCAAGTTGGCGTCGTTGATCAGGGAAAACGCCCAGCCAACGATCCGACGCGCAAACAAGTCAATCACTACTGCCAGGTGATACCAGCGCTTCCCGACCATCAAACTGGTCACGTCACCGCACCAGACCTGGTTAATTGCTGTTGGCTCAAAGTTGCGTTCGAGCAGGTTCTTGGCCACAAACGCTTCAACACCTTTGGAGCGATTCCGATGAGGACGACGCTGCTTGCTTTCCAGATTTGCCTCCTCCATGAGTTTTCCGGCCAGATACCGTCCCACCTTGAGCTGCTGGGCCTTCAGGTACTCAGAGATCATTCTCGCGCCCGCGCTTCCCCTGCTTTCGACGTGCAGCTGAACTACTTTCTCTCTGAGTTCGTCACGCTTGGTATTCGGTGTTGAACGACGGCGAAGCCAGTCATAAAACGCGCTACGGGATACGCTCAGCGCACTGCAAAGAAGGCTGGTCGGATACGAGCCTGACTCTCTCAGTTCCTCAATCAGGAAAAACGATCGGGATCCGACATCAAGAGAGCCGTAGCCTTTTTTAAGATTTCAGCCTCGGTCTCCAGGCGCTTGATCTTGGCTCGCAGCTGCTGGAGCTCGCGCTGTTCGTCGCTGATCGCTTTGGTACCGGCTACTGGCTGGCCCTTGTGTCGCTCTTTACGCACCTGATCAACCCAGCGGCGCAGGGCTGTAGGGCCGACGTCCATTGAGGCGCAGACGTCGGGAATCGAGCAGTGGTCATCAAGGACCATGCTGGCAGCACGTTGCTTGAACTCGCGGGTGTAGGTCTTTCGTTCTTGCATGGAACCTCCTGATTGGGCGAATCATATCGCCCTTAAGAGGTGTCCGGGATCATTAGGCCAGTTCA
>NZ_JALLKV010000129.1:0-1196 GCF_023093815.1 Pseudomonas sp. PNPG3
GGCAAGCCAGCTTGTATGGTTAGACTTGAAGGGAGGAGGAGGGACAAAGCCAGCTTCTGACTGTTAGCGCAGTACAGACCGTGGGAGATCTCGCCCCTCCTCCCTTTTCACCCAAGCGCCGATAAAGAATGCTTCCGGGCTCAGACCGACGAAAGACACAAGCCAGCGCCTCTGGGTGACCCTTCAAGTGCTTCAACACTATCGAGGAGAGTTGCTCATGGCAATGGTGGTTGCTGATTCAAAGCGGCTGATTGGCGTGGATGTGGCCAAAGCGGAACTGGTCATCTGGGACGATGAATCAGCAGAGCTCATAGCAATCCCCAATACCAAAGCAGCTATTAAGAAATGGCTCAAAGGCCTCTCGGGTGCGATGTCCGTGGCCATCGAGGCGACCAACATCTATCACGTTCTGTTTACGGATCTGGCCTTTGAGTTTGGGCATACGATCTACGTGGTAGATGGTTACGCCCTGAGCCATTACCGCAAAGGCGTCAACGTACGCGCTAAGACAGATGCAATTGATGCCCAGCTGTTGGCCCGCTATCTGAAGAACGAAGGACAGGACCTTACGCCTTGGGCGCCGCCACCGGCTATCTATCGACAACTTCTGAGCCTGTTTCGGCGACGTGCGGGACTGGTCCAGGCACGAACCAGCCTGTCTCAGGGATGGGCTAATGAACCGCTACTTAGAGCCGCCTTCAAGACACATCTGCGTGCGATGCAGCGGCTTGAGCTGCTGGTGGAGAAGATGATCAAGGGTCTGCTGGAAAAGGCCGGACTGATGCCTCAGGTAAAGCGCTGCATGAAGGTCGAGGGGATTGGTTTTCTAACGGCTGCACGCCTGACTGCGACGTTTCAGCGTGGCAACTTCAGCGGGGGTGATGCGTTTATCGCCTTTTTGGGTATGGATCTGAGGATTGCGCAGTCGGGGCAGAAAAAAGGGCAATCCAAGCTCACGAAGCGAGGAGACCCCGAAGCTCGACGCCTCCTTCACAACGCAGCCATGTCGGCATGCCGCACGGCAGTATGGAAATCGTACTACGAAGAGCGCCTGGCACGTGGTTTTAGCACGACAGCATCGCTTGTCATGCTCGCACGCAAATTGGCGCGAGTAGTATTTGCCCTACTGAAAAGCGGAGATGAGTATCGGTCAAAAGCCGCTTAAAAAACTTCCCTAAAACCATAGAATCTCCCAC
>NZ_JALLKV010000012.1:0-69270 GCF_023093815.1 Pseudomonas sp. PNPG3
AGGGGCAGCACCGTACCGGAAAGGTCAGGTGTTGCACTCAGTTTTTGCCGCCGCCCAGCATCTTTGGTTTGGGTTATGTGGGTGCAGTCTGTGCTGGCTGCCTGACGGCGCGAGGCCATGAAGTGATCGGTGTGGATGTATCCAGCACCAAGATCGACCTGATCAATCAGGGCAAGTCGCCCATCGTCGAACCTGGCCTGGAAGCACTGCTGCAACAGGGCATCGCCAACGGCCGCCTGCGCGGTACTACCGATTTCGCCGAAGCCATTCGTGCCAGCGACGTATCGATGATCTGCGTGGGAACCCCAAGCAAGAAGAACGGCGACCTGGGCCTTGAGTACATCGAGTCGGTGTGCCGCGAAATCGGCTACGTGCTGCGTGACAGCGAGCGCCGCCACACCATCGTGGTACGCAGCACCGTGCTGCCGGGCACCGTGAAGAACGTGGTGATCCCGATCCTCGAAGACTGCTCGGGCAAGAAAGCCGGCGTCGACTTCGGCGTCGCGGTCAACCCGGAATTCCTGCGTGAAAGCACCGCGATCAAGGACTACGACCAGCCACCGATGACCGTCATCGGCGAACTGGACAGCGCCAGCGGCGACATCTTGCAGGCCCTGTACGAAGAGCTCGACGCGCCGATCATCCGCAAGCCGATCGAAGTGGCCGAGATGATCAAGTACACCTGCAACGTGTGGCACGCCACCAAGGTCACCTTCGCCAACGAGATCGGCAACATTGCCAAGGCCGTAGGCGTGGATGGCCGTGACGTGATGGACGTGGTCTGCCAGGACAAAGTGCTGAACCTGTCCCAGTACTACATGCGCCCTGGCTTCGCCTTCGGCGGCTCGTGCCTGCCCAAGGATGTGCGCGCCCTCACCTATCGCGCCGCCAGCCTCGATGTACGCGCACCGCTGCTCGACTCGCTGATGCGCAGCAACGAATCGCAGGTGCAGAACGCCTTCGAGCTGATCGAAGCCCACGACAAGCGCAAGGTCGCCCTGCTCGGCCTGAGCTTCAAGGCCGGCACCGACGACCTTCGTGAAAGCCCGCTGGTGGAACTGGCCGAACGCCTGATCGGCAAGGGCTACCAGCTGGATATCTACGACGACAACGTCCAGTACGCCCGCGTCCACGGCGCCAACAAGGACTACATCGAATCGAAGATCCCGCACGTGTCGTCGCTGCTCAACGCCGACTTCCAGAAGGTGATCGACAACGCCGACGTCATCGTCCTGGGCAACCGTGACGAGCAGTTCCGTGCACTGGCCCAACAAGCACCGGCCGGCAAGCACGTGATCGACCTGGTCGGTTTCATGAGCAAACCGACCTGCGCCACCAGCCGCACCGAAGGCATCTGCTGGTAAGTGCTGGCCGGGCAGCGGGGGCCTCCCCACCCCCGCTGCCCACCTTTTCCCGAATTCTCGACGGATGCTGAACATGCAAAGGATCCAGACAGTGCTGTTGCAGTGCGCCGGTTGGCTGCTCTACGTGAGTCTGCTCATGCTGATCGCCCTGGCCCTGCCAGCCGATATCTTCGACTCGCAGTCGAAGCACTTCATCTTCCTGGTCGGCGCAGTCGGCATCTGGCGCTACTCCATGGGCGCCACCCATTTCATCCGCGGCATGATCTTCCTCTACGGCGTATACCCGTACCTGCGCCGCAAGGTTCAGAAAATGGGCAAGGACGCCGACCCGTCCCATGTGTATCTGATGGTGACCAGCTTTCGCATCGAAGCTCTCACCACCGCCCAGGTGTACAGCTCGGTGATCCGCGAGGCGATCAACTGTGGCTTCCCCACCACCGTGGTCTGCTCGCTGGTGGAGATGTCGGACGAACTGCTGGTGAAAAGCCTGTGGGCCAAATACAACCCGCCAGCCCACGTGAAGCTGGACATCGTGCGCATCGCCGGTACCGGCAAGCGTGACGGCCTGGCCTACGGTTTCCGTGCGATCTCGCGCATGCTGCCGGACGAGAACGCCGTGGTGGCGGTAATCGACGGTGACACCGTGCTGGGCGATGGCGTGGTACGCAAGACCGTGCCGTGGTTCAAGCTGTTCCCCAATGTCGGCGGCCTGACCACCAACGAGTTCTGCGAAGTGCGTGGCGGCTACATCATGAGCGAGTGGCACAAGCTGCGCTTCGCCCAGCGCCACATCAACATGTGCTCGATGGCCCTGTCCAAGCGCGTGCTGACCATGACCGGACGCATGTCGATGTTCCGCGCCAGCGTGGTGACCAACCCCGAGTTCATCGCCGACGTCGAAAGCGACTCGCTGATGCACTGGCGCCTGGGCCGCTTCAAGTTCCTCACCGGTGACGACAAGTCCAGCTGGTTCAGCCTGATGCGCCTGGGCTACGACACCTTCTACGTGCCGGACGCAGCCATCAACACGGTCGAGCACCCGCCGGAGAAGAGCTTCCTCAAGGCCAGCCGCAAGCTGATGTACCGCTGGTACGGCAACAACCTGCGGCAGAACTCCCGCGCGCTTGGCCTGGGCCTGCGCCGCCTGGGGCTGTTCACCAGCATCGTGCTGTTCGACCAGCGCGTGTCGATGTGGACCAGCCTGCTGGGCCTGACCGTGGCGGTGATCGCCAGCCTCAAGTTCGGCCTGGGCTTCCTGCTGGTGTATCTGCTGTGGATCGGCATCACCCGCTTGATCCTCACCATCATGCTGCTGTGCTCCGGCCACAACGTAGGCCCGGCCTACCCGCTGATTCTCTATTACAACCAGATCATCGGCGCACTGATGAAGATCTACGTGTTCTTCCGCCTCGACAAGCAGTCCTGGACGCGTCAGCCCACTGCCCTCAAGCGTGACCTCGCCAGCTTTCAACAATGGTTCAACACCTGGTCCTCGCGGACCATGACCTTCTCGGCTGCCAGCATCTTCGTTGCTGTGCTGTTCATGGTCGTGTGAGCCCAACCCGGATCGGAACTAACAGGAACAAACCACATGAATACCGCCGTGAACGTCAACGTCGTGCATGAGTCCGAAGCCCAGCGCCAGCATGCCCGGGTACGCATCCCCGCCAAGCTGCGGTTCCTCGACCCTCAGCGCCAGGCCCACGATGTGAAGGTCGACGACCTCTCCGCCGGTGGCCTGAGTTTCCACACCAAGCAACAACTGTCGGTTGGCGACGTGCTCCGCGGGCGGCTGCAGTTCACGGTCGACAACCTCGGCCTGTCGATGGACATCGAGTTCCAGGTGCGCTCCTACAATCCGGGCAGTGGCCGTACCGGCGCGCAGTTTCAGAACCTCGAGCTCCGCGACATCGCCACGCTGCGCCACATCATCACCTCGCACCTGTCGGGTGAGCTGATCACTGCCGGCGATGTGCTCAGCACCCTGCAGCGCGACAACTTCACCAAGGCGCGCAAGCAGAAGGACGGCGGTGCCGGCCTGAGCGCGTTCGGCCGTCTCAAGGCGGTCACCGTCACCCTCGGCGTGTTCGTGGTCGGTGTCGCCGCCTTCGGCTTCATCGCCAAGTCGCTGTACGGCATGTACTTCGTCAGCCATGCCGAAGCCGGCGTGGTCGCGGTACCCACCACCAACGTCACCATGCCGCGCGACGGCACCGTGAACAGCCTGGTCGAAAGCGGTGGGCAGATCGCCAAGGGCGCGCCACTGGCCAGTTTCACCACCAGCATGCTGGACATGCTCAAGGGCAACCTGGAAGACGCACAGCTGGAGCCGGCGAAGATCGAGGAACTGTTCGGCAAGCAGCTGTCCGGCACCCTCACCAGCCCGTGTGATTGCGTGGTTGCCCGCCAGCTGGTGGACAACGGCCAGTACGCCGCCAAGGGCCAGCCGATCTTCCAGCTGATCCCGCGCACCACCAACCCGATGGTCGAGGCGCGCTTCACCTACCGCCAGTTCGACGAGGTCAAGCCAGGCACCCGCGTCAACTTCCAGGTAGCCGGCGAAGACGAAGTGCGTACCGGCCAGATCGTCAGCAGCGCCAGCCTCAACAGCGAAGACCTGGCCGCCGACATCCGCGTGCAGATCAAGCCCGACAGCGCCCTGCCCGCCGAACTCGCCGGTCGCCCGGCTTCGGTCAACAGCGACCGTGGCCCATCGCTGAACTGGCTGATCGACAAAGCCATGGCCCGTGGGCTGTAAGAGGACCACAACATGATTCCCCACAAGAAAAGCGCCAGCCTGGGCCTGTGTGCCCTGGCTGCAGCCATCACCCTGGCCGGCTGTGCAGGCCTGCCCGACCAGCGCCTGGCCAACGAAGCCATGAAGCGCGGTGACACGGCACTGGCCGAGCGCAACTACAAGGCGCTGGCCGACCTGGGCTACAGCGAAGCGCAAGTGGGCCTGGCCGACATCAAGGTCGCCACCCGCGACCCGGCGAAAATCAAGGAAGCCGAGGCCACCTACCGCGCCGCGGCCGCCATCTCGCCGCGTGCCCAGGCGCGCCTTGGCCGCCTGCTGGTGGCCAAGCCCGACAGCACCCAGGCCGAGCGCGAAGAAGCCGAAACCCTGCTCAAGCAAGCCGCCAAGCAGGGCGAAAGCAACACTCTGATCCCGCTGGCGATGCTCTACCTGACCTACCCGCAGAGCTTCCCCAAGGTCAATGCGCAGCAGCAGATCGACCAGTGGCGCGCCGCCGGTAACCCGGAAGCGGGCCTGGCCCAGGTGCTGCTGTACCGCACCCAGGGCACCTACGACCAGCACCTGGGCGAAGTGGAGAAAATCTGCAAGGCCGCGCTGAACACCACCGACATCTGCTACGTCGAACTGGCCACCGTGTACCAGAAGCGCGGCCAGGCCGACCAGCAGGCTGCCCTCCTCGGCCAGCTCAAGGCTGCCTACGCCCAGGGCGCAGTGCCGGCCACCCGGGTCGATAGCGTTGCCCGGGTACTGGCTGACCGCAGCCTCGGCCAGACCGACGAAAAAACCGCCAAGGACCTGCTCGAGCAGGTGGCCCCGGCCAACCCGGCGTCCTGGGTCAGCCTGGCGCAACTGGTGTACGACTTCCCCGAGCTGGGCGATACCGACCAGCTGATGGCCTACATCGACAAGGGCCGCGAAGCCGAACAGCCACGCGCCGAACTGTTGCTGGGCCGCCTGTACTACGAAGGCAAGACCGTGCCTGCGGACGCGGCCAAAGCCGAAGAACACCTGCAGGCTGCCGCCGACGCCGGCGAAGTCAGCGCCCATTACTACCTGGGCCAGCTGTACCGCCGCGGCTACCTGGGCAATGTCGAGCCGCAGAAGGCCGTCGACCACCTGCTGGCCGCCGCCCGTGGCGGGCAGAACAGCGCCGACTATGCCCTGGCCCAGCTGTTCAGCGAAGGTCACGGCATTCGCCCGCAACCGGGCAACGCCTGGGTATTCGCCCAGCTCGCCCAGGCCAACCCGTCGCCGCAATCCGCTGAACTGCTGCAGCAGCTCGACCAGCAACTTACGCCTGACCAGCGCAGCCAGGCCCAGCAACTGCTGGCACAAGAGAAGCAGGCGCGCGGCAGCATGGCGCAAGGTGCCAACAGCACCCTGGCCATCGAAGCCCTGCAAGACGACGAAAAAGAAGTAACCGGTGAGGACTCGCTATGACGCTCAATCCCTTCGTGAAAGCTGGCATCGGCCTGAGCTTCGCCCTGCTGTGGTCCTGCCCGACCCTGGCGGAAATGACCGCTGAAAAGAACTTCGGCCTGGATGTGAAAATCACCGGCCAGTCGGAAGACGACCGTGACCTTGGCACCCGCTCCGGCGGTGACGTCAACGGCCTCGGTCTCGATCTGCGCCCTTGGGTATATGGCGAGCGTGGCAACTGGAGCGCCTATGCCATGGGCCAAGCCGTCACCGCGACCGACACCATTGAAACCGATACCTTGCGCCAGAACGACGACGGCACCAGCACCGACACCGCCGCCGACGGCCGTGAACAGGACAAGAGCTACCTGGCCATGCGCGAATTCTGGGTCGGCTACAGCGGCCTCACCGCCTACCCCGGCGAACAGCTGCGTTTCGGTCGCCAGCGCCTGCGCAGCGACGATGGCATGTGGCGTGACACCAATATCGAGGCGCTGAACTGGACCTTCGACACCACCCTGCTCAAGGCCGACCTGGGCGTGGCCCAGCGCTTCAGCGAATACCGCACCGACCTCACCGAGCTGGCCCCGGAAGACAAGGACCGCACACACCTCTACGGCAACGTCGCCACGCAGTGGACCCCTGGCCACTGGGTCGGCGTTCGCGCCCACCATACCCACGATGGCGGCAGCCTGAAGAACCCGGGCGAAACCGTCGATGCGCTGGACAAGACCCGCACCGGCGACCTCACCTGGCTGGGCCTGGAAGCGAACAGCGACGCCTACAACTGGCGCAACGACCACACCGTCAACTACTGGGGCAGCGTCACCTGGCTGACCGGTGACCGCGACACCCTCAGCAGCCAGGTCGTCGGTGACGAAACCGTGGCCACCGGCAAGCAGAGCGGTGACGTCAACGCCTGGGCCACCGACCTCGGCATCCGCCTGCGCCTCGACCCGCAATGGCAGGTCGGTGCGGCCTATGCCCGTGGCAGCGGCGGCGGTGGCGACGACGGTTCGAGCAACTACGAGCAGACCGGCCTGGAGAGCAACCGCTCCAACTACACCGGCACCCGTTCGCGCGTGCACCGCTTCGGTGAAGCCTTCCGTGGCGAGCTGGGCAACCTGCAGGCGGCCACCCTGTTCGCCTCCTGGCAACTGCGCGACGACTACGACGCCAGCTTCATCTACCACAAGTTCTGGCGTGTCGATGGCAACCAGAACATCGGTTCCAGCGGCATCAACGCGGTGGTCAACGACAACGGTGTGAACCGCCCGCTGGTCGATGGCGAAAAAGACCTTGGCCAGGAAATGGACGTGGTCGTGACCAAGTACTTCAAGCAAGGCCTGCTGCCGGCTTCGATGAGCCAGGCCATCGACGAGCCATCTGCCCTGGTGCGCCTGCGCGCCGGTGTGTTCAAGCCGGGTGACGCCTACGGCAAGGAAGCGGACTCGTACATGCACCGCGCCTTCGTCGACGTGATCTGGCGCTTCTGAGGCCGGTAGAGGACTTACCGTTATGAACCTTCACCCGCACTTACGTCACAGCCTGCTGGCCAGCGCCTTGCTGCTGGCCAGCGGCCTGGTGGCTGCCGCAGAGCCCCAGGTGATCGCCAAGGAACTGCAGCAGGCCAAGACCTACACGGTCTCCAGTGCACCGGTCGAGCCGCTGCACATGGACCCGCCGAAGCTGCCTGACCTGACCGGCTACACCGCCGAGGCGGTGCAGAAGAAAATCGACCGTCGCCACAAAGGCAAGGTCAGCCTGCGCCGCATGTTCCAGGAGGATACCCTCAAGGAATTCGTCGGCGGCGACAACAAGGCGGCCGAGTGGGTCCAGCGCCAGCATGGCATTCCGCAGGCGATCTTCGTCGATGACGGCCATGTCGACCTGCTCGAGTTGAGCAAGAAGGTACCCAAGCAGTACCTCAGCGAAGTCGAGCCGGGCGTATACCTGGCGCGCCTGCCGATCGTGGTCGGGCAGAAGGGCATCCTCGAGATCGACGGCAAGGTCAAGCAACTGCGCCTGTCCCAGGAAGGCGGTTCGTTCCTGGTCAACGACGGCAAGCTGTTCGTCACCGACACCCAGGTGACCGGCTGGCGGGAAAAGGAAAACGGCCCGGCGACCTTCCGTTCGCCCAAGGAATTCCGCCCGTTCCTGCTGTCGTGGGGCGGCACCGAGACCTACATCGTCAATACCAAGATGGCCAGCTTCGGCTACGCCAAGTCCAAGTCGTACGGCGTGAGCATCTCGCAGTACACGCCGAACATGGCCAAGCGCATGGGCCGCCCGGAACCCACCGGCTGGATCATCGGCTCCGAGTTCAGCGACATGTGGTACGGCTTCTACTGCTACGAAACCCAGGACTTCGTGGTCAAGGACAGCACCTACCGCGACAACATCGTCTACGGCATCGACCCGCACGACCGCTCGCACCGGCTGATCATCGCCGGCAACACGGTGTACGGCACCAAGAAAAAGCACGGCATCATCGTCTCGCGTGAGGTCAACGACAGCTGGATCATCAACAACAAGAGCTTCGACAACAAGCTCTCGGGCGTGGTGATCGACCGTAACAGCGTCAACAACCTGATTGCCTACAACGAGATCTACCGCAACCACACCGACGGCATCACCCTGTACGAAAGTGGCGACAACCTGATCTGGGGCAACAAGCTGATCAACAACCGCCGCCACGGCATCCGCGTGCGTAACAGCGTGAACATCCGCCTGTACGAGAACGTCGCAATGGCCAACGGCCTGGTCGGCGTGTACGGCCACATCAAGGACCTGTCCAACACCGACCGCGACATCGCCCTCGACCCGTTCGACACCAAGGTGTCGCTGATCCTGGTCGGTGGCGAACTGGCGGCCAACGGCTCGGGCCCGCTGTCGATCGACTCGCCGCTGTCGGTCGAGCTGTACAAGGTATCCATGCTCGCCCCGCGCAAGGCCAACGGCATCAGCCTCAACGGCATCCTCGGCGGACGCCAGGACGAAATCCTCGACCTGCTGGTACGCCAGCAAAAGGCTGTGCTGATCGACCCGGTCGAACGCCAGACCGAAATGATCGATTAAGGAAGCCCAGACCATGACTCCACATCTGATGAAACTGCTGGGCCTGTCCGCCGCCCTTCTGGCGATCAGCCAGGGCGTGCGCGCCGAAGACGTCAAGGCCCCCACCTTCAGCGCCGAGCCTTGCTGCCAGCTGTGCCCTGAAGCGCATGACCCAAGCCGCTACACCACCCGTTACCAGCAGAACTTCACCACGCTGGTGCAGGCGAAGGGCGACTGGCTGTTCCGTACCCGCGAAGACCTGCGCACCGAGTTCAATACCACCCCGGCCGGCTACAAGCGCCTGCAGCAAGTGCACGACGCATTCAAGAAGCGCGGCGTGGAACTGGTGGTGGTGTACCAGCCGACCCGCGGCCTGGTGAACCGCAACATGCTCAACCCGGCGGAAAAGGCTGCCTTCGACTACCAGAAGGCCCTGGGCAACTACCAGGCCATGCTCAAACGCTTTGCCAGCATGGGCTACAACGTGCCCGACCTGTCGCCGCTGACCAACGAACAGCTGGCCGCTGCCGACCAGGGCAAGGACTTCTACTTCCGCGGCGACCAGCACTGGACGCCCTACGGCGCCGAGCGCGCGGCCAGGATCGTGGCCGATACCGTGCACAAGATGCCGGCTTTCGAAGGCATCCCGCGCAAGGAATTCGAAACGAAAAAGTCCGGGCGCATGGGCAAGACCGGCACCCTGCATAACGTGGCCGGCCAGCTGTGCGGCACCAGCTATGCCGTCCAATACATGGACCAGTTCGCCACCGAGCCGAAAGGTTCCACCGGCGGCGGCGACGACCTGTTCGGTGACGGCGGCAACGCGCAGATCACCCTGGTCGGCACCAGCCACAGTGGCAAGAACTACAACTTCTCCGGCTTCCTCGAGCAGTACATCGGCGCCGACGTGCTCAACGTGGCCTTCCCTGGTGGTGGCCTGGAAGGTTCGATGATCCAGTACCTGGGCAGCGAAGAATTCCAGAAGAACCCGCCGAAGATCCTGATCTGGGAATTCTCCCCGCTGTATCGCCTGGACCAGGAAACCATCTGGCGGCAAATCCTTGGCCTGCTCGACGACGGCTGCGATGACCGCCCGGCCCTGATGAGCGCCAGCGCCACCCTCAAGCCCGGCAAGAACGAGCTGATGGTCAATGGCAAGGGCGGCGTGATCAAAGACCTGATCAACCGCAACATGCAGATGGACATCAAGTTCGAAGACCCGTCGGTGAAGGTGCTGCAAGCGACCCTCTGGTACCTCAACGGCCGCCACGAGGACATCAAGCTGGAAAAACCGGAAACCTCCGACACCGACGGCCGCTTCGTCTTCCAGATGCGCGAAGACGAGGACTGGGCCAGCCAGAGCCTGCTGGCGTTCGAGGTGCAGGGACCGGAAAGCGGTACCCAGAAGGTCGAAGCCAAGCTTTGCAAACGCAACAACTTCGCCGTGCCTGCGCAGACCGCGCAGGCCGGCCAGTGAGGCGACCATGATCCCGTTCAAGCGAATTTCCCGCCCCGCCCTGCTCGCCCTGGCGTTGTGCGGCGGTGCCGCGCACGCCGCGCTGGTACCGCCCCAGGGTTACTACGAGGGGATCGAAAAGCTCAAGACCGGCGACGGTAACTTCCGCTGCGAAGCTGCCCCCAAACCGTATACCGGTGCCCTGCAGTTCCGCAGCAAGTACGAAGGCTCGGACAAGGCGCGGGCAACACTCAACGCCGACTCGGAAAAGGCCTTTCGCAAGTCCACCGAAGACATCACCACCCTTGAGAAAGGCGTGAGCAAGATGATCGGCCAGTACATGCGTGACGGCCGCCCGGCGCAGCTCGACTGCACCCTGGCCTGGCTGGGCAGCTGGGCACGCGCCGATGCGCTGATGTCCACCGACTACAACCACACCGGCAAGTCGATGCGCAAATGGGCGCTGGGCAGCATGAGTGGTTCGTGGCTGCGCCTGAAGTTCTCCAATTCGCAGCCGTTGGCCGCGCACCAGGCCGAGGCCGAGCTGATCGAAAAATGGTTCGCCCGCCTGGCCGAGCAGACCGTGCGCGACTGGAGCGACCTGCCACTGGAGAAGATCAACAACCACAGCTACTGGGCGGCCTGGGCGGTAATGGCCACCGCCGTGGCCACCGACCGTCGCGACCTGTTCGACTGGGCCGTGAAGGAATACAGGGTTGGCGCCAACCAGGTAGACGAGCAGGGCTTCCTGCCCAACGAACTGAAGCGCAAGCAACGCGCCCTGGCCTACCACAACTACGCCCTGCCGCCGTTGACGATGATCGCCAGCTTCGCCCAGGTCAATGGCGTGGACGTGCGCGGCGAGAACAACAACGCCCTGCAGCGCCTGGCGCAGCGGGTACTGAACGGTTCGAAGGACCCAAGCGCGTTCAAGGCCCGCAATGGCGAGAAACAGGACATGAAAGACCTGAAGATCGACAGCAAGTATTCGTGGATGGAGCCCTATTGCAGCCTGTATGCGTGCAGTGGCGACACCCTGCAGCGCAAGCGCGGTATGCAGCCGTTCAACAGCTTCCGGCTGGGCGGCGACCTGACCCGGGTCTATGACCCGAGCGCGGAATCGAAAAAGTAACGTAAAACCCCTGTGGGAGCGGGTTTACCCGCGAAAAGGCCAGACCTGCCATGTGCGGTGCCTGTGCCGGCCTCTTCGCGGGTAAACCCGCTCCCACAGGAATCTAGGTAGCCCGCCACGAACATGTGGGGGGTTTGGGGGGCGCTTTGCCCCGGATGCTGTGAACAAAAAGGAGAACCGGGATGGTCTTCTCGTCCAACGTGTTCCTGTTCCTGTTCTTGCCGATCTTCCTCGGCCTGTACTACTTGAGCGGGCAACGCTATCGCAACCTGCTGCTGCTGGTCGCCAGCTACATCTTCTACGCCTGGTGGCGGGTCGACTTCCTCGCCCTGTTCGCCGGCGTGACCCTGTGGAACTACTGGATCGGCCTGAAAGTCGGCGCCGCCGGCGTGCGTACCAAGCCGGCCCAGCGCTGGCTGCTGCTCGGCGTCGGTGTGGACCTGGCGATTCTCGGCTATTTCAAGTACGCCAACTTCGGTGTCGACAGCCTCAATGCGATCATCTCCTCGTTCGGCCTGGAGCCGTTCATCCTCACCCACGTGCTGCTGCCGATCGGTATCTCGTTCTACATCTTCGAGTCGATCAGCTACATCATCGACGTGTACCGCGGCGACACCCCGGCCACCCGCAACCTGATCGACTTCGCGGCGTTCGTGGCGATCTTCCCGCACCTGATCGCCGGCCCCGTGCTGCGCTTCAAGGACCTGGTCGACCAGTTCAACAACCGCACCCACACCCTGGACAAGTTCTCCGAAGGCTGCACCCGCTTCATGCAGGGCTTCATCAAGAAAGTGTTCATCGCCGATACCCTGGCGGTAGTGGCCGACCACTGCTTCGCCCTGCAGAACCCGACCACCGGGGATGCCTGGCTCGGCGCTTTGGCCTACACCGCGCAGCTGTACTTCGACTTCAGCGGCTACAGCGACATGGCCATCGGCCTGGGCCTGATGATGGGCTTCCGCTTCATGGAGAACTTCAAGCAGCCGTACATCAGCCAGTCGATCACCGAGTTCTGGCGGCGCTGGCACATCAGCCTGTCGACCTGGCTGCGCGACTACCTGTACATCACCCTGGGCGGTAACCGCAAAGGCACCTTCAACACCTACCGTAACCTGTTCCTGACCATGCTGCTGGGTGGCCTGTGGCACGGCGCCAACTTCACCTACATCATCTGGGGCGCCTGGCACGGCATGTGGCTGGCCATCGAGCGCGCGCTGGGCATCGACACCAACCCACAGCGTTTCAACCCGGTGAAGTGGGCATTCACCTTCCTGCTGGTGGTGGTCGGCTGGGTAATCTTCCGTGCCGAGAACCTGGAAGTGGCCGGTCGCATGTACGGCGCCATGTTCAGCTTCGGCGACTGGCAGCTGTCGGAACTCAACCGTGCCCAGCTCACCGGCCTGCAGGTAGCCACCCTGGTGGTCGCCTACATCACCCTGGCGTTCTTCGGCCTGCGCGACTTCTACCGCAACGCCCGGCCAACGCCCAAGGCCACCCCGGTGGAGGTCAACAGCGACGGTTCGATCGGCCTGGACTGGACCCGGGTGATGACCCGCGCCCTGGTGCTGCTGCTGTTCGTAGCCTCGATCCTCAAGCTTTCGGCGCAGAGCTACTCGCCGTTCCTTTACTTCCAGTTCTGAGGTTGATGACATGACCCGGACATTACGCATTACCTATTCGCTGTCGTTCCTCGGCCTGCTGGTGGGCATGGGCGTCTGGTCCACCGGTGGCCTGCAAAGCTTCCAGCGTACCGAGCAGATGACCCTGCTCAACGGCAAGCTGGCCAAGGCCGCCGAGACCCACTACGACGAACAGTTCCCGATCAAGCTCCTGGGCACCAACCTTTGGGCGGCGATGGACTTCAAGCTGTTCAACGAAGGCCGCCCTGGCGTGGTGCTGGGCCGCGACCAGTGGCTGTTCAGTGACGAAGAGTTCAAGCCCACCGCCGGTGCCGAGCAGCTGATGCAGGAAAACCTGGCGCTGATCCGTGGCGTGCGCGACACCCTGCAGCAGCACGGCAGCCAGCTTGTATTGGCGATCGTGCCAGCCAAGGCGCGGGTGTACGCCGAATACCTGGGCAACGAACTGCCGACCAGTCTGCATGACGATCTGTACAACCAGTTCCATGCCCAGGCACGCCAGGCCAACGTGTTCGCCCCGGACCTGATGGCACCCATGGAGCAGGCCAAGGCGCGCGGCCAGGTGTTCCTGCGCACCGACACCCACTGGACGCCGATGGGCGCCGAAGTGGCTGCGCAGGCACTGGCCGAAGCGGTCAGCCGCCAGAGCCTGCTCAACGGCGACCCGCAGGCGTTCATCACCGAAGCCGGCAGCACCGCGCCATACAAGGGCGACCTGACCAACTTCCTGCCACTGGACCCGCTGTTCAGCAACCTTCTGCCGGCCCCGGACAACCTGCAGCAACGCACCACTCGCCCGGTCGAGGCCGAAGGTGAAGCCGGTGACGCACTGTTCGCCGACACGCAGATCCCGGTTGCGCTGGTGGGCACCAGCTACAGCGCCAACCCGCACTGGAACTTCCTCGGCGCGCTGCAGCAGGCCCTGCGCAGCGATGTGGCCAACTACGCCGAAGACGGCCATGGCCCGCTGCTGCCGATGCTCAAGTACCTGCAAAGCGATGCCTTCAAGAACGCCGCACCCCAAGTGGTGGTGTGGGAATTCCCCGAACGTTATCTGCCAATGAAGAACGACCTCAGCAGCTTCGATCCACAGTGGATCGCCCAGCTGAAGAACACCCGTAAATCCGAAGAAAACCTGGCTTTGTCGTCCACCCGGACTAACCACTAATCAGAGGAACATACATATGACTACCAAGACTTCCATTGCCAAAGCCCTCACCCTCGCTGCCGGCCTGTCCCTGGCCTCCATGCAGGCCTTCGCCGGCGCCGACGCCGCGCTGTATGGCCCGAGCGCGCCGAAAGGCTCGACCTTCGTGCGCCTTTACAACGCTTCCAGCGCACCGGCGGCAGCTTCGGTCGGCAACACCCAGATCAAACAGGTTGGTGCACAGGGCAGCAGTGACTTCAGCTTCCTGCCAGGGGGTGACTACACCGCTCAGGTCGGTGGCAAGAGCGTGCCGGTCAAGCTGGCTGCGGACAAGTACTACACCCTGGTCAACAGCGCCAGCGGCAACCCGCAGTTGATCGAAGAGCCGCCGTTCAAGAACAAGCAGAAAGCCCTGGTTCGCGTGCAGAACCTGAGTGACCAGCAACTGACCCTGAAGACCGCCGACGGCAAGACCGAAGTGGTCAAGCCGGTGGCCGCCAACGGCCGCGGCGAACGCGAAATCAACCCGGTCAAGGTCAACCTGGCGCTGTTCCAAGGAGACAAGAAAGTGGGTGACGTCAAACCCGTCGCCCTGGAGCGCGGCGAAGCCGCAGTGCTGTACGTAACGGGTTCCGGCAACGCCTTGTCGCCGGTGTGGGTAACTCGCCCCGTGGCTAGCAACTGATTCCCCTGCCTCTCAACGACTATTGGAGAAACATGATGATCCCGGTAATTCTTTCTGGTGGTAGCGGTTCCCGTCTGTGGCCTCTGTCGCGAAAGCAGTTCCCCAAGCAGTTCCTGGCCCTGACCGGTGAACACACACTGTTCCAGCAAACCCTCGAGCGCCTGGTGTTCGAAGGCATGGACACGCCGATCGTGGTCTGTAACAAGGACCACAAGTTCATCGTCCAGGAGCAACTGGCCGCGCTGAAGCTGGAAACCCAAGGCATTTTGATGGAACCGTTCGGCCGCAATACCGCGCCGGCCGTGGCCATGGCTGCCATGAAACTGGTCAACGAAGGCCGCGACGAGCTGATGCTGGTGCTGCCCGCCGACCACGTGATCGATGACCAGAAGGCCCTGCAACGCGCCCTGGCCCTGGCCACCGTGGCCGCCGAGCGTGGCGAGATGGTGCTGTTCGGCGTGCCGGCGACCAAGCCGGAAACCGGCTACGGCTACATCCGTTCCAGCCAGGACGCCCTGCTGCCTGAAGGCGTGGCGCGCGTGG
Source organism: Pseudomonas sp. PNPG3 (assembly GCF_023093815.1). Taxonomy (NCBI): domain Bacteria; kingdom Pseudomonadati; phylum Pseudomonadota; class Gammaproteobacteria; order Pseudomonadales; family Pseudomonadaceae; genus Pseudomonas; species Pseudomonas sp. PNPG3. The sequence continues at coordinate 15,202 of NZ_JALLKV010000012.1, forward strand.
CGCAGTTCGTCGAGAAGCCCGACGAAAAACGCGCCGCCGAGTTCGTCCAGGCCGGCGGCTACTTCTGGAACAGCGGCATGTTCCTGTTCCGTGCCAGCCGCTTCCTCGAAGAGCTGAAAAAGCACGACGGCGACATCTACGACACCTGCGTGCTGGCCCTGGAGCGCAGCCAGGAAGACGGTGATGTGCTGAGCATCGACGAAGCCACCTTCGCCTGCTGCCCGGACAACTCCATCGACTACGCGGTGATGGAAAAGACCCAGCGCGCCTGCGTGGTGCCGATGTCGGCTGGCTGGAGCGACGTGGGCTGCTGGTCGTCGCTGTGGGAAGTGCACGAGAAGGACGACAACGGCAACGTCACCAAGGGCGATGTGGTGGTGCAGGACAGCCACAACTGCATGATCCACGGCAACGGCAAGCTGGTGTCGGTGATCGGCCTGGAGAACATCGTGGTGGTCGAGACCAAGGACGCCATGATGATTGCCCACAAGGACAAGGTCCAGGGCGTCAAGCAGATGGTCAAGACCCTCGACGAGCAGGGCCGCAGCGAAACCCAGAACCACCTGGAAGTGTATCGCCCGTGGGGCTCGTACGACTCGGTGGACATGGGCGGCCGCTTCCAGGTCAAGCACATCACCGTCAAGCCGGGCGCCAGCCTGTCGCTGCAGATGCACCACCACCGTGCCGAGCACTGGATCGTGGTATCCGGCACCGCCGAAGTGACCTGTGACGAGAACGTGTTCCTGCTGACCGAGAACCAGTCCACCTACATCCCGATCGCCTCGGTGCACCGCCTGCGCAACCCGGGCAAGATCCCGCTGGAGATCATCGAAGTGCAGTCCGGCAGCTACCTCGGCGAGGATGACATCGAGCGCTTCGAGGATGTTTACGGGCGTACCTCCACTCCGATCGAACGGGGTGTTTCGGTGAAGACCATCGCGCAGTAATGCAACCCTGGGGCCGCTTTGCGGCCCCGCTTTTTGAGCCACTCTCCATTTCGGGCTACGATGGTCAGACCCCGCGCAATCAAGGTCTGCACGTCCCATGATCATCGGTGCCTTCCTCATCCTCACCTGGCTGGTGCTGCTGTTGCGCTACCCGGCCAAGGCCCTGCCGATCTCGATGGCAGCCGTTTGTGGCCTGGGCCTGGTGGCCCTGTTCGTCGTCTGGCAGGACACCCGCGAAACCTCGCAATTGGCCCGCCTGGACCTACGCCTGACCTACGCCCCCGAACACTGCCCCGCCGACCGCGCCCTGCAGGTGCGCATGAAGAACGGTAACGACGTGCCGCTGACCGAGTTGCGCTGGCGGGTGGCGGCGTATGCGCCGGGCGATACCGTGAACCTGGCGGAGAACACCTACAACGCCCCGCGCTACCGTGGGCCGGGTGAGCTGCAGCCAGGGGCCGAGTGGAAGGACTGCCTGCCACTGCCGCCACTGCGCTCCGGGTACCGGCCGCAGACCCTGGAGTTTCGTGCAGAGCATCTGCAAGGTACGTTTGCCAACTAATGTATCGCCTGTGCCGGCCTCTTCGCGGGTAAACCCGCTCCCACACGGACTACACAGGTCTCAAATTCTGTGGTGTACCTGTGGGAGCGGGTTTACCCGCGAAGAGGCCGGCACAGGAAAAACCAATCCTCCCTGACAGCAGGCCCCACCATGCCCACCGTCCTGATCACCGGTTGTTCCAGCGGCATCGGCCGCGCCCTGGCCGACGCCTTCCGCGATGCCGGCCACCACGTCTGGGCTACCGCCCGCAAACCTGAGGATGTCGAGCAACTGAACGCCGCCGGCTTCACCGCGCGGCAACTTGATGTGAACGACAGCGAGGCGCTGGCCCGCCTGGCCGAGGAACTGGTAAACCTCGATATCTTGATCAACAACGCCGGCTACGGCGCCATGGGCCCGCTGCTCGATGGTGGTGTGGATGCCCTGCGCCAGCAGTTCGAAACCAATGTATTCGCCGTGGTCGGCGTTACCCGCGCATTATTCCCCCAGCTACGCCGCTCACGGGGCCTGGTGGTGAACATCGGCAGCGTATCAGGCGTGCTGATCACGCCATTCGCCGGCGCCTACTGCGTCTCGAAAGCCGCCGTGCATGCCCTGAGCGATGCCTTGCGCCTGGAACTGGCGCCGTTTGGTGTGCAGGTAATGGAAGTGCAGCCAGGAGCGATTGCCTCGCAGTTCGCCAGCAATGCCCAGCGCCAGGCCGAGCAGGTGCTGGCGACGGATTCGGCGTGGTGGCCGTTGCGCGAGCACGTGCAGGCACGGGCACGGGCTTCGCAGGACAAGCCCACCTCGGCGGCGGTGTTTGCCCAGGGCGTGTTGGCAGCGGTCGGGAAGTCGCCGGTGCCGGCGGTGGTGCGGTTGGGGAACGGCAGTACGGCGTTGCCGTTGATGGCCCGGTTACTGCCGCGGCGGGTGCTGGATTGGGCGTTGCGCAAGCGGTTTGGCCTGCTGCGCCCGCTCTGATTGATTGGTTGTCTGTGCTGGCCTCTTCGCGGGTAAACCCGCTCCCACAGGTACCCCACAGAATTTGAGCCCTGTGCGATACCTGTGGAAGCGGGTTTACCCGCGAAGAGGCCGGTACAGGCAAAACAGATCAGGCAATGGAACGCAGCACCCCGCCATCCACCCGCAAGGCAGCCCCGGTAGTGGCACTGGCCTGCATCGATGCCAGGTACACCACCATGTTCGCCACCTCCTCCACCGTCGCCAGCCGCTTGATCAGCGAGGTCGGCCGGTGCTCGGCCAGGAAGTTGGCTTCCAGCTCTTCAGTCGACACCCCCTGCTCCTCGGCCAGCCTGGTAAAGAAGTCGCCCACACCTTCCGAACGCGTAGGCCCCGGCAACACCGAATTCACCGTCACCCCGGTGCCGGCCAGGGTCTCGGCCAGCCCACGCGACACCGCCAGCAATGCGGTCTTGGTCATGCCGTAATGAATCATCTCGGTCGGGATCTGCAGCGCCGACTCACTGGACAGGAACACCACTCGCCCCCAGTTGCGCTCGGCCATGCCCGGGGCATAGTGGCGCGACAGGCGAACGGCACTGAGCACATTGACGTCGAAGAAACGCTGCCAGTCCTCATCCTCGATCTCGAAGAACGGCTTGGGCTCGAAGATGCCCAGGTTGTTGACCAGGATGTCGGTGTGCGGCACCTGCTTGAAAAGCGTCTGCGCACCGGCCTGGGTGCCCAGGTCGGCAGCGATGCCGATGATGCGCGACTGCGGCAGGCGCTCGCGCACAACTTTGAGGGCTTCGTCGACCCGGGCCTGGGTGCGACCGTTGAGGACCACTTCGGCCCCCGCCTCGGCCAGGCCGATGGCGATGGCCAGGCCGATGCCGGCGGTGGAGCCGCTGACGATGGCGCGCTTGCCGTTCAGGGAAATGTGCATCTGTGCCTCCTCGGTAATCATGACAATTGCCGGGGCTGCTTTGCAGCCCCAAAAAATCACACTTTCTTCACAGGCTGCTCATCAAACGCCTGCCAGCCACCACCCAGGGCCTTGTACAACCCCACCAGCGCCTGCGACACCGCCGCAGAACTGTCGATCCACTGCTCCTCGCTGGCCAGCAAAGCCCCCTGCACCGTCAGCACATTGAGAAAGTCCACCGCCCCTTCCACATACTGGCGCTGGGCAGTTTCCAGGGCGATGCGGTTCTGCCGCACCGCCTCGGCCAAGTGGTCGCGGCGCAGCTGGCTGGCGTTGTACAGGCGTAGCACATCGTCGATTTCATGCCAGGCACCCAGCACCACCTTGCGGTAGTTCAGCGCCGCTTCCTGCTGCTGCGCCTCGCGCAGCTCCAAGGTGCCCTTGAGCCGGCCACCCTCGAAGATCGGCAGCGACAGCTGCGGCCCGAAGGCGAAGCGGCGTGAATCCCAGGCGCCGAAATCGGACAGCTGCATGGCCTGGAACCCGACACTGCCCGACAGCCGGATGCTGGGGTAGAAGTCGGCCTTGGCCACGCCAATGCTGGCGGTGGCAGCATGCAAACGAGCCTCGGCCTGGCGAATGTCCGGGCGGCGTTCGGCCAGTTCGGACGGCAGGCCAATGGCGAACTTCTGCTGCGGCGCAGGCAGTTCGCCGCCCTGCAGCAACTCGGCCTGCAGGCTGCGCGGCGGTTCGGCGGCAAGCAGGCTGAGGGCGTTGATCAAGTCGTCGCGCCGCGCTTCCAGGCTAGGCAGGCGCGACTCGATCGAGGCGACCTGGGCACTGGCCTGAGCCACGTCCAGGCGCGTGGCGACACCTTCGGCCTGGCGGTTCTCGGACAACTTCAGGCTGTGCTGGGCGACCTTGAGGTTGTCGCGGGTCACATCGATGGTGTGCTGCACAGCGCGCAGCTGGATATAGTTGCCTGCGGTTTCCGAAAGCAATGCCAACAGCACGCCGCGGCGGTCGTTCTCGGCCACTTCGACCGTGGCATCGGCAGCCTCGACCTGGCGCCGCACACGGCCCCACAGGTCCAGCTCCCAGCCGGCCACAAGGTCACCCTGCCAGAGGTTGAAGGCTTCCTTGCCCGCCTTGCCGGACGGGTCACTCAGGCCTTCGGCACTGTTGCGCGAGCGGCTGTAGCCAGCGTTCACATCCACCGACGGTACTTCGTCGGCAGCCACGGTGCTGCGCAGGGCGCGGCTTTGCAGCAGGCGGGCGCTGGCCATCTGCAGGTCGAGATTGCGCTCGGCAACGCGTTGGATCAAGGCACTCAGGCCGGCGTCGTGAAAGCTCTCCCACCAGCGCAGTTCCAGCGGTTCGGCCTGCGGCTGGCTGGCCGCCGCCTCGCCTTGCAGCGGCGCCCACTGTTGCGGGGCCTGGCTGTCAGGGCGCTGGAAGTCAGGGCCCAAGGTGCAGCCGGCCATCAATACGGCCAGCAGCAACGGGCTCAAGCGTAATGCCGCTTTCATCGTGCACTTACCTCTTTGCCGTCCAGCTTGTCACCACGGGTGTCGATGGTCGCTTCCACCGACATGCCCACGCGCAGGCGGGCAAGCAGCGGCTGGCCGTCATCGAAAACGATCTTCACCGGGATGCGCTGCACCACCTTGGTGAAGTTGCCGGTAGCGTTGTCCGGCTTGACCGCAGCGAAGGTCACGCCGGTGGCCGGGGCGATGCTTTCCACATGGCCTTGCAGCTTCTCACCGGCAAAGGTGTCGACGCTGATGCTCACGGCCTGGCCAGGCTGTACGTGGGTCAGCTGGGTTTCCTGGAAGTTGCCGACCACGTAGGCCTGCTGCAACGGCACCACCGACAGCAGGCGGGCGCCCGGGTTGACGTAGGCACCGACACGCAAGGCACGCTCGCCGACCATGCCGTCCACCGGCGCGGTGATGCGGGTGTAGGACAGATCGAGCTGGGCCTTTTCCAGCCCTGCCTCGGCCCGCTTCAGCTGGCCGTCGGCACTGGCCACCTGGGCGGTAAGGATATCCACCTGCTTGCGCGCCGCTACCAGTGCCGCCTGGGCATTGGCCAGGCGTGCGCGGGCCTGGTCGACCCCGCTGCGTGCCTGCTGGGCGTTCTGCACGGTGCCGGCACCTTGCTCGGCCAGGCGGCTGTAGCGGTTGACCTCATGGTCGGCGAACGCAGCTTCGGCCTGGGCCGCTTTCACTGCAGCCTCAGCCTGGGCAATCAGCGACGCCTGGCGCTCGAGGGTGGCACGGGCATCGGCGCTTTGCGCCTGGGCCACCAGCAACTGCGCCTGCGCAGCATCCAGCGCGGCCTGGTAGTCACGGGCATCGATGGTAGCCAGCAACTGGCCGGCCTTGACCTGCTGGTTGTCCTCCACCAGCACGTCCTTGATGAAGCCGGCGATCTTGGGCGCGACCACGGTGTAGTCGGCGACAACATACGCGTCATTGGTGCTCTGGCGGTGGTCGCTGCCAAACATCCACGGGCCGACGATGGCAGCCAGGACGGCCACGGCAAGCACCGAGCCGATGAACAGGGTTTTGCGGTTGTTGGTCATTTAAGTGGTTCTCGAATTCATCCAGGGTTCAGGCCACCGCGCGCGGCGGATAGACCCGGGTAGGCACGAAAGGAATCAGGCAGATCAGGGCCACGGCAATGCAGGCCATGACCAGGTAGAGGTCGGCCGAGGTCAGCACCAGCGCCTGGTCGTGGATGCGCCTGGCCAGGCCGGCTGCGTTACCGTCGACCAGCGGGGCGTTGCCAAGGCTGTCCACCAGGTGGTTGGAATGAAAGTGCCGGCGCAGGGTGCCCAAGGCGTCCAGCAGGCCACCGGCGATCACTGCGGCCAGGCCTTTGACAGTGTTGAACCAGCTGGAGGCGAACGGGCCTTCCTGTGGGGTCATGCCGTTGGTGGACAGCATCAGCAGCGGCAGCACTGCCATTGGCTGGCCGAGCACCTGCAGCAGGTAGAACGGGTAGAAGTCACCCCGGATCCACTCGCTGGTCAGCAGGCTGCTGCCGACACAGGACACCGCCAGCATCGCCAGGCCGATCCCCAGCACCCAGCGGCAGTCCACTGCGCGGATATTGCACAGCGCCGCCGTCAACGGCAGGGCGACCAGCTGCGGCATGGCCACCAGCATCATCAGCGGGCTGGTCTGCGCCGGGCGGTAGCCCTGAATCTGCGCCAGATAGGCCGACGGAATGCTGCCGACGCCCGAGAGCACGATCAGCACACCGGCCAGGGTCACCAGAGCGAAACTCAGGTTGCGCCGCGACAGCATGCGCAACTGGAAGAATGGCAACGGCTCGGACCATTCGTTGTACATGAACAGCACCAGCAACAGCAGGCCACCGCCGAGCAGCCAGCAGATCAGCGGCGAATCGAACCAGCCCCAGCGGTCACCCAGCGACAGGCCCAGCACGATGCAGCTGATGGCGGGCAGGCCGAGCAGCACGCCGCGCCAGTCGAACTGCTTGAAGCGCTCCAGGCGCAGCGGGTCCTGCGGCAGGCCCCAACCGACGCAGAACATGGCCAGCGCCGAGGGCAGGATGATCTGCCAGAACGCCCACTGCCAACCGACGTATTCAGTCCACAGCCCTGCCAGCGGCGTGCCGAGGTTGGGGCCGAAGGTGGCGGTGAGGGCATAGCAGGCCAGGCCATAGACCTTGATGCCCGGTGGCAGGAAGCGCAGGGCCACGCTCATCAACATCGGCGGCAAGGCACCAGAGGCGAAGCCCTGGAGCACACGCAGCAGCATCAGGCTGTGCAGGTTGGGGGCGAACGGTTGCAGCAGGCCGAGCACGGCGAACAGACCGATCGCGCTCATGGTGAAGCGCCGCAGCGAGAACGTGGTGGCCAGCCATGGCGCGAAGGCCATGGCCGAAACCGAGGCGGCGCTGTAGACCGCCAGCAGCCAGGCGCCTTCGTCGGCACCGATGCCCATGGCCCCACGGATATCGGCCAGGGAGATCTTGGTCACCGACTCGTTGAGGCCCGCGCACAACACGGCCAGCAGCACACCGAACAGCCCGACCACTACCTGCAGGCCGAACGCAGTCTGCGCAGGCGCGGCCGGCGCGGGGGCGGCGGCAATCACGGCAGACGGGGCGGACAGGGAACTCATGGGCAGACATCTCCAGCAACAAATTTGCGACTGGAGCAAGTCTAAGAAGGTCGAATGCTGACGAAAACTGACTTATCGGTAGGTTTATGTTGCGTCAGGCGCAATCCACTTCAAAACCCAGTCGCCTGCTTCGCGGGTGAACCCGCTCCCACAGGGACATCACAGGCCTTGAGAGGTGTGTTGTACCTGTGGGAGCGGGTTCACCCGCGAAAAGGCCGGCCCAGGCAGAACATCACTCAAGGGTCGACACTGCAGCAAGCCTTCAGGGTCTGCCGCAACCACCGATGCGCGGGGTCATTGTGAAACCGTGGGTGCCATGCCTGCAGCACGTTGACCCGCTCTAGCGGCACCGGGATCTCGAACGAGCGCAGCGGCAGCCCTAGCTTGTGCACGCTGTTGAGGATGTTGGCCGGCATCGGCAGGATCAGGTCGGAATCCGGCAGCGAGAACAGCGCCGAGTGAAAGCTCGGGGTAATCAGCGCCACCCGCCGTTGCACCTTGAAGTTGGCCAGTTCCACATCGATCGGCCCATTGGCCCGTCCACGGCGTGACACGCTGATCTGTGGATAACTGGCAAAGCTGTGCGCCGTGATCGGCTGCTCGAAGATCGGGTGGTCGCGCCGCGCCAGGCCCACATAGTAGGTCTGGAACAGGCTCTGTACCTTGATCTCCGGCCCCAGGTCCACGGTCGAGCTGATGATCAGGTCGGTACGCCCGTCGCGCAGCACGCTGTCGTCATCGCCGCCGGGGCTTTCCGGCACGAAGCGCAGCACCGTGCGCGGTGCCTGTTCGTGCATGCGCCGCAGCAACTGGGCGCCGTACAGGGCGATGAACAGGTCGTTGGTGCGGATGTTGAAGGCCCGGTCAAGCTTGGGCAGGTCGACCTCGTCGCCACTGCGGAACACCTCGCCGGCCTGCTCCACCAACGCCGCCACCTGCTCGCGCAGGGCCAGCGCCCGCGGCGTCGGCACCAAGCCGCGACCGGCGCGCACCAGGATCGGGTCACCCAACGCATCGCGGATACGCCCCAGGGTCCGGCTCATCGCCGCCGGGCTGAGGTTCATGCGCTGCGCCGCGCCGACCACGCTGCCTTCGTCGAGCAGGGCATCGAGGGCGACGAGCAGGTTCATGTCCGGGAGTTGCATGGCCGTTTTCCGTTACAGCTGTGGGGAATGGCGATGGTAGCAGGTTGCTGGATTGCACCAGACGCAATGCGCTCATGCGTGGTGGGGCATTTATCCTGAGGGTGGATTGAGCCAAGAATGAGGAATGGCAGGTTCGGCCTCTTCGCGGGTGAACCCGCTCCCACAGTGACTGCACAGGCTTTGAATACTGTGGCGCACCTGTGGGAGCGGGTTTACCCGCGAAGAGGCCAGAACAGACAACCCCTTAGCCAGCCTGAAACAAGGATTCCACATGCCCAGCCCCGTTCTGATCGCCATCGACGCCTCCCCTGCATCCACTGCCCTGCTCACCCTCGCCCGCCGCTACTGCCGCCCCGACGACCACGAACTGCACGTGCTGCTGGCCATCGACTCTACCTTCGCCGTCCACGACCAACCCGCGCCTTACACCGCAGAAGAACTGGAAGAATACCCCGCCGCCTGCGAAGAGCAGCACCAGGCCGACCAGGCCGTGGCCGAGGCGGTGCGCGAGTTGCAGCAAGCCGGCTTCGCCAGCCGGGGCTGCATGGTGGCCGGGCAGCCGGTCGAGGCGATCGTGGCCAAGGCGCAGGAACTGGATTGTGAACTGATCATCATGGGCCACCGCCACCTGTCGCGGCTGGGGCGGATGCTGGACCCGTCGATCAGCGCGAAGGTGATTGATCGGGTGAGGGTACCAGTGTTGGTGGGGGCAGCAAGCTAACTGCGCCGCTCCCACAGGATTTGCGCCAGCCCCAAGAGCAGCGCACCACTTGTGGGAGCGGGCAAGCCCGCGAAGAGGCCAGTAGCTGCACCACCTCACCCCGGCTCAGCCCTCGCTCGGCTTCACCACCACCGTACAAGTCGTACCCGCCGCCAGCAAAAACCCGTCCGGCACTTCATCGATATGAATGCGCACCGGCACCCGCTGCGCCAGCCGCACCCAGTTGAAGGTCGGGTTCACATCGGCGATCAACTCGCGGCTTTGTGGGTTGTCGCGGTCGTAGATGCCGCGGGCGATGCTCTCCACGTGGCCCTTGATGCGCTCGCCGCTCATCATCTGCAGCTCGGCCTGGTCACCCACCTTCACATGCGGCAGCTTGGTCTCCTCGAAGAACCCGTATACCCAGAACGAATTCTCGTCGACCACCGCCATCACCGCTTCACCGGTACGCGCATAGTCACCCTTGTGGATATTCAGGTTGGTCACGTAGCCGTCCACCGTGGCCACGATATGGGTGCGCTTGAGGTTCAGTTCGGCGGCAGCCAGCTCGGCAAGGGCCTGCTGGTAGTCCGCCTGGGCGGAGTTGGCGATGTTGCTGGCGTCATCGCGGTTTTCCTTGGAAATCACCAGGTTGTCCATGTCGGCACGGCGCTTGGCGTTGACCTTGCGCATCTCCCAGGTGGCCTTGCGCGATGCAACCTGCGCCTTGGCCTGGTCGACCGCCAATTGGTAATGCTCGGGGTCGATCTGGATCAGCAGGTCGCCCTTCTTCACCCGCTGGTTGTCCTTGACCGGCACATCCACCACATAACCAGGCACGTCGGCAGCGACGTTGATGATGTCGGCACGCACACGGCCGTCGCGAGTCCAAGGCGTGGTCATGTAGTGCAGCCACAACTGGCGACCGATCACCACGGCAGCGGCAAGCACCAACAGGGTGGCGATCAGGCTGAAGAACTTTTTCATCGAAGGATTCTCACCAGTAGAGCGACAGCGCCAGGGCGCCGAATAGGCAGACGAACAGGCTCAGGCGCAGCAGCGCCGGGTGCCAGAAGAAGCGGTAGCCATCATGGCTGGCAATGTACCGGTCCAGCCCCCAGGCCAGGCCCAGGGCGAACAGGAACATCAAGGTCATGGTGGGCATGTACACGCCATGGAAGGCGATTTCACGGGGCATGGTTTCACGGAGCATCGTGCAGTCCTTTCGCCGGTGCCAACGGCGACTGTGGGTCGAGCAGGGAAGATCGGATGAAGTGCAGGTAGCTTTGCGCGCGGCGCAGCACCGAAGTGTCGAAGTGGCGGGCGAAGGGCTCGTCGGTGGCCTGCACGCGGGCGATGGCGTGGTCCACTGCCACCAGCGCGCGTTCGTGGTTGCTGGCGCTGGGCTGAAGGAACAACCGGGCCAGGGCACGGCCCATCACGCGGATCGCCTGGCGCCAGGGCTGCGACTCGGCGTAGGCCGGGTGCACCGGTGCGCGGGCCTGCTCCTTGCGCAGCTCGATGATGGCATGGCCGATTTCCAGCACGGTGAACATCCAGCCCATCAACTGGCTCTGTACCTGCGGCTTGCCGGCTGCCAGGCCATAGGCCTGGTGCAGCAGGTCACGGGTGCGGCTTTCGAAGGCTGAACCCAGGCCGCGCAGGCGCCCGCTGATGGCGAACAGCACCTGCTCGCGCAGTTCCTGCTCCAGGCGGCTCCACAGCCAGCGGCTGTTGGGCGGCAGGATGATCGCCCCGGCAGCGGCACAGACGAACATGCCGATGACCATGCCGATGTAGTCGTTGATGAAGGTGTACGGGTCATACACGGTGAGGTTGTTCGGCACCGAGCCGATGGCGAAGAACACCAGCAGGCCGATGCCGTAGCCGGCATAGGCCGGCCGTGACGAGAGGAACGCGCCCAGTACGAACACCGGTGCCAGGACCATGCACAGCAGCGGGAAACCGTCGATCCAGGGGAACACAAAGAAGGTTTCGAAGAAGCCGACGAAGGCACCAATCGCCGTGCCGCAGGCCATCTGGAACGACATGCGCTTGGGGTTCGGCGAGGCCGCAGACAGGCCCACGGTGACGGAGGCGATCAGGGTCATCATGGCGCCGCTGGGCCAGTCGCTGAGCAGCCAGTAGCTGCCCAGCAACAACAGCACCGCCGAGGCGCGCACACCGGCGGCCAACGATACCAGCCAGCTGGTCTGCGCCACGTAGGGCTCATCCCACTGCTCGCGTTCGTGCCGGTGCGCTGCCAGCGAGGCATGGGTTTCGGCATAACTGTACATCTCGTCGACGAAGCGGTAGAGCAGCTCGAAGGCAGTATGGAAGTCGAGCAGGTCGGACTCGCTCGGCTCGGTTGCCAGGTACTCGGCGCGCAAGCCGCGCACCTGTGCCTGCAAGCCTTCCTTGTAGGCGGCCAGCTCCAGGGTCAGGCGCAGCGCATCGGCGTCGGTCAGCGCCCGGCCCACGTAAGGCTGCAACAGCTCCACCAGGGTGTTCAGGCCTGGCTCGATGGCGCCGACGATCTGCAGCGGGCCGCGGGCGCGAAGGCGTTCCAGCAAACGGTGCAGGGCATTGAAGCGCGTGGTGATGGCCATGAACTCGCTGTTCATGCGCACCAGGCGACCAGAGCGCCGGCGCATGTGCGGGTCTTCGAAGGCGGTGACGTTGCGCAGGCTCTCGAGGCCCACTGCTTCAGCGACGAAGCGCACGTTGCTGCTCTCGAAGCGGTCCCGCTGGCTTTCGCCGCGCAGGGCCTCGACCACCACCCCGGCGAACACGCCAAAGCGCTGGTACAGGGCGTTGCGCATGGCGGCACTGGCCGACTGCGGCAGGATCGCGGCGCTGACGAAGGTCGACACCAGAATGCCCAGGGCGATTTCCAGCACCCGCCATACCGCCGCCATGAAAGCCTGGTCAGGGTGCTCAAGCACCGGCAGGCCGATCATCGCCGCGGTGTAGCCGGCCAGCACGAAGCCATAAGCGCGGAAGGTGCGGTAGCGCATGGCACCGGCCGAACACAGGCCTACCCACAGGGCCAGGCTGGGCAGGAACAGCTCGGTGTTCTGCGGGAATATGGCGATCAGCGCCACCATCATCGCCGAGCCGGCCAGGGTGCCGAGCACCCGGTAGAAGCTCTTGGCGAACACATGCCCGCTTTGCGGCTGCATGACGATGAACACGGTGATCATCGCCGTGCGCGGTTGCGGCAGCTCCAGGCGCATGGCCAGCCACAGGGTGATGAACGCAGCGGCCAGCACCTTGAAGATGTACACCCAGGTCACCCCGTCGGTGCGCGCCCAGGCAAAGAAGCCCCGGCGCCATTCCAGGCTCTGCAGCCAGCGCACGGGCAAACTGGAAGTGCTCATTCGGCGTTATCCGGCTTCTTGTCGAGAATGGCCAGGGTGGCCGGGGTTTTCGGTGCGGCCTGGCGCTCCTCTTTCGGCACATCCTGACCAGCCTGCAAGCCACCGCCCAGGGCGGTGACCAGCTCGGCATGGGCAATCAGGCGGGCAGCCTGCACCTGCTGTTGCACCTGCTGCTGGCGGAACAGCAAGGTCTGGGCGTTGAGCACGTTGAGGTAGTCGGTAAGGCCACGCTGGAAGGCGACCATGGCAATGTCGTAGGTTTTCTGCGCGGCCGCTACCGACTCGGCGGCGAAGTGCGACTGCTCTTTCATCGACTCACGGCGAATCAGCTGGTCGGAGATGTTCTTCAGCGCACCGACCACGGTCTGGTTGTAGCGCGCCACGGCCACGTCATAGCCCGCCGAGGCCACGCCCAGCTGCGAGCGCAGGCGGCCACCGTCGAAGATCGGCAAGCTGATGGCCGGGCCAACGTTGTAGTTGAACTTGCGCCCGGTGAGGAATTCCAGCGGGCCACCACCGGTTGCCATGAAGCCAAGGCTGCCGACCAGGTCGACGTTGGGGAAGAAGCCGGCGTGAGCGACATCGATGCCCCGCGCCTGGGCGGCTACCTGCCAACGGCTGGCGACCACGTCGGGGCGCTGGCCGACCAGTTCGGCCGGCAGGTTCGACGGCAGCCTCAGCGGCGCGGCCAGGGCCAGGCTCGGGCGCTGCAACTGCGCGCCCTCCCCCGGGCCCTTGCCGGCCAGGGCGGCCAGCTGGTTGCGGGCCAGGGCAATTTCTTCGTCCAGGCTGTCGAGCTGGCGGTGGGTTTCCGGCAACGGTGCTTCGGCCTGGCTGACTTCGAAGTGAGTGCCGATGCCGGCATCCAGGCGGCGCTTGGCCAGGGCCAGGATCTGCTCCTGCTGTTCCAGCTCGGCCTTGACGATATCGCGCTGGGCGAAGTGCAGGCTCAGCTGGATGTAGGCGCGCACCACGTTGTTCTGCAGCTCCAGCTGCGCCTGGCGGGCTTCGGCCACGCTCATGTGCGCCTGGTCCACGGCCTGCTCGCTGGCGTTGCGTTCGCGGCCCCACAGGTCGAGCGCATAGCTGAAGCCAATGGCGGCGTTGTTGTCCCAGGTATTGGCGCCGGACAGCGCGCCCGGGCCATAGAACTGGTCTTCAGGCCAGTTGTGGCGCTTGAGCGTGGCCTGGCCGTTGCCCTGGAGTTTTTCCGCCGACTCGACCACGCCGGCCATGGCCTTGGCTTCGCGCACCCGCGCCGCAGCCATGGCCAGGCTCGGGCTGCCGGCCACGGCCAGGGCAACCCAGCGGTCCAGTTGTGGGTCGCCATAGGCGTGCCACCACTGCTGGTCGGGCCAGTGGGCGTCGGTCGCGGCTTCGCGTATGGCCGCGTCGGTGGTCAGGGTATTGGCTTGCAGCGTCTTGCTTTGCGGGGCAATGCCCCAGGTTCCGATACAGCCGCTCAAGGTGAGGGCAAGGGCACAGGCACTGAACGCATTGAGCGTTCTGATGATGCGACGCGGCACAGCTGCGATTTCCCGAGGAAGAGGTGAAGGGGCCGGGCAATTCTAGGGGGCGGCAGCACTGGCGATAAGCGTGGATTCCTGCGAATCTTTGTTACCAAAACAGCGATAATCCGCCTTTGGTCGAAGGCAACTTTTCATCTCTTTTACGTTACTTCGTGACACAATTTTGTCCTCTACATCGAGAGTGACCCATGGACACCCTGCAAAACATGCGTGCTTTCAGTTGCGTAGCCCAACTCGGCAGCTTTACCGCTGCCGCCGGGCAACTGGATACGACCACCGCGAACGTGTCGCGGGCGGTCTCCAACCTGGAAGCCCATCTGCAAACAAGGCTGCTCAACCGCACCACCCGCCGCATTGCGCTGACCGAAGCCGGCAAGCGCTACCTGATGCGTTGCGAACAGATTCTTACCTATGTCGAAGAAGCCGAAGCCGAGGCCAGCGACGCCCATGCCCGCCCGGCCGGGCAGTTGAAGGTGCACTCGATGACCGGGGTCGGTCAGCACTTCGTGGTCGACGCCATCGCCCGCTACCGCGAATCGCACCCGGACGTGACCTTCGACCTGACCATGGCCAACCGCGTGCCTGACCTGCTCGACGAGGGCTATGACGTGTCCATCGTGCTGGCCACCGAACTGCCCGACTCGGGGTTCGTGTCCCAGCGCCTGGGCATCACCTACAGCATCGTCTGCGCCTCGCCCGCCTACATCGCCCGCCACGGCGTGGCGCACAAGCCTGCCGACCTGCTCAAGCACGCCTGCCTGCGCATGGTCAGCCCGGTGATCCCGTTGGAAAAATGGCTGTTCGACGGGCCGGAAGGCCAGGAAATGGTCAACATCACCAGCTCGCCGTTCATGGTCAATACTGCCGATGCCATGAAGACCGCCATCCGCAGCGGCATGGGCGTGGGCGTGCTGCCAATCTATTCGGCCATCGACGGCCTGCGCGATGGCAGCCTGGTACGGGTGCTGCCCGAGTACCGGCTGCAGGAGCTGAACCTGTACGCCATCTACCCGTCGCGGCAGTACCTGGATGCCAAGATCAAGACCTGGGTCGAGTACCTGCGCAACTCGCTGCCGGAGATTCTGGCAGCCCATGAGGCAGACCTGAAAACCCATCAGGTGATGATTGCCAACTAAAAAGCTGCTGCATTGCGGGGGCGGACAATGGTAGGTTGCTAACCATTGTCAGGCCATTCGCGGGCACGCCCGCTCCCACAGGTAATGCACAGGCCTTCAATCTGTGCGGTACCTGTGGGAGCGGGCGTGCCCGCGAAGAAGCCCCCACCGTCCCACGCCTTGCAGAGAAGTTGCCCGATGAAAAAGACCGTCCTGGCCTTCAGCCGTATCACCCCGGCCATGGCCGAACGCCTGCAGCAAGACTTCAACGTGATCGTGCCGAACCCCAAGCTCGGCGACATCAATGCCCAGTTCAACGAAGCCCTGCCCGAGGCCCATGGCCTGATCGGCGTTGGCCGCAAGCTCGGCCGGGCGCAACTCGAAGGGGCGACCAGGCTGGAGGTGGTATCCAGCGTGTCGGTCGGCTACGACAACTACGACCTGGACTACTTCAACGAACGCGGCATCGCCCTGACCAACACCCCCGACGTGCTGACCGAAAGCACCGCCGACCTGGGCTTTTCGCTGATCATGGGCTGCGCCCGCCGCACCGCCGAGCTGGATGCCTGGACCAAGGCCGGCAACTGGCAAGCTACCGTAGGCCCGGCCCACTTCGGCAGCGATGTGCACGGCAAGACCTTGGGCATCGTCGGCATGGGCAACATCGGTGCCGCCATTGCCCGTCGCGGCCGGTTCGGTTTCAACATGCCGGTGATCTATTCCGGCAACAGTCGCAAGACCGCACTGGAGCAAGAGCTGGGCGCACAGTTCCGCAGCCTGGAGCAACTGCTGGCCGAGGCCGACTTCGTCTGCATCGTTGTGCCGTTGTCCGATGCCACCCGCAAGCTGATCGGTGCGCGTGAGTTGCAACTGATGAAGCCGAGCGCGTTCCTGATCAACATCGCCCGCGGGCCGGTGGTGGACGAGGCGGCGCTGATCGAGGCACTGCAGAACGGCACCATTCGCGGTGCGGGCCTGGATGTGTACGAAAAAGAACCGCTGAGCGATTCGCCGCTGTTCAAGCTGCCCAATGCCCTGACCTTGCCGCACATTGGCTCGGCCACTGCCGAAACCCGCGAGGCCATGGCCAACCGGGCAATCGACAACCTGCGCGCGGCGCTGCTGGGTGAGCGGCCGCGGGACCTGGTGAACCCGCAGGTGTGGAGGAATTGACAGCTTCAGATTCACTTCTTTTCAAAAGTGCCATGTAACCTTTACGGCGCGACCTGTCTAAACACAGTAAGCGCCGCGAACAAAGCTCAAAGTCAAAAATTGCCCCTCTATCAGCGGCAGGAAAGCATCTGAAGTCGTTTTACAACTGATAAAATTGCCAGTTTCATTTTTTAGCGGACCGATAGAACAATAACGCCTCAACACATGGAGGCGCATGATGAAAATCACCATCGACACTATCAAGCCAAATTTTCTAATTCTCCCTCTGAGACAAAGCTTCACACTTAAGTCATCCTTGAATACCCCCTTGCGCTGGGAGCTAGAAGGAGAAAAACTGGGAACACTAAAAGAGGAGGGAGCAAATGCTATTTATACTTCCCCAGATGAAATAATTCCCGGAGAATCTGACGATATCCTTTCGTATTTCAAAAAGGACATCGTGACAGCTTTCAAAGATGGGAAGTACTACAGTGCGACCATACTAACAACCAATCTCACTTCGAATTCGTACAAGATTGAACTAGAAGCCTCCAACAATCAGAAACTGCTGCGAGTTTACAGAAACAGAAAATTGGAAGGATGGGTAGAAATCCCTCTGGAAAGTACGGAGTGGTATACATTGACCGGTAACGGTCGCGTGGACCCAAAAAATGGCGAGTACTATAGCTCTGGCGACAACCCTTTAACTACAGTCATTCTTGCCAACGACAAGAGTAATGATGACTTTTGGGGGTATTCACTAATCACCGTTGAAGCTGACTAGATATTCTCGCTGCCAGCGTTCATGGCACGAAGTCGCAGGATCTGGAACGGTCTTCTATTGGAACCTCCTGCACCGGGCTCTTCTCGACAAGCTCAAGAGGGGGCCGGTGCAGACTATGTACGCTTCACTTCGCTACCGCAGCGGCCTCAATGACCCGGCCCTTCGGCTTGCGAAACACCAGCACATTCCCCGCCATCACCGCCACCAGCCCCAACAAGGCCGGCGCTGTCCACTGATACCCCTCGGCCACCGCCGACACATTCAGCGCCACCAACGGGAACAGCACCGTGCAGTACGCTGCCCGCTCCGGCCCCATGCGCCCGACCAGGGTCAGGTAGGCGGTAAAGGCGATCACCGAGCCCGGCACCACCAGGTACAGCAACGAGCCTATGTACCGCACGTTCCACTCCATGCTGAATGGCACACCGCTGACCACGCAGAACACCGCCAGCATCACCGCCCCGTAGACCATTCCCCAGGCATTGGTGGTCATGGGTTTGAGCCCGGCCTTCTGCTGCATGCTCGACAGCATGTTGCCGGCCGAGAAGCACAGCGTGCCGAGCAGGGCCAGGCCAAGGCCGTACAGGGTTTCGCGGCTGGCCGCGTGGTGGGACAGCTCGGGCCAGAACAGCAGCCCCAGGCCAAGTAGCCCCAAGGCGCCGCCGCCGAGCACGTTGCTGGCGATCTTCTGGCCGAAGAAGATCCGCGCGTTGAGTGCGTTCCACAGGGTGGCGGTGGAGAACACCACGGCGATCAGGCCGCTGGCAATCCACTGGCTGGCGCTGAGGAAGCAGATGAAGTTGACACAGAACAGGCACAAGCCCTGGGCCAGGCAGATCTGGTGGCCACGCCGGTTCATTGGCTGCAGGCGGCGGGTGAGCAGCAGGAAGGCGAACAGGATCAGCCCGGCCAGGGCGAAGCGGTAGACGATCGAGACCGGAATGGCGACCACGCCCAGTTGGAGTTTCAAGGCGATCCAGGTGGTGCCCCAGATCAGGACGGTTAGCAGGTAGAGTGACAGGTTCATGGCGACGGTTCCTTGGGCCTTTCAAGATCGGTGCCCGGCGCTTCGCGGCCAAAGCCGCTCCCACAAGGACCGCGCTGCTCTCGAGGCTGGCGCGGTCCCGGTAGGAGCGGGTTCACCCGCGAATCGAGGGCGCAGCCCTCGCCGAGGCATCTCAGTGTTCTCCTGTCGAACACCCACGCGCTTGCACAAACTTGCGCATTTGTCCCGCGGGTTGCTGTAAGCCTGCCCAAGGCGCAGTAGGATGGCAGGCAAGAGGAACCGCCCATGACGCCACTCACCCAGCTGCAAGTGTTCAACGCCATGCACGCCTCGCCCCACGCCCGGCTGGAGCTGAGCGCGCACCTGGGCGACGGGCTGGCGGCGGCGTTGTGGAGCAACCGCGACGATGCCCGCGACTACCAGGCACCGAGCCATCACACCCTGTCGTGCTACATCGCCGACGGCACTGGCACCTTTCGCCGCCAGCGCCCCGGCGACAAAGGGGCGCCCGACAAGCTGTGCGTGATGCCAGCCGGACAGGAATCGAACTGGGTGGTCAATGGTGCGATACGCCTGGCGCACCTGTATGTCAGCGAAACGCAGTTCGCCCTGGGCTGCGTGCGCCTGCTCGATCGTGAACCCCGTGAGCTGCAACTGCAGGAAGCGACCTTTCTCGACGACCCGCAGCAAGCCAAGCGCTTTCGCCAGCTGATAACCCTGGACTGGGATGAACCTGGCGAACGCCTGCTGGCCAGCAGCCTGGCGCACGAGATCGTCGACCATGCGCTGCTCAACCAGGTCGGGCTGCGCCAGGGCCTGCGCCTGAAAGGCGGGCTGGCACCGAGCCTGCGCCGGCAACTGGTCGACTACATCGAAGCGCACCTGGACCAGCCCATTACCCTGGGTGAACTGGCCTTGCGCTGCAACCTGTCCGAATACCACTTTGCCCGTATGTTCCGCGCCAGTTTCGGGCTGCCGCCGCACCAGTACCTGCTGGCTCGACGGCTGCATCGGGCCTGCCAGCTGTTGCGGCTGGGGGTGATGCCGCTGGGGGAGATTGCCCTGTTGTGCGGGTTTGCCAGTGCCAGCCATTTCAGCAACCGGTTCCGCCAGGCGGTCGGTGCAACGCCAGGCGAATACCGTACGGCCATTCGCGGCTAAAGCCGCTCCCACAGGGATCGCGCCACCCTCAAGGGCAGTGCAGTACCTGTGGGAGCGGCTTTAGCCGCGAAGAGGCCGGTTCAGGCTGGCCTAGAACTCGAAGGTACTGGACAAGCTCACCTGCCGCGCATCACCAATGGCCACAAAGTACTGGTTCACCGCCGAGCTGTAGTAAACCTTGTCGAACAGGTTCTTCACGTTCAGCTGCAGCAGCACCTTGTGCTCGTCGAGCCTGGTCTCGTAGCTGGCAAAGGCATCGGCCACGGTATAGGACGGCAGGTCGAAGGTGTTGGTCGAGTTACCCGCGCGCTCGCCGACATACCTTGCACCGGCACCGAGACGCAAGCGGTCGCCACCGAACAGGCTGCCATAGTCATACACCGCCGACAGCGAACCACTGTGCCGGGCCACGTTCTGCAGGCGGTTGCCCTGCAGGGCCGGGTCCTTGGTTACCTTGGCATCGGTGTAGGCATAGCTGCCAATCAGGCTCCATCGCTCACTCAGCTGGCCAGTCAGGTCCAGCTCAACGCCCCGTGAACCGACCTCCCCGGCATTGCTGTACACCGTTTCACGAGTACTGGTATCAAAGTTGGAAACCAGTACGTTGCGCTTGGTGATATCGAACAACGCCAGAGTGCCTGTCAGGCGGCCCGGCATGTCGAGCTTGGCGCCCAGTTCCCACGATTTGCCCTCCTCCGGCGCCACCGACGAGTCGAGCACTACATTGCCGACCAGCGGCGCGATAGTCGAGTTGGGCTTGAACGACTCGCTATAGCTGCCATAAAAAGACAGTTGGTCATCGACCTTGTAGACGATACCTGCATGCGGCACCCACGCCTGGCCATTGATGTCGGTGTTGGCCTTGAAAGGGCGGCCACGGCCAGCGTACTGGTCGAACTGCTGGAAGCGCGCACCAGCCACCAGGATCCAGTGATCATCCAGGTGCAGCGCGTCCTGCACGAACAACGCGTCGGTGCGCAGCTTGTCGGTCTGGTCGCTGTCACTGGCTTTGACAGTGGTGCCCTCCACTTCCTGCCCGTAGACCGGGTTCATATAGCTGAAGGTGGATTGGGCGGTCTGCCGGATCATGTCACCGCGGAAAATCTTGCGGTCCTCGTGATCAATGCCGAACAGCAGGTCGTTCTGCATCCCGGCCAGTTGCACATTACCGGCCAGGCTCAAGGTGGCGAACTGGTCACGGCTCATGGCGTTGTGGGTGCCGTCGATGCTGCGCGACAGCGTGCCGCTATTTTCATTCACGCCGGTCACCCGCACCTGGCTGGCATCATAGGTTTCGCGGTTGAAGCTGTAGCCGAAGTGCAGCTTCCAGTCATCGGCCAGCTGGTGGTCGACTTCCAGACGGTAAAGGTCGGAGCGCCCTTCCATGTCGTTGAAGGGCTCGTCCAGGCGCCGCGTGGCTGGGATGTCCAGCGGGTGGCCGTTGTTGCCGAACGCCGTGCCACGGTCGAAGGGGTAGAGAAACTCGCGATGCTCGTAGGCCAGCACCACCTGGGTGTCTTCGCCCAGCCAGGCCAGCGACGGCGCTACCAGCGATTCGCGGTGCACGCCGTAGTTGCGCCAGTAGTCCTCATCTTCGTGGTCGACGATCAGCCGATAGGCGAAGTTGCTGTCGCCCAGTGCGCCGGTACTGTCGAACCCGCCACCGCTGCCGTTCTTGCCGCTGCCGTAGGTAGAACCGCGCACGGTCAGGGCGTTGTACTGCTCGAGTTGCGGGCGCTTGCTGACCACGTTGATCACCCCGCCCGGGTCCTGGATGCCGTACAGCAGCGAGACCGGGCCCTTGAGCACTTCGACCCGCTCGGTGCTGGCGTTGAGGCTGCGGCCCTGCACGATGGGCATGCCATCGCGCATGATCGAGCCGTCGCGGTTGTCGCCGAAGCCGCGCTTCATCACGGTATCGGAGGTACCACCGAAATTGTTGCCCTGGGTGATGCCGCTGACATTGGCCAGAGCGTCATCAAGGTTGCGTGGGGCCTGGTCACGGATGACCTGGACCGGTACCACATTGATGGCCTGGGGGATGTCCTGGCTCGGGCCCTGCCCGCGCATGATCGAGGCGGTAGCGGGGGGCTGATAGCTGTAGTCGTCCAGTTGCGAGGTCACGGTGATGGCCTGCAGGTTGAGGGCGCCGGAAGTGTCCACCGCTTCGAGGGTGAGCGTGCGCGAATCGACGCGGCGCCAGGCCAGCCCGGTAGTACCCAGCAGCTGTTGCAGGGCCTGTTCGGCGCTGAACCTGCCGTTCAATGCCGGCGCCTGCACACCTGGCAGTTCCAGGGTGTAGACCACGCTCTGGCCGGTGGTGCGGCTGAAGGCGCTGAGTGCCTGGGCAAGGGGTTGCGCCGGCTGGGCGAAGGTATACGCCTGCTGCTGCTCGGCGGCACAGGCCAGGGGGGCGACAGCGAATGCCGGGAGCGCGGAAAGGCCGAGCCAGAGAGGGACGCAACGCGGGGTGAACTTCATGGACGCTGACCTGTGAGAGGGATATGACTGCGAATGAATCGCACTTCCACTCATTACACGGATGCCACGTCCTGTTACCTCACCCGCTATCTGAAAATATTTTTGCCTGTGCGGGCCTCTTCGCGGGTGAACCCGCTCCCACAGGTACTGCACAGGATTTGAAACTTGCGCCCTTCCTGTGGGAGCGGGTTCACCCGCGAAGAGGCCCGCACAGGCGACTACCGGATCAGGGTCAACCGCCCCAGCACAGTCTGCCGCGAAAAACCCATCACCTTGCCCAGCGAATCCAGCGCCAGCAACGGCTCGGCCACGGGGAAACTGCCACTGACCTTGCGCTGCCCCAACTCATCCTCGAGCAACAGGATGCGCCCCGGGTAGTAGCGCCCCAAGTCTTCGACCACCTGCGCCAGCGGCACCTGGTAGTAATTCAGCCAGCCCTGGCGCCAGGCCAGGCGGTTGTCACTATCCACCGCCAGGGTGTCGCCGACTTGGCCGGCAGCATAGGCCACCTGCTGGTTGGCCGTCAGTTCACGCGCTGCTGCACCCGGCGCCGGGCTCACCGCCACCCGCCCGCTGCTCACAGTGACCTGGGCCCCCTCGACCTGCTCGCGCACTTCGAACTGGGTGCCAAGCACGCGCACCTCGCCACCGGCAGCTTCCACTACGAACGGCGTGCCGGTATGCGTGACCTGGAAAAACGCCGCGCCATGCAACAACCGCACGCGGCGCTCGCCCTGCACAAAATCGACTGCAATCGCGCTCCCCGCATCCAGCGTCACCTGCGACTGGTCGGCCAAGGTCACCTGGCGAACTTGACCAGCACTGCTGTAGTCGGCCTGCAGGTCCTGCAGCCACAGGGCCGGGTGCCAACCACCGGCAACGCCCACGGCCAGTACCAGGCACGCAGCCACCGCCAGCGCCGCGACCCGCTGCCGCCAGGGGTGCCTGGTCGGTGGCCTGGCCATCGCATCCAGGTAACGTTGCAGGCTTGCCTGTTCTTCAGCGGCCAGGCGCGCCGCCGGGGCGGCGCTGTTCTGCCACAGCGCCTGGGCCTGGGCGTAGGCCTCACGGTGCCCAGGTTCGGCCAGCAGCCAGCGCTTGAACGCCGCGCCCTCGGCTTGCGCAGGCTGCTCGTTGATGCGGCTGAGCCATTGAAGTGCAGCACGGGACTGCGCCTCGGTGATCGGCGGTAAACGGCTCATCGACGGGCACTCCCTGGCCGGCGTGGGGTGGACGCGGGCTCGGCAACACTCGCCTTGCACGCTTCGAGGGCGCGCATCATATGCTTTTCCACCGCACTCTGGGACAGTTGCATGGCCTTGGCGATCTCGCCGTACTTGCAGCCGTGGATACGGTTGAGCAGGAAGATCTGCCGGGTGCGCTCGGGCAAGGCGCGCAAGGCAGCGTCGATGCGCTGCAAGTCGTGATCGACCTCCACGGCCTGTTCCGGGGCCTGGGCCATGGCCGCTTCATCCAGCGGCAACACAGCTTCGGCTGCGCGCTCGCGGCTGCCTTCGCTGCGCAGGTGGTCGATGGCGAGGTTCCCGGCGCAACGCAGCAAGTAGGTATCCAGCGCCTCGACCTTGACCTCAGGGCGACGCCAGAAGCGCAGGAACAGCTCCTGGACCAGGTCCGATGCCGTCGCCCGGCAGCCGACCCGGCGGCTCACCAGGGCTTCCATGCGTGCCCGCTGGGCCTGGAACACCTGGACGAAACGCGCACGTCCGCCGCCGCTTTCGGCATCCGCCTCGATCATGTCGCCCGGTTCGCTCACCTGGTCACTCGGCGAACACGGCCAGCAACGGCCCCAGCACCACGCTGGCGGCGGCCAGGCCCAGCAACAGGCGGGGCTGGTATGGCAGGCCGAACACCCACAGGGTCACCCCGGCCATCATCACTGCGGTCCACTCCACCAAGCCATGGGCCCAGCCCCGCAGGTGCACGCTGAGCACCAGCGACAGCACCAGCAACAGCCAACCGGCACTGCGCAACAGGCGCAACGGCCCGGGGCGCGGCTTGCGCCCGAGCAGGTCGACGAAGTGCTTCTCCATGGCCAGGCACAGGGCAACGAAGCCGGCGTAAGCGATCAGTGCATTACCCAGCATCAGCTCGCCTCCGCCGTCTCAGTGCTTGGCTTCCTTGCCGCACGAGGGGCCCGCATGGCCACAGCCTTCGGGCTGTGTAACATCTTGCCGGCCATCCAGGCCAGGAACAGGCCGGTGCCCAGCGCTGTCAGGTCGAAACCAGCCATGACCCAGTCACCCGCAGGTAGCGAATGGTTCAGGCCCTGGCCGGTGGTCAGGCCGTTAAGCAGCGGCAGCAAGGCGAAGGCCAGCGCGCCCAGTGCCAGTTGCTCGCCCCATGCCCGCCGCCCACTACGCAGCACAGCGTGCACCAGTGACAGGCCCCAGGCGGTGAAGAAGGCGTTGACCTCCCAGTCGGCCCGGCCTTCGACACCCATCGGGATCAGGCGGTTGGCCCAGAAGAAGCCCGCCACGGCCAGCAACAGGCCGCTCATGCTGGCGATATTGAGCACCTCGACCAGGCGTAGTTCACCCGGCAGGCGTTCGCTCCTGGCATGCTTGAGCTGGCGCTTGCCCAGCCACATCACCAGGCCGGTGCCAATCACCGCAGTACCGGCCACGCCAAAGAAGAAGTACAGCCAGCGCAGCCAGGGCCCGGCGAAATTGCCCATGTGCAGGCCGGCAAAGCTGAAGGCGGTCATCATTGCCCCACTCTCCGGTTTGCCCTGGCTCAACAGCACACCGCTGACGCCATCGAAGGTCCAGTTGGCGCTACGCCGGTAAGCCACGTGGTCGGCAGCCGATTGCGTGAAGGTAACGCGGGCATTGCTGTCGCCGGCATTTTCCACCTGGATACGGCCGATACGCGCGCCCGGTTGCAGGCCCTGCACCTTGGCATAGAGGCTCGGCAACGGTACCAGCGGCGCGGCCACATGGGCCGCCTTGGGCGCATTGTTACGGCCGAACAGTTCGTTGAAGTACTTGCCGGTGTCATTGCCGTAGCTGGCCATGATGCCAGCCGGCATCACCATGTACATGAACAACACCAGGCTGCTGTAGCTGATCATCAGGTGGAAGGGCAGCACCAGCACGCCAATGGCGTTGTGCCCGTCCAGCCAGGAGCGCTGGCCCTTGCCTGGGCGGAAAGTGAAGAACTCCTTGAAGATTTTCTTATGGGTGATGATGCCGGTGACCAGCCCCAACAGCATGATGAAGGCGCACAACGTCGATAGCCATCGGCCGAAAGGGTGTGGCATCTGCAACTGGAAGTGGAAGCGGTAGAAGAACTCGCCACCGCGACTGTCGCGTGCCGCCACCGGCTGCCCGGTCTGGGTATCAAGGGTCTTGGTGACGAAACCGCGTGGCCCGCCATTTGGGTCGCGATAACCCACGTTCAAGGCGGCCTCGCGTGCGTTGGGCATACGAATCAGCCAGGTGCCCGAATGCCCTGCATTGTCCTGCAGATAACGCTGGGCCACCTCCAGGCTATGGCTCGGGTCCAGCGCATGGCTTCGTACTTCTGGTTGCGTCCAGTGCGTGATTTCTTCCTTGAAATACGACAGCGTGCCAGTGAGGAAGATGGCGAACAAAAGCCAGCCGAAGATCAGGCCGGTCCAGGTGTGCAGCCAGGCCATGGCCTGGCGGAAGCCTTCTTTCATGGGGTTTTCATCCAGTAAGCCAACCCGCTGATCACCCCCAGCAGCACGCTTGGCGCCAGTACGCCCAGCCAGGCGCGCAAAGCGCTGCGGCAGGCAAAGCACCAGATGAACGCCAGCAGGTAGAAAACGAATGACAGCAGCAGGCCGGTGAGCGTGGCATCGACCCGTGGCAGCGGCGCTACCAGGGAAATGCAGACGCTGGCCACGGACGCCAGCAGGTAGCCACCCAGCAGCGCGGCAAGGCTGCGTGACGTCACGGCCAGGCGATAGCTGAGCGAGAGACCGGCGGTTTTGCGCGTCATGGCGATGGTCCGGGCGTTTTCGGGGCTGCAATAATAATGATTTCAATTCTCATAAGCAAAGGCCACGCGATGAGCCGCCTGCTGCCTTGAATGCAACAAGAAATTTATTTTCAAAAAGGGCTTGAATTCGTTTCGCCGTTGCCTGACCTTAGAGTCAAGAGACGCAGAAATACCAAGGGTCTCAGAGGCCTAGGCGCGTCTCCATGCGAGCAAGCTGAATAAGGATTGAATCATGCAAATCCAGGTCAACAGCAGCAACCATTTCGAAGGCAACGCCCGGCTCGACCAGTGGGTCCGCAGCACACTGCAGAACTCGCTGGAACGTTACGAAGACGACCTCACCCGCATCGAGGTTCACCTGCGCGACGAGAACGGCGCCAAGCCCGGACCGCATGACAAACGCTGCCAGATGGAGGCTCGCCCCAAAGGCCATCAACCGATTTCCGTGACCCACACCGCCACTTCGCTGGACCAGGCGGTCGATGGTGCCGCCACCAAGCTCAACCACGCGCTGGAACACTTCTACGGCAAACTGCGCAGCAAGCGCGGCGCCCTGGAACTGAGTGACCCAGACGCCTGATCGGCAACGCAAGACGCCCGGCCTGATGCCGGGCGTTTTCGTTTGTATCGATCGATGGCGCTGAACCAACAGGTAATTTCCCCGGTCAACTTCTGCATTCATTCACCGCAGAAGCATGACCATGAACAACCCATTCGAACGAATCAGTGCTGCATTCGCCCCCGAATACCGGGTCAACCTGAGCATTGCAAACCTCGACGGCAGCATCATGCTGACCCTGTCCGACGACGCTGGCGTGGTCGCCAAGCGCCTCATCACCCAGGCCCAGCGCAATGACCCGGTGCGCCTGCAGCGGGTGATCGACAGCATCCGCCTGGGCCTGGCCATCGAGCACAACCAGAACCCCCTTCAGGTGCTGGCCGCGCTGACCCGTGACGCCCGCCACGAGCCGCGCCATTTCATCGCCAACTGAGGGCTACTTGCCCTCCTCCACTTCCTTGCCGCTGGCATCCAGTACCTTGGTCGAGGGGTAGCGGTACGAGGCGTAGCGCACCACCAGGATCGCGAACGCCAGCAACAGGATGCCACCGCACAGGTACAACAGCCCTACGTCTGGCGCCTTGTGGTGCGAGACGTCGCCGATCAGCAGGCGGGTCAGCGCGGTGATGGCCACGTACAGCAGGAAGCGGATCGGCATGTGGTTGGTCTTGAAGTAGATGCCGACCATCGCCCCCAGCTCCAGGTAGATGAACAGCAGCAGGATGTCATCGACACTGACCCCGCCCTTGCCGAGCATGTCGAGGAACGTCATCACCGCCGCATAGGCGGTGATCGCGCCAATGCCGAACAGCGCCAGGTAATGGAATGCCTCGACGCACAGGTTTCCCAGCGAGTCGGCCGAGCCGTGCAGACCCTTTCGCAGCTTTTCTGCCCATTTGATGTTCACGATGTTCCATTCCCCGATACGTCTTGAAGGATGATGCGTCACCGGTGTGACGCTTGTGCCATGCAGTTAAAGGGCCAGGCCCCTGCCTTGGAAGGCGACCGATTGCCGCAAGGCACCTTGAGGCGTGGCAAGTTGCATAAGCTAGAGACGTTGCGGGCTTTGCTTGAGTCGGCACTGGTTCAGGTGCAGATGCCCGCTGAGCCTCGGAGTTTGCACTGAGGTTTGAGTGTTGCGTTGTCTGGGCTGGCCTTTTCGCGGGTAAACCCGCTCCCACAGGATCTCCACAGGCCTTGAGGTAGATGCCGTACCTGTGGGAGCGGGTTCACCCGCGAAAGGGCCCGGATGGCTAAGGCGCTGATGGATGATGTTGAGTTGGGCATGAAGCCGTAAGCCCTCTGCACCACGCTACAATTTCTGCTTGCGAAGCAATCAACATTGCTATTACTGTATATAGATACAGTAAATCGAAACGCAACCAGCAAAAGGCATAGAGGTGATGAATGGCCGTCGAAGTGGTGTACCGCAGCAGCCGCGACCCGGAGCGCTTGTTCATGGATAAGGCCGAAGCAGACCGTCACGACAAGATGCTCGAACTGGCCGAGCGCCTGGCCGAAGTACTGCACAAGGCAGTGCCCTCGCTGAGCGAGAAACAGGTTGAGGAAGCCGGTATCTACATGGCCAAGAACCGCGATGTGTTCGCCCGGGCGTTCAAGAGCCAGCCGGATGCGCTGGCCGAGTTGCTCGAAGCGCCAGCGGCCGAGTAATTACCTGCACTGGCCGCTTCTGCAAGGATTGCGCATGGCTTGAGGTTCAGCGCGGTCAAGGTGGATGGCACGGGCTGCGCCCGTGTTCGCGGGCACGCCCGCTCCCACAAGGACCGCGCAGGTTTTCAGAGTTTTGGGCAGAACAGTTGCTGCTTCAGGTACGGCACAAGCGCTGAGCTCGGGCGCTATCCCTGTGGGAGCGGGCGTGCCCGCGAAGAGGCCAGCAAAGCCGGTATCGCCCCTCAGCCGTAGAGCAACCGCTCTGCCAACATCTGCGCCACCCGCGCCGGCGAGCGCTTCTCTGCCTGTGCATGGCCAAACACTTCGGTCAGCCGTGAAGGTATCCGCGCCAGGTGCGCGGTGATGTTGCCCAGGTCTTCGCCACGATGGGTAAGTGCCACGTAGATCAACCCACCGGCATTGATCACGTAATCGGGCGCATACAGTATCCCGCGCGACTCCAGCTGGTCGGCTACCTGCAAGGTGG
This sequence comes from Pseudomonas sp. PNPG3, assembly GCF_023093815.1. Lineage (NCBI taxonomy): Bacteria > Pseudomonadati > Pseudomonadota > Gammaproteobacteria > Pseudomonadales > Pseudomonadaceae > Pseudomonas > Pseudomonas sp. PNPG3. The sequence continues at coordinate 43,889 of NZ_JALLKV010000012.1, forward strand.
TCAGCTGGTTGTTCGCCGCCCCCGCCACGGCCGCACAACGCAACTGCATCACGCTCTGCCCGTTCAACACCGGCCCCACACCGCAAGGGGCAAAGATGTCGCAAGGGGTGCTGATCAACGCATCGTTGGTCACCGGATGGGCATTGAACTGCTCCACCGCCAGCCGCACCCGCCCGGGGTCCAGGTCGCTCACCAGCAGGTCAGCACCCGCCGCATGCAGTTGCTCCGCCAGCGCATAACCGACATTGCCCAGCCCTTGCACCGCAACCCGAAGCCCTTGCAGGTCATCACTGCCAAGGCGGAACGAAGTGGTGGCACGAATGCCGGCAAAAACCCCCATCGCCGCATGCGGGGAGGGGTCACCCGAGGCCGTGGTGCTGGTCACATGCGGTGTGCTCTGGGCAATGCAGTCCATGTCCAGGGTCGAGGTGCCGCTGTCCACGGCGATGATGAAGCGCCCTTGCAAGGTGTCGATGAAGCGGCCGAAGGCCTCGAACAGCGCGGCACGGTTTTCCACATGCGGGTTGCGCATGATCACCGCCTTGCCGCCCCCCAATGGCAGGCCAGCCAGCGCCGCCTTGTAGCTCATACCCTGGGCAAGGCGAATGGCGTCTGTCATGGCGCTTTCATCATCGGCATAAGGCAGGTAGCGGCAACCGCCCATGGCGGGGCCCAACTGCTCGCTGTGGATCACCACCACAGCCTTCAGGCCGGTAGGCGGATCGGTGAACAAGTGCAGCGACTGGGTACGGGTGCTTTGCATCAGCGCGAACATCGACAGGCTCCCCTACGAGGTGCTCTTTCCAGTATAGGCACGGCCCTTGGGCTGGTAGCGCCGCCGGACCACTGGACGAAACCGCGCACCGCGGCTAATACTCAAGCGTGTGTGGAGAAGCCCCATGAAGCCACGTCAAGCCTGCCTGGCCTGCCTGGAACGCGAGCCCGTCGCCCTGCTGGAAGCCGCATTATGGATTGCTGCCGAGCACGACCGAAGCGTCGAGCCCGCGGCCAGCCTTGCCAAGCTGCATGACCTGCAGCGTGAGATAAGCACCAATCTGCCGATGCTGCCGCTGTGCGAACTGGCACAGCCATTGTTGCGCCAACTCAATGCCCTGGGCTTCCAGCAGGATGAATATCACCCGCTGCGCCCGCATGCCGCGATGATGGACAAGGTGCTGCAACGCCGACGTGGCCAACCGCTGACACTTGCCATCCTCGCCCTGGAACTGGCCCGGCGTCTGTCCATACCCCTTGAGGGCGTAGGCTTCCCTGGCCATTTCCTGCTGCGCGTGCCGGGTGCCGATCACCTGCTTGACCCCTGTGGCGGCCGGCGTCTCTACCCCAACGACTGCCGTGAGCTGCTGGCTCGCCAGTTCGGCCCGCATGTAGCGCTGACTGCCGAGCACATGCGCAGTGCCAGCCCGCTGCAGATGCTGCAACGCCTGTCACGCAACCTGCGCCAGTTGCATATAAGCAACGACAACCACCTGGCGGCACTGATCGATGCCGAGCGGGTCATGCAACTGGGCCCGGTGCAGGTCAGCGACTATGTGACTCGCGCTTCGCTATACCAGCATCTGGATTGCCCGCAGGCCGAGCGCTTCGATCTGGAGCATGCGTTATTGCTGACAGAGGACCCGGTCCAGCGCCTGAAGCTTTCCGAACGTATCGGCAAGCTTCCGGCGGCGAACCGTTCCATTCACTGAGCCGGGCTGTCCGGCTGCCGGGCGGGGTGGGCCTGGGCGAACGCCGCGTGCTCGGCCGCAAGGGCGGCAACCCGAAGGATGCGCGGGAAGCTGTCGAGGTCGACGTTGAAACGTTCGGCCGCGTACAACTGCGGGATCAGATAGACATCCGCCAGGCCCGGCTCATCGCCGAAGCAGAAGCCATGATCGCCTATCAGTTGCTCAACTGCCCCCAACCCTTGGCTGATCCAGTGACCAATCCATTGGTTGACCTGGCTTTCGTCCTGGCCGGCCTGGCGCAGCCGGTTGAGCACGCTGACGTTGTGCAGCGGATGGATATCGCAGCCGATGATCGCCGCCACGCCCCGCACCTTGGCACGCGCCTCGGCCGTGGCCGGTAACAGCGCAGGTTGTGGATAAACCTCTTCCAGGTACTCGATGATCGCCGGCGACTGCACCAGCAGCTCACCGCCATCGGTACGCAACGCCGGAACGCGCCCCTGCGGGTTGACCGCGACATAACCCGCGCCGCGCTGTTCGCCCTGCAGCAGGTTGACCGGAAGGGACTGGTAACCCAGCCCCTTCAGTGCCAAAGCAATGCGTACCCGGTAGGACGAGGTGGAACGGTAATAGGTGTACAGCTCCATGCCCCTGCCTCCTCAGTTGGCCGCGACGACCTTGCCGCGGCATTCGCCGAAACCGATGCTGGCCACGCCCTCACGCACGCAGCGGGCACGCAGGATGATCTCGTCGCCGTCTTCGAGGAACTTGCGCACCTCGCCACTGGCCAGTTCCACCGGGTGCTTGCCACCTTCGGTTATCTCCAGCAGGCTGCCGAACGAACCTGGCGTGGCGCCCGACAGCGTGCCCGAACCGAACAGGTCGCCCGGTTGCAGCTGGCAGCCGTTGACGCTGTGGTGCGCGACCAGCTGCGCCACGGTCCAGTACATGCTGCGGGTGTTGCTCAGGGTCAGGCGGTGCGGGGCGAGGCCCTGCTCGCGCATTTGCTCGGTCAGCAGCAATACCTCAAGCTCGATATCGAATGCACCTGCGGCCTGGTCGCGCTTGTCCAGCAGGTACGACAGTGGCTGCGGGTCGCCCTCCGGGCGTGACGGCTGGGCACAGCGGAACGGCTCAAGCGCTTCGGCGGTAACTACCCAAGGCGAGATGGTGGTGATGAAGCTCTTGGACAGGAACGGCCCCAGCGGCTGGTATTCCCAGGCCTGGATATCGCGCGCCGACCAGTCGTTGAGCAGGCACAGGCCAGCCACGTGCTCGGCGGCATCGCCTACCGGGATCGCCTGGCCAATGTCGTTGCCCTGGCCGATCCAGATACCCAGCTCCAGCTCGTAGTCCAGGCGCGCGCAGGGGCCGAAGCTTGGCTCGGTGTGCCCGGCCGACAGAGTCTGGCCCTTGGGCCGGCGCACATCGGTGCCGGATGGGCGGATGGTCGAGGCGCGGCCGTGATAACCGATCGGCACGTACTTGTAGTTGGGCAGCAGCGGGTTGTCGGGGCGGAACAGCTTGCCCACGTTCTTGGCGTGCTCGATGCCCACGTAGAAGTCGGTGTAGTCACCGATCTGCGCCGGTACATGCAGCTGGCAGGCGGTTGCCGGGTACAGTGCGGCCTGCAGAGCCGCCTTATGTTCACTGTGTTCGCCCAGCAGCACCAGCAGGCGCTCGCGCAGGGCAACGCGGGCACCGCGGCCGAGGGCGAAGAATGCGTTCAAGACCCCACCACGGGTGGCCTCGACCGCGGCCTTGGCTGCACCGTCGAACAGGCCGGCGGCCAGCACCGCCTCCAGGTCCAGGATCGCGTCGCCGATGGCCACGCCACAGCGCTTGGCTTCACCCGGCCGGCTGAAGATGCCCAACGGCAGGTTCTGCAGCGGGAAGTCGCTGTGCCCGTTGGCGTGCTCGACCCAGCTACGGGCAATGGCGGTCTGATTCATGGGTTATCTCCGGTTCGGGTTGAAGGTGCTCGGCAAGGTGGCCCAGCAACTATCGTAGTCGGCCTGCAACTGCGGGCATTCAAGGGCTTGCAGGCTCGGGCGCAGCACCTGGCTGGTCTCGAACATGAAGGCCATGGTGTTGTCGATCTTGTGCGGTGCCAGGTCGGCAGCAATAGCCTTTTCGCAGGTTTCGGCGTCGGGGCCATGGGCGCTCATAACCCCGTGCAGCGAGGCGCCACCCGGCAGGAAGCCCTCGGCCTTGGCGTCGTAGGCACCATTGATCAGGCCCATGAACTCGTTCATCAGGTTGCGGTGGAACCATGGTGGACGGAAGGTGTTCTCGGCCACCATCCAGCGTGGCGGGAAGATCACGAAGTCCATGTTGGCCATGCCATGCACGCTGGTCGGCGAGGTCAGCACAGTGAAGATCGACGGGTCCGGGTGGTCGAAGCTGACCGTGCCGATGGTGTTGAAGCGACGCAGGTCGTACTTGTACGGCACGTTGCTGCCGTGCCAGGCGACCACGTCCAGCGGCGAGTGCTGCAGTTCGCAGGCCCAATGTTCGCCCAGGAACTTCTGCACCAGCTGCACCGGGCCATCGGCCTCTTCGTAGTGCGCCACAGGGGTGAGGAAGTCGCGCGGGTTGGCCAGGCCGTTGCTGCCTATCGGGCCCAGGTCCGGGATGCGCAGCGGTGCGCCGTGGTTTTCGGCGATATAGCCGCGGGCCTCGCCGTCGAGCAGTTCGACGCGAAACTTCATGCCACGCGGGATGACCGCGATTTCCAGCGGCTCGACTTCCATCACCCCCAGTTCGGTGGCAATGCGCAGGCGGCCCTGTTGCGGCACCAGCAGTAGTTCACCGTCGGCGTTGAAGAACACCCGCTCCATCGACCGGTTGGCGCGGTAGATGTAGATGCTCACGCCGGCCGGTTTTTCCGCAGCGGCGTTGGCCACCATGGGCAGCCAGCCCTCGATGAAATCGGTCGGTTCGACGGGGATCGGCTGGGGGTTCCAGCGCAGGCGGTTGGGAGTGATGGGCCCCAGCGGGCCGGTCAGCGGCTGACGCGCCAGGCGCTCGAAACGCGGGTGCAAGGCAGACGGACGAATACGATACAGCCAGGTGCGGCGCAGCTCGCTGCGGGTCATGGTGAACGCCGTGCCCGAGAGCAGCTCGGCATACAGCCCATAGGGCGCCTTCTGCGGCGAGTTCTGCCCGACCGGCAAGGCCCCAGGCAGCGCTTCGCTGGCAAACTCGTTGCCGAAGCCGCTGAGGTAGTGAAGGTCGGGTGACGTATCGCGATTCATCGATGCCTCCGGGCTCTGGCCGAGCCGTTGCTGGCAGCTGGCTGCTGGCCCGGGGCGGGGTGGCAGCGCGTCTGCATTGTTTTTATCGTAATCAGATTACGAATAACGTAATTTGCTACGGGCAATGCGTCAAGCTATAAAGGCGCGACTCGACGAATCCGGAAGAAGATGTCCATGGCCAAAGCCAGCTCCCCCGCCGACAACGGCAAGCAGAAAGTCCGCTCGGCGGAGGTCGGCACCGACATCCTGAAGGCTCTTGCCGAGCTCTCCCCGTCCACCTCTCTGTCGCGCCTGGCGGAACATGTGCAGATGCCAGCGAGCAAGGTGCACCGTTACCTTCAGGCATTGATCGCCAGCGGTTTTGCCGAACAGGATGCGGCCACCAACCATTACGGCCTGGGGCGCGAGGCTCTGCGGGTAGGGCTGGCGGCGCTGGGTAGTATCGATGTGCTGAAGATTGCCGCGCTGCCGTTGTCACAGCTGCGCGATGAACTGAACGAGAGCTGCTTCGTTGCCGTATGGGGCAACCAAGGCGCGACAGTGGTCAGCATCGAGCCGGCAGTACGCGCGGTCACGGTGGTAACGCAGATCGGCTCGGTTCTGCCGCTACTCACTTCGTCCACCGGGCTGGTGTTCGCCGCCTATCTTCCCGAGCGCGAGACCGTGGAGTTGCGTGACCGGGAACTGGCCGCCCTGCAGCACAGCGCCGCCGACTACCAGGCAGTACTGGCGGGCATTCGTGAACGTGGCCTGCACCATGTGCACGGGCTGTTGATGCCGGGCGTGGATGCGCTGTCGGCCCCGGTGTTCAATGCCATGGGGCAGATCGCCGCGGTGATGACGGTGGTCGGGCCGACCTCGATCTTCCATGCCGACGAGCATGGTCCGGCGGCGCAACGGTTGCTGGCAGCAGCACGGGAAACCAGCTGGCGCATGGGCTATTCGCCCGCCAACTGAGCGCCTTCGGCACTATTGCCCGATACGTAAAGGTGAATGTCATAAGCGGCTATTTTTCCTGCAGGATCAGGCGCTTATTCTTACCTCACTGGCCGGCATGAAGGGCTCTCCCCCCCGCCTTTCAGGCCTGCGAGGTTCACCGACGTAGATTTTGAAGCTCCTTGATCTGACGTCTCGATTGGCCGCTGCGGCTTGCAGCGGCCTTTTTTATCTGCCCTGAAAATTTCTTCGCCTGTGCTGGCCTCTTCGCGGGTAAACCCGCTCCCACAGAGATATCACTACCCCAGGGGCTTGTGGTGTACCTGTGGGAGCGGGTTTACCCGCGAAGAGGTCAGCACAGGCATACAAGTTTCAGCCCAGCGGATACTTCTGCAAGTTCGCCATCATCTGCTGCAACGCCTGCAAGCTGTCCTGTGGGTGCACTGCCCCGTCGAAGTCGCCAATCCGTGCCCAGTTCTCCGCCACCTGCTCCGGAGTAAAGCCTTCACGCGGATCGAAGCCTACCCCCAGGCTGCGCTCCCAACGCACCTTGCCCACCCAACCGCCACCCACTTCGAACAACTCACCACTGCCCTGGCACTGCTCGCTGCCCAGGTACACAACCAGCGGGCTGACCAGCTCAGGCTTGAGCCGCTCGAACACCTGGGGCGGGATCAACCCTTCGGTCATGCGGGTGCCACCCGTGGGGGCGATGGCGTTGACCAGGATGCCATGCTTGCGCCCTTCGATCGCCAGGGTACGTGTCAGCCCATACAGGCCCAGCTTGGCCATGCCGTAGTTGGCCTGGCCGAAGTTGCCGTAGATGCCGGATGTGGAAGCGGTGAAGATCACCCGCCCCCAGTTCTGCTCACGCAGGTGCGGCCAGGCGGCGCGGGTGACCTTGTAAGCCCCCTCGACATGCACCTGATACACCTGCTCCCAGTCGCTGTCTTCCATCTTGTGGAAGGTTTTGTCACGCAGGATGCCGGCATTGTTCACCAGCACATCGACCCGGCCGAAGCTGTCCAGGGCCTGCTCGACAATACGCGCGCCTTGGCTGACCGAATCATGGTTGGCAATGGCACTGCCACCAGCGGCGCGGATCTCCGCTACAACTCGGTCGGCGGCGGAGGCGCTGGCACCTTCACCGTGGGTGGACCCGCCGAGGTCGTTGACCACCACCCGCGCACCACGGGCAGCGAACAGCAGCGCATGGGCACGGCCCAGGCCGCCCCCGGCTCCGGTGACTATCACCACGCGATCTTGCAGACAGACAGGCTCGCTCATGCTCATGGCTCCAGGCAGATTCAGGTAGGCCGAGTGTCTGCCGCCAGCGGCGGGTGGACAATCAAGCTCACGCAGGCTGAATGCCTGGCAATAACGCAGCACGATGGTTACGGGGCCGCTTTGCGGCCCATCGCCGGCAAGCCAGCTCCCAAACCAACCGCGCCGGCCTCCAGGCATGCGCTGTACCTGTGGGAGCCAGCTTGCCGGCGATGAGGCCCTGTCAGGACCACGCCACTTTCTGCTGGAAACAGCTCAACGGTTGTTCACGAAAGGCCAGGTAATGGCGCAGCACCTGCACCGGCGCTTCGGTATGCGGGTAATGGCCGATGCCGTGCAACTGCACGGTGTCCGGCTCCGGCACCAGTTGCCGGTAGCGCTCCACCATGTGTGCGCCGGAAAGCGGGTCGTCCACGCCATTGATAAAGCGCAGCGGCACGCCTTCGTGCTGCATCGCGCCAACCCAGCGGTCCCGGTGCAACCTGCGCTCTGGCATGTAACCCACCAGCTTGTGCAGGATGCGCGTGCCACGGTTGGCGGCTATCAGGCTCCAGCAGTCATCCAGCGCACTTTCACTGGGGTGGGTGCAAGGGCCGTAGACCTGGGTCAAGTTGCGCACCAGGTCGTCGCGACCGAACGAGCGCCCTACCAGCCAGCCCAGGCGGCTGAGCAACAGCTTCTGTACCAGCAGCATGCGGCAGCTTTCGGGGAACAGCCCGCTGTTCAGGAACACGCAGCTGGCAATGCTGGCGCGCTGTTCATGATGCCGCGCCAGCATTTCCTGGGCCACACTGCCGCCGTAGTCATGGGCCAACAGATGCACCGGCTGGTCGACCTTCAGCTCGGCGAGCAAAGCCTGCTGCAGGTCGGCCTGCTCCATCAGGCTATACACGTGATCGACCGGTTTGGCCGAATCGCCAAAGCCGAGCATGTCACAGGCGATAACCCGGAAGCGCTGGGCCAAAGGCCCCCACAGGTAGTGCCAATCCCAGCTGGCGGTGGGGAAACCGTGCAACAGAAGCAGGGGCTCTCCTTGCCCTGCGGTCCAGTAGCGGATGCTCTGGCCCCGGAAGCTGAAACTCTGTCCCCGGGTACGCCAGACGCACAATGGAATTTCGGCCATGGGCATCAGAACGGTCCCGGTGAAGTGGTGTTGGCGGAATAGAGCAAGGCTGCGGTCATTGCATGTCACCTCGGCACTTACATGTGCTCTCTATGTCGAGGCTGAGTCTAGCCAGCAGCCCATGGGCTGGAACTTGCGTTGCCAGCCAGCTTGATGACTTGGCGAGTCAGTGGCACGAACGGTCAGAGCAGCATGGCCAGCAGCGGTGCCGCGAACAGGTTCAGCAGCCCGGTCAGGACCATGACCAGGCCGGCCACCGAGCCCTCTTCGCGGCCTACCTCCTGTGCCCGGCTGACACCGGCACCATGGGCGCCCACGCCGAACAGCGCGCCCCGCGCCAGCGGCGTGCGCAACGGCAACCAGCGCAGCAGCACACCGCCGAACATGGCGCCCAGCACGCCGGTGAACATCACGAACACCGCCGTGAGCTCCGGTACACCACCCAGGTCATGGGCCAATGGCATGGCAAAGGGCGTGGTGATCGAACGCGGCACCAGCGACAGGCTGGTCGCGCTGTCCAGCGCCAACATATGAGCCAACCCCCAGGAACTGGCGATCGAAGCGCTGCTGCCGGCGACCATGCCCACCATCAGTGCCGGCCAGTGGCGCGCCAGCATGGCCCGTTGCTGCCAGATCGGCACCGCGAAGGCCACGGTCACCGGGCCAAGCACGCTCATCAGCCAGTGGGTGTTGCGGGCGTACTCGGCATAGGCGGTGTGCAGCGGCACGGCCACCGCCAGCAACAAAACCGGCACCAGGATCAGCGGCGACAGCAGGTAGCGCCCGCTGCGCCGGTACAACCAGCGGCTGCCCAGGTACGCCAGCAAGGTCAGGGCCAGCCAGAACAGCGGCATAGGTTCAAGGCTCATGGCGCAACCTCCAGCGGCACACCAGTTCCACGGTCAACGCGGTCACAACCATTACCATCAGGGTGCTCACGGCGATCACCAGCAGGATGCGCCAGCCCTCGTCACGAATCAGGGCGCCGTAATCGAGCAGGCTCATCAGCGCCGGGATGAAGAACAGCAGCATCTCAGCCATCAGCCAGCCGGCGCCCAGTTGCAGCATGGCCGGCTTGAGCACACCCGAGGCGAACAGCAACAGCAGCAATGCCAGGCCCATCACGCCGCCAGGAATCGGCCAGCCCAGCCAAGTGGCAAGCTGGCCACCGAGCAGGAACAGAGCACAGAGGATCGCCAACTCGACGAGCAGGCGCAGGGCTTTTTTCAACAACGCGGGTTTCATGGGGGGTTCCTCTACAGGCCCTCATTTTAAGATTTGGCTGCCTAGGCCAGAAGCGAATTGTTAGACTGAACACCATTCCAGAATGGAATGGTGATCATGGAATTCAAACAGCTGCGCAGCTTTATCGAAGTGGTCCACCGCGGCGGTTTTACCCAGGCCGCGCAGACCCTGCACATCAGCCAGTCGGCGGTGAGCAAGCAGGTGGCTCAGTTGGAGCAAGATGTGGGCCAGCCGCTGCTGGAGCGCCAGGCCTCGCAGTTGCACCTGACCGCTGCCGGGCGCATCGTGCTGGAGCGTGGCGAAGCCTTGCTGCGCCAGCGTCAGGCACTGCTCAGCGAACTGGACGACCTCAGCCAGATGGGCCGCGGTGAGCTGCGCCTGGGCTTGCCGATGCTGGGCAGCGACGCGCTGTTCGCCGGGTTGTTCGCCGAATATCGGCGGCGTCACCCGAACATCGCGATCCAGTTGCTCGAAGGCGGCAGCCGCAGCATCGAACAGGCGGTCAGGAGTGGCGAACTGGAACTGGGTGGCAGCCTGACGCCCAGTGACGAGGCGTTCGACTACCAGCCCTTCTGCAACGAGCCAATGGATGCCCTGTTGCCTGCCGGGCACGAGCTGGCAGGCCAGGAAGTGGTAGATCTGCGGCAGCTGGCCGATACGCCGTTCCTGCTTTACCAACGCAGCTTCGTGCTCAATGACCGGCTGCTGAAGGCGTGCCAGCAGCAGGGTTTTACCCCCAAGGAAGGCGGGCGCAGTGGCCAGGCGGATTTCCTCGCAGCGCTGGCAGCGGCGGGCCAGGGCGTGGTGTTGCTGCCCCGTGTGGTGGCGAAAGCGCTGGAGCGCCCCGGTGTGGTGCGCTTGCCGCTGCGCTCGCCGGCAGATTTGCGTTGGGATATCGCGTTCATCTGGCGGCGCGGGGCGTATCTGTCACGGGCGGCGCAGGCGTGGTTGGCACTGGTGAGCGGGTGGCCGGTGCTCGGCAGCAAGGGATGAGTTGCCCTTGCCGTCCTCTTCGCGGGTAAACCCGCTCCCACAGGAACACCACAGCCTCTGAAATCTGTGCAGTACCTGTGGGAGCGGGTTCACCCGCGAAGAGGCCGGTACAGGCGAAAAATACCCGTCAGGCTTTAAGTGTACTCACCAACTCAGCCAACCAAGGCTCTGCATCCGCCTCCGGAGTCACCGTCTCGCTGGCATCCAGGCGCAACATCGGTTGCACTTCGCGCACGCCCAGTTCGGCAAAAAGTTCGCGCATCTGCTCGCCTCCACCGCAATAGGTATCGCCATAACTGCTGTCGCCCAAGGCAATCACCGCACCCGGCAGGCCACGCCAGGCCGCAGGCAGGGTATCGCGAATGCTGCAATACAACGGCATGAGGTTGTCCGGCAGTTCGCCCATGCCAGTGGTCGAGGTCACGGCCAGCAAGGCGTCGGGGGCGAAACCTTCAAGGTCCTGCAAGGTGGCGCGCGCCGCATGCCAGGCCTCCAGGCCAGCAGCCTTGAGCAGCGATTCAGCGTGACGGGCGACTTCTTCGGCGGTGCCGTAGACCGATCCGGAAATAATGGCGACTTTCATCGGGTAGAGGATTCCGAAACTGAGTGAAAACGTAGGATACTAGCATCCGGCGCTGGCAAAAGGCCGCCTCTACCAAAGTCACCATCCTCAACCCTGCTTCGCACCTTTGTTCACTCAATGGCCCGAACATGATCAATGCGCAACTACTGCAATCCATGGTCGATGCGTCCAACGACGGCATCGTGGTCGCCGAACAGGAAGGCGACGACACCATCCTCATCTACGTGAACGCGGCCTTCGAACGCCTGACCGGCTACGGCCGTGACGAAATCCTCTATCAGGATTGCCGCTTCCTGCAGGCCGACGATCGCGACCAGCTTGGCCGCGCCCGCATCCGCAAGGCCCTGGCCGAAGGCCGCCCGTGCCGCGAAGTGCTGCGCAACTACCGCAAGGATGGCAGCCCTTTCTGGAACGAACTGTCGATCACCCCGGTAAGGCACGACACTGAACAGCGCACCTATTTCATCGGTATCCAGAAAGACGTCACTCGCCAGGTCGAACTGGAGCGGGAACTGGCACAACTGCGCGTTCGTCAGAAACCCGACGAACGCACCTGAACCAAGTTCGCCACGCACGGTCAATCCCGTTGAAGAAATCGCCATCGAGTTCGATCATGCAAGCAGAAGCGCTCCTGACCCAGGACGAGCTGGATTTCATACAGAACATGCAGCATACGCCGCAGTTGAACCTGGCCGACCCCATGTCGAGCCTGCTGGTCAATGGCGACCATCGCATCCAGAGCTTGCTCACCCGCTTGGTGGCCAACGAGCAGGTAACTCTGCAGGCCCAGTTCAACAACCAGCAAATCAGCTTCCCGCTGCAACTGGTGGAAGACGAGTTCCACGCCCTGCACCTGCAACTGGGCTCACCGGAAATCTACGAGGACGGCCCCATGCTGCGCCCCTGGCGCCTGTCGATGGAGAAGCCGAGCGCACTGCTCGATGCCCATGGGCAGGAAACTGGCCTGTGGGTTCGCGAGATCTCGTTCAAGGGCACATTGCTGGAAGTCCGTGGCCTGCCAGCGGCACCAGCCCACTTCGAATTGCGTTTCGCCCCTGATGGCATCCCCCCCATCGAACTGCATGGCGTGCTGGGCCGGCGCATCGGCCCGGACCTGGCAGCCTACGACCTCAGCCAAAGCCCGGCCGAAGAGATCGAACGCCTGCGCGACTACATCCTCCAGGCCCATCGCCGGGCCCACCCCGAGCTACACACTCAGGTATCGAACTGACCGGCCAGAAACTGCCGCAAACGCTGGCGCATCACGCTACCCTGCGCACCCAGGCAAGCGATCGGGCTGCCAGCCAGGCTGTCCTGTGCCAGTTCCGCCGCTTCACCCGCCAGTAACAACGGGCACTCCAGCCCTGCCACTAGGCGCGTCAGCCGCCGTGTGAGCTCCGCCGTGGGCGGCTGATGGGAAAACAGCACCAGGGCATCCGGTTTCAGGCGTTCGCAGACCAGTGCCAGTTCTGCCAGCGGCTGCCCGCTCGCCAGTGGCGTCACGCCAACTTCATCGCTGCCCAAGGTCAGGCTGGTCACCAGCAAATCCAACTCGTGGCACTGCCCCGGCAATGGCGCCAGCAGCACCATGCGGCTGCGCGGCGCACGGGCGAGTTGCAAGCGGGTATACACCCGGCCACGCAGGAACTGATCGAGGAACAGCCACTCGCTGGCCTGCCCGTAGCCGCCCTGACCGGCCGCCAGGTCATGCCACACCGGCATGAACACTTCACTGAATACCTGGTCCAGGGTGCAGGCGGCAAATACCTCGTCGAACAGGCGGTCCAGGCCGACAAGGTCAAAACGTTGTAACGCCTGGCGAATCTGCTGCTGCCAGCGCCCCCAGGCGCCCGTCGCGCCACCTGCCTGCCCGGCACGGGCATGGTCGCGCGCGAGGATGCTGGCAACCTTGCTTACCGCCACGCCGCGCTCCAGCCAGCCAAGGATGCGGCGGATGTCATCGATGTCGGCCTGGGAATACAGGCGGTGGCCGCTGTCGGTGCGGGTTGGCTGGATCAGACCGTGGCGGCGCTCCCAGGCGCGCAAGGTCACGGCATTGACGCCGGTCAGGCGGGAAACCTCACGGATCGGAAACAGGTCCTGCGCGAGGCCCGCATCGATTACCGGATTCAGTCCCTGTTCGTTCATCTGCACGGGGTTCCCTGTGTGTCCAAGTTGAACACCTAGTCTACTACGGCAATACCAGACGCTGGGGCGCAACCGTTTGCCGGCTTACAGTTGCCGAAGATCGCGGATGGGCGATAATCCGCGCCCGATTCTTGCATGCATGCCTGTGTCGCCCACCACCCCGGGCCACTCAGCCAAAGGGGCCGGCTACCCGCCAGCCCCGTTGCCAGGAGATACACAATGTCTGCCCCACCCGTCACCTTGATGGTGTCGCGCCGCGCCGCCCATGGCCGCTACCAGGACTTGCTGGCCTGGCTGCATGAAGGCGAGCAGCTGGCCACCGACTTCCCCGGCTACCTTGGCTCGGGCATCCTCGCGCCCCCCCACGACAGCGACGAATTCCAGATCATCTTCCGTTTCAGCGACGAGCCTACTCTGCATGCCTGGGAACATTCCGCCTCGCGTCGGGCCTGGTTGCAACGCGGGAACGGGCTCTTCGAACGCCCCAAGGAAGCGCGCGTGAGCGGCATCGACGACTGGTTTGGCACCAACATGGTGCAAAAACCACCACGTTGGAAGCAGGCTGTGGCCATCTGGCTGGCCTTCTTCCCGGTCTCGCTGGTGTTCAACCTGGTGTTCGGCCACTGGCTCGCTGCGCTGGACCTGGTACCACGGGTACTGCTCAGCACCCTGGGCCTGACGCCGGTGATGGTCTACCTGTTCATCCCCCTGTCCACCCGTTTGCTGGCCGGCTGGCTGCATGCGTCCCCCGCCCCTGCCGGCGCCCTGCGCAGCCGCTGAGGCCAGGCCGTACACGCGGTAGACAGTTCGGGTATGCTGGGCGGCAACCAAAGGACAGACAAGTTGACCGCCCCGAACATGAACAGCCCCATTCTCGTTACCGGAGCCAGCCAGCGCGTCGGGCTGGCCCTGGCCCTTGAACTGGCACAGGCCGGCCATACGGTGGTCAGTGCCAGCCGCAGCATCCAGCCACAGGCGGCCCACCCGAACATCGTGCAGTTCCAGGCCGACCTGTGCCAGCTGGCCGATCGACAGGCCCTGATCGACTACTTGCACAACCATTACGACGGCCTGCGCGCGGTCATCCACAACGCCTCGTTGTGGCTCGACGATGGCCTCGACAACCTCGAGACCATGTTCCGCCTTCACGTCGAAGCGCCCTACCACCTCAACCTGGCCTTGGGCGACCTGCTGGCCAAGGTGGAAAAGGCCGACATCATCCACATTTGCGACGAAACCTCTTCGCGCGGCAGCAAAAGCCACATCGGCTACGCCGCGACCAAGGCCGCGTTGCAGAACATGGTGCTGTCGTTCGCCGAAAAATATGCGCCCAAGGTGCGTGTGAACGGTATCCTGCCCGGGCTGCTGATCCTCAAGGAAGGGGGTGACGAAACCTACCGCCAGCAGACCCTGAAAAAGGCCCTGCTGGAGTTCGAACCCGGCGCCGGCCCGCTGATCGAGACGGTAAAGTACCTGCTCGCCAGCCAGTACAGCACCGGCAGCCAGGTGGTCATCAACGGTGGCCGCCACCTGAAGAACCGCATGACCTGAGAGAAGCCCATGACCCCACAGCAACAGCTCGAACTCGAGGCCGCCGCGTTCCGGCGCCTGATCGAACACCTGCAGAAGCGCACCGACGTGCAGAACATCGACCTGATGAACCTGTCCGGTTTCTGCCGCAACTGCCTCTCCAAGTGGTACAAGGCCGCGGCTGACGAGCGCCAGCTCGACCTGAGCCTGGATGACGCCCGCGAAGCGGTGTACGGCATGCCTTACGCCGAGTGGAAAGCCCAATACCAGAAAGAAGCCAGCGCCGACCAACAAGCGGCGTTCGAAAAAGGAAAACCTCGTGACTGACCTGAACACACTGCGCGCCAGCCTGGCCAGCGGCCAACACGTGTTTGCCGACACCCTGGCGTTCATTGCCGACAACTACAGCTACCAGCCACAGGCCTTCGACAATGGCGGCGTGGCGAATGCAGCCGGGCAGAACGAAGGTTCGTGCAAGACCCTGGGCCTGGCGCTGCTGGAAGGGCTGAGCGACCAGGAAGCGCTGCTGGCCTTTGGCGAGCACTACCGTGACGTGGTGGCCACGCCCGAGGGCAGCGACCATGGCAATATCCGGGCGCTGATCAAGCATGGGCTGGCGGGCGTCAAGTTCGCCGAGCTGCCGCTTGCGCGCAAGGCTTGAGATTTTGGGGCCGCTCCGCGGCCCTTTCGCCGGCGCAGACAGCATCAACCCATGATCCTTCCTGGGACCTCACCCGCCAACCCACCCTGCTGCAACCACTGCAAGGCCACCGGCCACAACCTTTCGCGAAAGCGGTCATGGAAGAACGCGAAATGGCCAATTTCATCGACCGAGATATCCACAGGCGCAATACGCAGGTGCTGGCGCTCGGCGCCCTGCAGATAACCCAGCAAACGCTCGGTCGCCGCCACGGTACCAAAGGGGTCATCGGTCAGGCTGATGGCCAGCGTCGCCGCCCGCACCTGGGCGAACGGTAGTGCCTCCAGTGCAAGCCCGCTGGGTCGGTGCTCATAGCGCGGGGTACGGGTGGTCCAATCGTGCACCACGCCGGATGGCGTGTCCTCCAGCCAACCCAGGCGCTTGCCGGGAAAATAACCGAACACGCGGGTGAGCAGCGGCATTACCACATGCCACTTGCAGAACAGCTGCCAACGCTGGTCAGCCGCATAATCACGCCAGTAGGCGAATTGCGCGCCAACCATCACCACCCGGCGAACCTTGCTCGCCGACGGTGCCAGCCCCACTGCGCACCCGCCAAAACTGTGCCCCACCACGTCCACCGGCTGGCCGGGGAAATGTTCTGCGGCATGCACCAGCATGGCTTCGAAATCCAGCCGGCCCCAGTCGCTCCATGATGCCTGGAAGCCACGCAGCGATGCCGGGCGGGATTCGCCGATGCCACGGTAGTCGTATGTCAGCACATCGCAACCTTGCGCGAACAGGTAGTCGGCGAAACGCGAGTAGTAGTGGCAGCGTACCGAAGTGGCAGCGTTGATGATCACCAGCGGGCGCTGGGGGTCAGGTCGGGCGTGGCGCCAGCGGAAACCGCCGAGGCTGTAGCCGTCGGCTGTGGTGTGGCGAAAGGCAGTGGCGGGTTGGGTGAGGCTGCTCATGGCACATTCCCTGTTGTTGTGCGCCAAAGCTAGCAAAGATTTTATAGCCTGTACCGGCCTCTTCGCGGGTAAACCCGCTCCTACAGGTACTCCATTCCCCTCAAGTTAGAAGTGATCCCTGTGGGAGCGGGTTTACCCGCGAAAGGGCCGGTACAGGCCGGCAGCGATTACAGCTCGATGCAGTCGAACTTCACATCGGTAGCCACGTCTTCGTCGTAGTTGACGTCAGCGCGCTCGAAGCCGAACAGGTTGAGGAACTGCTTCTTGTAACCGGCATAGTCGGTCAGCTCGAACAGGTTCTCGGTGGTCACCTGTGGCCACAGCGCCTTGCAAGCGTCCTGCACGTCATCACGCAGTTCCCAGTCGTCCAGGCGCAGGCGGCCCTTCTCGTCGACCTCGGCCGGCGCGCCGTCGGCACGGTACATGCGGTCGCGGTACATGCGGTCCAGCTGGTCCTGGGTGCCTTCGTGAACACCCTTCTCCTGCATGATCTTGAACACCATCGACAGGTACAGCGGCATCACCGGGATGGCCGAGCTGGCCTGGGTAACCACCGACTTCAGCACCGCCACGTTGGCGCCGCCCTTGACTTCATCGGCCAGCTTCTTGTCCAGGCGCAGGGCGGTTTCGTCCAGGTCCTGCTTGGCCTGGCCCAGCGCACCGTGCCAGTAGATCGGCCAGGTGATGTCGCTGCCGATGTAGCTGAAGGCCACGGTGCGGGCGCCTTCGGCCAGCACGTTGGCACCAGCCAGGGCGTCGATCCACAACTGCCAGTCCTGGCCACCCATGACGGTGACGGTGTCGGCGATTTCCTGCTCGGTAGCCGGCTCGATGCTGGCCTCGATGATGGTGTCCTTGTTGGTGTCGATGGCGGTCGACTTGTACGGCTGGCCGATCGGCTTCAGGGCCGAACGCACCAGTTCACCGGTCTGCGGCAGCTTGCGTACTGGCGAGGCCAGCGAGTAGATGACCAGGTCGACCTTGCCGCCCATTTCGTTCTTGATCAGCTCGATGACCTTGGCACGAGCTTCGTCGGAGAAGGCGTCACCATTGATCGATTTGCTGTACAGGCCCTCGGCCTTGGCGAACTTGTCGAAGGCTGCAGCGTTGTACCAGCCAGCGGTGCCGGCCTTGGTCTCGGTGCCTGGTTTTTCGAAGAACACGCCCAGGGTGTCGGCCTTGAAGCCGAACGCCGCGGTGATGCGGGCTGCCAGGCCGTAGCCGCTGGAAGCACCGATGACCAGAACCTTCTTCGGGCCATCCTCGCGCACGCCCAGCTTGCGGGTGGCTTCGATCTGGTCACGGACGTTGAGCTCGCAGCCCTTCGGGTGAGTCGTGGTGCAGATGAAACCGCGGACCTTAGGATGAATGATGGCCAATGTCTGTACCTCGTCAGGTTTATGCCGGGGGAAGCGCCGCCATGGGCGATTCCGGTTGATCAGAGGGTGAGACTACCCCCGCAGGTTATCCGACACATATTACGGGGTGATCAAAGGGATTCAAAACCGAGGTTTGCCTCTGCCGGCCTCCTCGCGGGTAAACCTGCCCACAGGGACCGCGCAGATCTTGAGGGCTGCGCAGCAGCTGTGGGAGCAGGTTCAGCCGGGAAGTGGCTGCCAACGTCAATCGCGGTGCCGACGGCGCCCCGTGATCATCGACCACGGCAGGTTTTCCCGCATGCGCACACTCTCGTAGATGGCCGCCAGCACATGCACGCAAACCAGCACCAGCAGCGCGTTGGCCAGCCAGCTGTGCAGGTCCATCGGCCAGTCGACACCAAACAGTGCGTCCACCTCCTGCGACGCCCATCCGGTAAGGCCCAGGCCGGCGATGCAAGTCAGCATCAGCACCATCACCAGGGCGCCAATCGGCGAATGCCCCATATGATGGTCAAGCCCCCCATGCAGCAGCGCACGGGCATGTCCGACCAGGCTTGCCGGGGATGGCCAGAAATCGGCCCAGCGCGCGCTGCGTGGCCCGACAAAGCCCCAGACCACACGCACCACCACAACGGCTAGTGCGTAGTAGCCCAGCCACTGGTGCCAGTCTTCACCCTCTTCGTTGAAGAAGTAGTTGGCGAAGAACACCACGGCGATAGACCAGTGGCACAGCCGCAGTAGGGGGTCCCACAGCTGTACCGTGCCGTCGCTGTTCAATCGTGGTACTCGGTCTTGACTGCCTTGCCCGTCACTGGGTCATGGTAGATCTCGACCTTCTTGCCATCCTTGTCGAAACCGTAGATCTCGTAGCAGTTACCCTTGGTGACCTTGAACTTGTTGATCTTGTAGCCCTGCTCCTTGAGCTGCGCCTGGAATTTTTCCTGATCCTGCCAGGTGCTTTTGTCAGCGGTGGTGCATTCGGTGGCGGCGAATGCAGCGCTGCTGCCGATCAGGAGGGTCATGGCGATCAATATACGCATGGGCATGTGCTCCCATCCAGATGAGTGTAATAGCGCATCCCTGAGCATAGTTCCGCAGGTCGCTTCGCGCTCATTCATTTGCTTTACACATCAATCGCAAAGAAAAACAAACTTAACAAATGAGCCAAAGCCACCGATGCTTGAGGCATTACGCCCATCGCACGGAGAACAACAACATGAACGACGTGGTGATCGTCGCCGCAACCCGTACCGCCATCGGCAGCTTCCAGGGCGCCTTGGCCACTGTGCCTGCAGTAGACCTCGGTGCCGCCGTGATCAAGCGCCTGCTGGAACAGACCGGGCTGGCCCCGGAGCAGGTCGACGAAGTCATCCTCGGCCAGGTGCTTACCGCCGGTGCCGGGCAGAACCCGGCACGCCAGGCCGCGATCAAGGCCGGCCTGCCCTTCAGCGTGCCGGCAATGACCCTGAACAAGGTCTGCGGCTCGGGCCTGAAGGCACTGCACCTGGCCGCTCAGGCCATTCGCTGCGGTGATGCCGAGGTGGTCATCGCCGGCGGCCAGGAGAACATGAGCCTTGCCCCTTATGTGATGCCTTCAGCCCGCACCGGCCAGCGCATGGGCCATGGCCAGCTGATCGACAGCATGATCAGCGACGGCCTGTGGGATGCCTTCAACGACTACCACATGGGTATCACCGCTGAAAACCTGGTGGACCAGTACGGCCTCAGCCGTGAGCAGCAGGATGCCTTCGCCGCCGAGTCGCAGCGCAAGGCGGTGGCGGCGATGGAAGCCGGCCGCTTCGATGATGAAATCACCCCGATCGTGCTGCCGCAGAAGAAGGGAGAACCCAAGGTGTTCGCGCGGGACGAACAGCCACGCCCGGATACCACCGCTGAATCCCTGAGCAAACTTCGCCCGGCGTTCAAGAAGGACGGCAGCGTCACCGCTGGCAACGCCTCGAGCCTGAATGACGGTGCCGCCGCCGTACTGCTGATGAGCGCCGCCAAGGCAAAGGCCCTGGGCCTGCCGGTGCTGGCCAAGATCGCGGCTTACGCCAGTGCCGGTGTAGATCCGGCGATCATGGGCATCGGCCCGGTGTCGGCCACCCAGCGCTGCCTGGACAAGGCCGGCTGGCAACTGGCCGAGCTGGACCTGATCGAAGCCAATGAAGCCTTTGCCGCGCAGGCGCTGGCCGTGGGCAAGGCGCTGGAATGGGATGCCACGCGGGTCAACGTGAATGGCGGGGCGATTGCCCTTGGCCACCCGATTGGTGCGTCCGGGTGCCGGGTGCTGGTGACCCTGCTGCACGAGATGATCAAGCGGGACGCCAGGAAAGGCCTGGCAACCCTGTGCATTGGTGGCGGGCAAGGCGTGGCCCTGGCAATCGAGCGGTGATCACAGATTGAATTGAACAGGCCTGGCCCTTTCGCGGGTAAACCCGCTCCCACAGGAACCCCACTGAAGCTGAATCCAGTGGGGACCCTGTGGGAGCGGGTTTACCCGCGAAAGGGCCGGTACAGCCAGCGAAAAATCAGGCGGTGGCACGCAGCTCGCGGGCAGCTGCGACCATGTTCACCAGCGCTGCCTCGGTCTCCGGCCAGCCGCGGGTCTTCAGCCCGCAATCCGGGTTGACCCACAGGCGCTCGGCCGGGATACGCTGGGCAGCCTTGTGCAGCAGCTTGACCATTTCCTCACGGGTCGGCACCCGTGGCGAGTGAATGTCATACACACCCGGGCCGATCTCGTTGGGGTAGGCGAACCGTTCGAAAGCCGCCAGCAGCTCCATGTCGGAGCGCGAGGTCTCGATGGTGATCACATCGGCATCCATCGCCGCGATCGACTCGATCACGTCGTTGAACTCGCTGTAGCACATGTGGGTGTGAATCTGGGTTTCGTCACGCACCCCCGAAGCACACAGGCGGAAGGCCTCGGTGGCCCACTCCAGGTAATGGGCCCAGGCGCCGTGGCGCAGCGGCAAGCCTTCACGGAACGCCGCTTCGTCGATCTGCACGATCCTGATACCCGCCGCTTCCAGGTCGACCACTTCGTCGCGGATCGCCAGCGCCAGCTGGCGCGCCTGCACTTCGCGGCTCACGTCTTCACGCGGGAACGACCACATCAGCATGGTCACCGGGCCGGTCAGCATGCCCTTCATCACCTTGCTGGTCAGGCCCTGGGCATAAGTGATCCACTCCACGGTCATGGCCTTCGGCCGGCTCAGGTCGCCAACGATCACCGCAGGCTTCACACATCGCGAACCATAGCTCTGCACCCAACCGAAGCGGGTGAATACATAGCCATCGATCTGCTCGGCGAAGTACTCGACCATGTCGTTGCGCTCGGCCTCGCCATGCACCAGCACATCCAGGCCCAGGTCCTCCTGGATTTTCACCGCATGGCGGATCTCGCTGTGCATGGCCTCGACGTAATCGGCCTCGGTCAGCTTGCCCTGCCTGTAGGCCTGGCGTGCCAGACGAATCGCCGAGGTCTGCGGGAACGAACCGATGGTGGTGGTCGGGAACGCCGGCAGGTCGAGCCCCGCACGTTGCTTGACGATACGTTGGGCAAAGGCTGATTTTCGCTGGCTGTCAGCGGGCTTGATGGCTGCCAGGCGGGCCTGCACGCCAGGCTTGTGAATACGCGGCGAAGCGGCGCGGCTGGCCTGCACGGCCTGGCTCTGGGCCAATGCGGCGGCCACGTCGGCGGCGTGCGGGGCATTGATGGCCTTGGCCAGCAGCGCCACTTCCTGGCACTTCTGCACGGCGAAGGCCAGCCAGCTGTGCAGTTCGGCATCGAGCTGGTCTTCACGGTCCAGGTCCACCGGGCTGTGCAGCAGCGAGCAGGACGGCGCCACCCACAGCCGCTCACCCAGGCGCTCATGGGCATGGCGCAGTACCTCCAGCGCCTTTTCCAGGTCGCAGCGCCAGACGTTGCGGCCATTGACCAGGCCCAGCGACAGCACCTTGTAGGCCGGCAGGCGGTCGAGGATGGTCGGGTACTGCTCGGGCGCCCGCACCAGGTCGATGTGCAGGCCATCGACCGGAAGGTTGGCGGCCAGGCCCAGGTTGTCTTCCAGGCCGCCGAAGTAGGTGGCGATCAGCTTCTTCAGTGGCGCCCGCTGAAGGATGTTGTAGACGCGCTCGTAGGCATTCTTCCAGTCCTGAGGCAGGTCCAGGGCCAGGATCGGCTCATCGATCTGCACCCATTCCACGCCTTGGGCAGCCAGGCGGTTGAGGATCTGGTCATACAGCGGCAGCAGGCGGTCGAGCAGCTCCAGCTTGTCGAAATCGCCACCTTTGGTCTTGCCCAGCCACAGGTAGGTCAGCGGGCCGATTACCACCGGTTTGACCGCATGGCCCAGGGCCTGGGCTTCTGCCACTTCTTCGAACAGTTGCTCCCAGCTCAGGGCAAACTGTTGGTCGACAGTGAATTCGGGGACCAGGTAGTGGTAGTTGGTGTCGAACCACTTGGTCATTTCCTGGGCGTGCGCGCCGCCGCAGCAATTGTCACCCACGGCGCCACGGGCCATGGCGAACAGGGTCTGGAGAGTGGGCCTGGCAGCGTCGTGGCTGCGGAAGCGCTGCGGGATCACGCCGAATGTCAGCGAGTGGGTGAGCACCTGGTCGTACCAGGCGAAGTCGCCAACCGGCAGCAGTTCGATGCCGGCGTCTTTCTGCACCTGCCAGTGGCGGGCACGCAGCTCGCGGCCGACGGCGCGCAGGCCGGCTTCGTCGAGTTCGCCCTTCCAGAAGGCTTCCTGGGCCTTTTTCAGCTCGCGGTCGCGGCCGATACGTGGAAAGCCCAGGTTGTGTGCCAGTGCCATGTCTTGTCCCTCAGCATGCATAAATGAATGAGGGGATTTTCCCGGCGCCGGCATCTTGAGACAAACTCATTAAATTTGAGATGAACTCAAGATTTTCTCATGTTTGTGAATTTGTACTGCCTGTACTGGCCCTTTCGCGGCTAAAGCCGCTCCTACAGGTACCGCGCCACCCTGTGGGAGCGGCTTTAGCCGCGAAAGGGCCGGCACAGGCAAACCCGGATGTCTCATTCAGAGCACCACCCTGCGCATCCGGACATGACCGCACCCGCCTTCTGCCGCACAATGCCAGCCTGACCAAACCAGGTACCCGGCCCCATGAGCCTGCTGAAAACCGCGCTGCGCGAAAACACCTTCGTCTGCGTCATGGAGTTCGTCCCCAAGCCCTCCACAGAACGCTTCGCCGCCATGGACGCGATCCTGGCCCGTGCGCACCTGTGCGGCTGGCCGATGACCGTGGCAATCGGCGACCGCGTCGGCAGCCCGCTGGACATGTCGCCACTGGACGCCCTCGCCTCGTTCAGCAACCCGGTACCCGCCCTGCCGCACTTCTCCGGCAAGGATCGCGAACGCCACCACCTGCTCGCCCAACTGCAACGCATGGATGCCGCCGGCCTCGACCAACTGTTGCTGCTTACCGGCGACCGCCTGCCCGGCCACCAGCCCGGCCAGCGCCCGGTACGCTACCTGGAATCGGTCGCAGCCCTGCAGATCGCCCGCCAGGCCTGCCCGCACTGGCTGCTTGGCGCGGCGCTCAACCCGTTCAAGTACTGCGAGGAAGAAGGCGGCGCCCAATACTTCAAGGCCGAGAAAAAACTGGCGGCGGGCGCCGACTTTCTCACCCTGCAACTGGGTTTCGATGCCGGCAAACACCAGGAAGCCATGCACTGGATGAGCCGCCAGGCCACGCCCAGGCCGATGCTGGCCTGCCTGATGAGCCTCACCCACGGGCGTGCGACGATGCTCGAGCACGTGGCCGGCGTGACCGTCACGCCGTCCATGCGCGACATGCTGGAAGCGGAAGCGGCGCAGTCCAAGGCCTTTGCCCAGGCGCGCAGCGTCGACCGCCTGGCCTTGCAGATCATCGGCGTGAAGCTGATGGGCTACGCCGGCGTGCATCTGTCGGGGGTTCATGAACTCAAGCAACTGCTGGCCCTGGAGGCACGCATCGAGCACTGGCAGGCGCAAATCCACACACTGGAACAATGGGCGCCGGCCTGGCAGGCCAGCTGGCAGATGCCCGGCCTGCCGGCAGTCAGCTTCCATCCGCCGCAGGCAAGCTGGCGCCAGGGCGAGTCACGAGTCGATGCTTCGTTCAAGGAGAAAGCGCGCTATCACCTGATGCACGGCATGCATTCGCTGCTGTTCAGCCGCCGCAATAGCCTGAGCAAGGCATTTGGCTGGGCCGTGCGCCAACCGATGTGGGCTACCCGCCTTGGCTCGCAGGTGCTGCACAAGGTGGAACACGCGGTGAAGCACCCGCTGGTAGGCTGCGACACCTGTGGCCGCTGCCGCCTGGAAGACACCCTGTACATCTGCCCGGAAACCTGCCCCAAGGGCCTGGCCAACGGCCCCTGCGGCGGCACCGCGCTGAACCGCTGCGAGTTCGGCGACCGCGAATGCATCCACAGCGTCAAGTACCGCACCGCCAAGGCGGTGCGGCAGACGGCGCTGCTGACCGAGCGCCTGATCCCGTGCATCGAGCTCGAGACACGCCACCGCAGCTCATGGCCGCAGTGGTTCCAGGCCCAGACGCCGCGTCAGCTCAGCCCGCAGCCAGCGCCTCGAACCCAGCCCGAATCGTAGCTTCGGGCAATTCGTCAGCGATGAACACCATCACGCTCTCGCGAGTTTCACCCTCGGCCCACTCGGCGTCCCAGTCGAAGCCATAGAGCTTGAGCACACCCTGGAACACCAGCTTGCGCGCTTCACCGGCAATGTTCAGCACGCCCTTGTAGCGCAGCAGCTGCTTGCCGTGGGTTTCCAGCAGTTCGTTCATGAAGTCGCTGAGGCGGTCGATGTCCAGCGCGCTTTCCGTGCGCAGCACCAAGGTGGAGATCCGGTCCGGGGTAGCGGGCTTGAGCAGCGGGCGTAGCGCTGGCTTCAGGTTCGCGCCCAGATCGGGGTTGAGGTTGAAACCACGCACATCCAGCAGCTCGGCCAGGTCGATGCGACCATGCTCGACCACGCGGATCGCCGCCCTGCCATTGATGCGGGCCAGGCGCTCGCGCAGGGCCTCGACCGCAGCGGGCTCGACCAGCTCGGTCTTGCTCAGCAGCAGGCGATCGGCAAAGCCGACCTGGGCCTGGGCGATGGTCTGGGTCAGGTGCAGCTCGGCGTGGGCGGCATCGACCAGGGTGATGATGCCGTCGAGGATGTAGCGCTCACGCAACTCTTCGTCGATGAAGAAGGTTTGGGCCACCGGCGCCGGGTCGGCCAGGCCGGTGCATTCGATTACCAGGCGGTCGAAGGCGATCTCGCCGGCATCCAGGCGTTCGAGCAGCAGGTACAAGGCGCGGGTCAGGTCGCCGTGGATGCTGCAGCACACGCAGCCATTGGCCAGGGTCATCACCTGCACCGGCTCGTCGCCCAGCAGCTGGCTGTCGATGCCGGCCTCGCTGAATTCGTTTTCGATCACGGCGATCTTCAGGCCGTGCTCGGCCTTGAGCATGTGCTTGAGCAAGGTAGTCTTGCCGGCACCGAGGAAGCCAGTGAGTACGGTTACGGGGATAGGCGTCTGCACGCAGAACATCTCCTGTGCAGTGGAATTTGGAGGGTGTGCCGC
>NZ_JALLKV010000012.1:69370-96927 GCF_023093815.1 Pseudomonas sp. PNPG3
GCCGCTCCCACAAAAACCGCGCTAGCCGATCAGGCTAGCGCGGTCCGTTAGCAGCACTTGGGCCCGGACTTGCCGCCGTAACGCGCTTCCTGGCGTTCGCGGAAGAACTCCTCGTACGTCATGACCGGCTTGTCCGGGTGCTTGGTCTGCATGTGCTCGACGTAGTTGTCGTAGTCGGGCATGCCGACCATCAGGCGGGCTGCCTGCCCCAGGTATTTACCCAGTCGACCCAGGTCGTTGAACATCGCAGCAGTCCTCTCAAGCGTCAGGCAGGGCCTGGAACGGGGTTTCCTTGTCGGTGCGCTCCTTGCGGCCGAGGGCGGCGAAGCCGACCTTGACAGCGAAGAACAGCACGCTGAACACCACCACCAGGAACAGCACGGTCAGGCCGGCGTTGGTGTAGGCATTGAAGATCACGTGCTGCATCTGCCCGATGTCCTTGGCCGGGGCCAGTACCTGGCCGGCGTCCAGTGCGGTGCTGTACTTCTTGGCCAGGGCCAGGAAGCCGACTGCCGGGTTCGGGTCGAACAGCTTGATCAGGCCTGCGGTGGTGGTGCAGATCAGCAGCCACACGGCCGGCAGCAGGGTGACCCAGACGTAGCGCTGGCGCTTCATCTTGATCAGCACCACGGTGCCGAGCATCAGGGCGATACCCGCCAGCATCTGGTTGGAAATGCCGAACAGCGGCCACAGGGTATTGATACCACCCAGCGGGTCGATCACGCCCTGGTACAGCAGGTAGCCCCACAGGGCCACGCAGCCGGCAGTACCGATCAGGTTGGCAGTCCACGACTCGGTGCGCTTGAGCGCCGGCACGAAGCTGCCCAGCAGGTCCTGCAGCATGAAGCGCCCGGCACGGGTGCCGGCGTCCACTGCGGTGAGGATGAACAGCGCCTCGAACAGGATCGCGAAGTGGTACCAGAAGGCCATGGTGTTTTCACCCGGCAGCACCTGGTGCAGGATCTGCGCGATACCCACGGCCAGGGTCGGCGCACCACCGGCACGAGCCAGCACGGTGTGCTCGCCAATGTCGCGGGCAGTGGCCTCGAGTTGCTCAGGGGTGATCAGGAAGCCCCAGCTGCTGACCGTCTGCGCCACCGACGCCACATCGGCTCCGACCACCGCGGCCGGGCTGTTCATGGCGAAGTACACGCCTGGTTCGATCACCGAGGCGGCGACCATGGCCATGATGGCAACGAACGACTCCATCAGCATGCCGCCGTACCCGATGTAGCGAGCGTTGGTTTCGTTGTCCAGCAGCTTTGGCGTGGTCCCTGAGGAGATCAACGCGTGGAAGCCGGACACCGCACCACAGGCGATGGTGATGAACAGGAACGGGAACAGGGTGCCCTTCCACACCGGGCCAGTGCCGTCGGTGAACTGGGTCAGCGCCGGCATCTTCAGCTCGGGCGCGATGATCAGGATACCGATGGCCAGGCCGACGATGGTGCCGATCTTGAGGAAGGTCGAAAGGTAGTCACGTGGCGCAAGTACCAGCCATACAGGCAGTACCGCGGCGACGAAACCGTAGCCCACCAGCATCCAGGTGATCTGCACACCGGTAAAGGTAAACGCCGGGCCCCAGGTCGGGTCTGCGGCAATCTGGCCCCCCAGCCAGATCGAAGCCAGCAGCAGCACCACGCCGATGACCGATATCTCACCGATATGGCCCGGACGGATGTAGCGCATGTAGATGCCCATGAACATCGCGATCGGGATGGTCGCCATCACCGTGAACATGCCCCAAGGGCTTTCGGCCAGGGCCTTGACCACGATCAATGCCAGCACCGCAAGGATGATGATCATGATCAGGAAGCAACCGAACAGCGCGATGGTGCCTGGAATGCGGCCCATCTCCTCGCGCACCATGTCGCCCAGCGAGCGGCCGTTGCGGCGGGTGGACAGGAACAGGACCATGAAGTCCTGCACCGCACCGGCCAGCACCACGCCGGCGATCAGCCACAGCGTGCCGGGCAGGTAGCCCATCTGCGCGGCGAGTACCGGGCCGACCAAGGGGCCTGCGCCAGCGATGGCGGCGAAATGGTGACCGAAGAGGATGTGTTTGTTGGTCGGGACGTAGTCCAGGCCGTCGTTGTTGAGCACCGCCGGGGTGGCACGGCGAGGGTCGAGCTGCATCACCTTGGTGGCGATGAACAGGCTGTAGTAACGATAGGCGACCAGGTAGATGGCCACTGCCGCGACCACGATCCACAAGGCATTGATCGCCTCGCCGCGACGCAGGGCAACCACACCCAGCGCACAGGCTCCTATGACTGCCAGCGCCAGCCACGGAATGTGGCGTAGCAGGCTATTATTGTTGTTCATGGTTTGCTTCCAGCTGGTGGATTGGAAAAGACCGCCCATCGAGTCTAGGGCGAGTCATCGCGCATTGCCACACTTGCTTTGGTCTAGAGCCTCTGCGGCCAGATTGCGGTACCTGATGTACATACCACTCTAACTATAGTCAGGATGTCACCTGAGGACCTATGCGAGGATCTAACCCATGAGCGACCACGACGAACGCCGCCGTTTTCAGCGCATCGATTTCGACGCCCCCAC
The DNA here is from genome assembly GCF_023093815.1 of Pseudomonas sp. PNPG3. Taxonomy (NCBI): domain Bacteria; kingdom Pseudomonadati; phylum Pseudomonadota; class Gammaproteobacteria; order Pseudomonadales; family Pseudomonadaceae; genus Pseudomonas; species Pseudomonas sp. PNPG3. The sequence continues at coordinate 71,930 of NZ_JALLKV010000012.1, forward strand.
CGAGCTGCGCCAGGGCCTGCGACGCTGGCCTGCGAAGCTGCTGGACCTTTCACTCAAGGGTTTGCTGATCGAACGACCGGCCAATTGGGATGTCGACCTGACCCAGGACTTCGATGCCATCATTCACCTGGGCCCCGATGCACGCGTGCAGATGCAGGTTGAACTGCGTCATGAGGAACCAGACCGCCTGGGTTTCATCTGCTTGTACATCGACCTCGATTCGATGAGCCATCTGCACCGTCTTGTGGAATTGAACGTGGCCGACAGCACCGAAATGATGCGTGAGCTGCGCGAACTGATCGAATAATGAAATCTCTTAGCTAGCTAATCGCTTCCCCACCTTTTGTTTCCTGTCTACCCAGACAGCTTTAAGCCTGGGTAGCAGCGTTTTGTACACACCCCTCTAGCACAGCCTCTGACAAGTTGGTACGCCTTCTGCATTGAGTTCCCGCACACCTTGCGGGCGCTCTTGTGCGCGCTCCGATCAAAATATTGTATACAATTCTTGTGGCAATCATTTGTAGGAAGTGTCTACAGTAGCACCACAACAATAAACAGAGAGCCTGCTCCATGACTACGTCCCCTAGCACGTCTCCCGCCAAGCGCCCCGAGGATGAAAACCTCGGCCTTGGTGCCAACCTGGCCTATGGTCTGCAGCATGTGCTGACCATGTACGGGGGGATCGTCGCGGTACCCCTGATCCTGGGGCAGGCCGCGGGCCTGAACGGTGCCGAAATCGGCATGCTGATCGCCGCTTCGTTGTTTGCCGGTGGCCTGGCCACCCTGCTGCAAACCCTCGGTCTGCCGTTCTTCGGCTGCCAGTTGCCGCTGGTGCAGGGCGTTTCGTTCGCCGGTGTGGCAACCATGGGTGCAATCCTCAGCAGCGAGGGCGGCGGTGGCCTGCCGGGCGTGCTCGGTGCGGTCATGGCAGCATCGCTGATCGGCTTTCTGATCACCCCGGTGTTCTCGCGCATCACCAAGTTCTTCCCGCCGCTGGTGACCGGCATCGTCATCACCACCATCGGCCTGACCCTGATGCCCGTGGCCGCTCGCTGGGTGATGGGTGGCAACAGCGCCTCACCGGAATTCGGCAGCGTGGCCAACATCGGCCTGGCGGCCCTGACCTTCGCCATCGTGCTGCTGCTGAGCAAGCTGGGCAGCGCGGCGATTTCACGCCTGTCGATCCTGCTGGCCATGGTGGTCGGCACCCTGATCGCCTGGGCGCTGGGCATGGCCGACTTCAGCAAGGTCACAGAGGGCCCGATGTTCGCCTTCCCCACGCCGTTCCATTTCGGCATGCCGGAATTCCACATCGCCGCGATCCTGTCGATGTGCATCGTGATCATGGTGACCTTGGTGGAAACCTCGGCCGATATCCTCGCCGTGGGTGAGATCATCGACACCAAGGTCGACTCCAAACGCCTGGGCAATGGCCTGCGCGCCGACATGGCATCGAGCATCCTGGCGCCAATCTTCGGCTCGTTCACCCAGAGCGCGTTCGCCCAGAACGTCGGCCTGGTAGCCGTGACCGGGGTCAAGAGCCGCTACGTGGTGGCCACCGGTGGCTTGATCCTGGTGGTGCTCGGCCTGCTGCCGATCATGGGCCGGGTGATTGCCGCAGTCCCTACTCCGGTACTGGGTGGCGCGGGCATCGTGCTGTTCGGCACCGTGGCTGCCAGCGGTATCCGCACCCTGTCCAAGGTCAGCTACAAGAACAACGTCAACCTGATCATCGTCGCTGCCTCGCTGGGCTTCGGCATGATCCCGATTGCCGCACCGACCTTCTACCACCACTTCCCGAACTGGTTCGAGACCATCTTCCACTCGGGCATCAGCTCGGCGGCGATCATGGCCATCCTGCTGAACCTGATCTTCAACCACTTCACCGCCGGCAACTCGGACCAGCAGTCGGTGTTTGCCGCCGCGTACGAGCGCACCATCCAGTACTCGGACATTTCAGCGCTGCGTGATGGCGACTACTTCAAGGATGGCAAGCTGTTCGATGCCGAGGGTAATGAGGTGCCGATGCTGGAACTGGACGAGCATGGCAATGAAACGGTCAGGCGCAGTGCGGTTGCCGAGCATTGACCGCTGACTGAGCGGTGAGGTGGGGGGCCGATGCGCATCGTCGGCCCCTTTTTCGTTTTGCCTGTGCCGGCCCTTTCGCGGGTAAACCCGCTCCCACAGGGTTTGCGCAATCCTGAAGCTGATGCGGTACCTGTGGGAGCGGGTTTACCCGCGAAGAGGCCAGTACGGGCCACGAATTATTCGAACAACGCATCCAAAGCCTGCTCCAGCCGGGTAACGGCAATCACCTGCAACCCGGCCGGAGCCTCTTTCGGCGCATTGCCCTTGGGCACGATGGCCCGCTTGAAACCATGCTTGGCGGCCTCCTTCAAACGCTCCTGACCACTGGGCACCGGCCGTACCTCGCCAGACAGGCCGATCTCGCCAAACACCAGCAGGCCATGGGCCAGGGGCCGGTTGCGCAGGCTGGACATCACCGCCGCCAGCAACGCCAGGTCCGAGGCGGTTTCCAGCACCTTCACCCCACCCACCACGTTGAGGAACACGTCTTGGTCATGGGTGGGAATACCGCCGTGGCGGTGCAGCACTGCCAGCAACATGGCCAGGCGATTCTGGTCAAGGCCCAAGGTCACCCGGCGCGGGTTGGCAAGGTGGCTGTCGTCGACCAGCGCCTGCACCTCCACCAGCATCGGCCGGGTGCCTTCCCAGGTGGCCATCACCACGCTGCCCGGTACTTCCTCCTGGGTGCGGTTGAGGAAGATCGCCGAGGGGTTGGACACCTCCTTCAGGCCCCGGTCGGTCATGCCGAACACACCCAGCTCGTTGACCGCGCCAAAGCGGTTCTTGACTGCCCGCAGCAGGCGCAGGCGGCCATCGGACTCGCCCTCGAAATACAGCACGGTATCGACCATGTGCTCGAGTACCCGCGGGCCGGCGAGCGAGCCTTCCTTGGTCACGTGGCCGACCAGGAAGATCGCCGTGCCGCTCTGCTTGGCGTAGCGCACCAGCAACGCCGTACTTTCGCGCACCTGGGCCACACCGCCGGGTGCCGATTGCAGCTGCTCGGTGAAAATGGTCTGGATCGAGTCGATCACCATGACCCGCGGTTTTTCGACGCGAGCCGTGGCGATGATGGTCTCGATACAGGTTTCGGTCATCACCTTGAGCTGGTCCTGGGGCAGGCCCAGGCGCCGGGAGCGCATGGCCACCTGCTGCTGCGACTCCTCGCCGGTGACATACAGCGCCGGCATGCCCACCGCAATGTTGCACAAGGTCTGCAGCAGGATGGTCGATTTGCCGATGCCGGGGTCACCACCGATCAACACCACCGAGCCATCCACCAGGCCACCGCCCAACACGCGGTCCAGTTCGGTGCTGCTGGTGGTGAAGCGCGGGATCTCCTCGACGCTGACTTCGGCCAGGGTCTTGATCTGCGCCTGCTGCCCGGTCCAGCCAGCACGGCCGCTACTGGGCGCAGCGGCACCGCCGCTTTCGATCATGGTCTCGACCAGGGTGTTCCAGGCCCCGCATTCGCCACACTGGCCGGCCCATTTGGGGAAGGTCGCACCGCACTCGGTGCAGCCATACAAGCGCTTGGCCTTGGCCATGGCTGGGGTCTCCTGGAAAAAACCGCCATGATAGCCGAGCTGGACGTGCCTCGAACGCCTCGGGATGCGACAAAACTATTCGTTCTAACAGCGGTCTGTGGCCCTGAACACAACGCATGAAGCGTTTAAGTGGCTTACACTGCGTAAACCTCACCTTTTGTTACAAGGAACCAAACATGGGCATGATCAGTGAGTTCAAGGCCTTCGCGGTCAAAGGCAATGTCGTCGACATGGCGGTTGGTATCATCATCGGCGCGGCCTTCGGCAAGATCGTTTCGTCTTTCGTCGGTGACGTGGTCATGCCGCCACTGGGCCTGTTGATCGGTGGTGTGGACTTCAGCGACCTGGCAATTACCCTGAAGGCTGCCGAAGGTGACGTTCCGGCGGTGGTGCTGGCGTATGGCAAGTTCATCCAGACCGTGATCGACTTCGTCATCGTGGCCTTTGCCATCTTCATGGGAGTCAAGGCGATCAACCAGCTCAAGCGTGAAGAGGCGGTGGCGCCGACTGCACCGCCTGTGCCGACTGCGGAAGAGACCTTGCTGACCGAGATTCGCGACCTGCTCAAGGCGCAGAACCAGAACCGCTTGCCTTGAATTTGCGGGGGGCCGCTTTGCGGCCCCATTAGCCTTACCAGTAATTCTCTACCGCCACCTGCCCCGGCCGCTTGCTCAGGCTCAATTGCAGGTCGCGCGCCTTCAGTACCTTGCGCGTCTCATCAATCATCTCCGGGTTGCCACACAGCATCACCCGCGAATGTTCCGGCGACAGTTCCAGCCCCGCCGCCTTCTCAAGCTCGCCATTCTCGATCAGCGTGGTAATCCGCTGGTTCAACGCCCCTGGGTGCTGTTCACGGGTCACCACCGGAATGAACTGCAACTTGCCGGCGAATTCAGCCAGGTAATCGCGCTGCTCCAGCCCGGCAATGTCGTCCACATAGGCCAGCTCTTTCGCTTCGCGCACCGAGTACACAAGCTTGATGTTGTCGAAACGCTCCCAGGCCTCGAAGTCCTGCAGGATCGACATGAACGGCGCAATGCCAGTACCGGTCGCCAGCAACCACAGGTCACGGCCACCAACGAAGCGGTCGAGGGTAAGGAAGCCGAAGGCCTGGCGATCGATCAGCAGGGTATCGCCTGCCCCCAGCCGGCTCAGTTCGCTGGTGAACTCCCCGCCTGGCACCACGATGGAGAAAAAATCGAGGTGCTCGTCATGGGGCGCGCTGACCATGGAATAGGCGCGCCACACCACACTGCCATCGGCCTTGGTCACGCCAAGGCGGGCAAACTGGCCGGAACGGAAGCGGAACCCCGCATCGCGCGTAACCCGCAGGCTGAAGAGGTTCGGCGTGAGTGGCTGAACATCGAGCAGGGTCTGGCGGGTGAACTTTTCGGCGCTAGCGGTCATATCGGGCTCCAGGTTTGGCGTGCGCACAGTGTCGCGCAAAGTGACGCGGATAAAAACCACTGCTTTGTAGGGCCTCGTCTGCGACGATCCTGTCTTACTCGCAGCAAATCCTGACTGCTATAACAAAAAATTCTCAGCGAATCGGTAGGTCCTTTCCTACAATCATGCGGGTACCCAAACGGACTGGTTCCTGAGGCAAGGAGTATTTCAGATGCTTAACTGGAAACCCGAGCATCTTCATTTGTTCGTCGACGAACGCTGCCCACAGAAGTTGTTCGACATCGCCGTGCATCTGGCGCAGGACCTGGGCATGGAGTACCTGGGACTGAACATTCGCATCCAGATCGCGACGCAAACCCCCCACCTGTTCCTGTACAGCAATTACCCCCGCGAATGGATCGAGCGCTACCAGCGCGATGAGTTCTACAAGCAGGACGCGGCCGCCAATGTGAGCCACAGCTCGACCATGCCGGTGCTGTGGACTGATGACCTGTATCACGAGGCTCCGCAGTTTCGTGAAGCGGCCTGCCGGAGCGGTCTGCGCTATGGTTGGACACAGTCATTGCACGACCAGCGGCACAACGAAAGCCAGATCAGTGTGGCCAGGCCCGCCGGGGCCATCGATACAGTCGAACTCTACAGCAAGGCCGGCAATGTGCAGTGGCTGTGCCATACGCTGCATGCGGTGCTTGGCGAACATCACCTCAAAGCACTGTGCCCGCCACAACCGAAAATGAGCGAGCGGGAGCTGGAAGTGCTGAAATGGTCCGCCGCCGGCAAGACCGCCGCAGACGTTGCCTGCATCCTTTCACTGTCGCAAAGCACGGTGAACTTCCATATTCGTAGCGTTATCACCAAGACCAACGCCGCCAACAAGGCCGGCGCCATCGCCATCGCCGCCCTGCGTGGCTGGCTCTGAGCTCGAAACCTGCGACCTTGGGCAAAGCCCTGTAGAATCGCCCGGCAAAGCCCGGGGCGAACCGCAACGGGCAGTTTCATACCCGAGCCAGACGCCATGCCTCTGTTGACCACCCCATACGCCGAACTCGACCTGATCCGCCAGCCGGAACAGGCCAACGACCCGCTGCAGGCTTTCGATGCCGCCGACGAGTACCTGCTTGCGCAGCTGCACGAGCAGGCACCCGAGGCCAACTGCCGGGTGCTGGTGCTCAATGACAGCTTCGGCGCCCTGGCCGCCAGCCTGGCAGGCAAGCTGCAGGTGGTCAGCAGTGGCGATTCGCACCTGGCGCACCTGGCCCTGGAAAAGAACCTGGCACGCAATGGCCTGCCGTTCGACAGCGTGCCGTTCGTGCCGGCCAGCGAACATTGGCAAGGCCCGTTCGACCGGGTACTGGTGCGCGTGCCCAAGACCCTGGCCCTGCTCGAAGAACAGCTGATCCGCCTGCAGGGCCACCTGGCACCCGGTGCGCAGGTGATTGCCGGGGCGATGATAAAGCACCTGCCACGGGCGGCCGGAGACCTGATGGAGAAGTACATCGGCCCGGTGCAGGCCTCGCTGGCGCAGAAAAAGGCCCGCTTGCTGACCGCGACGGTGGCCGAACGGCCGGTCGCCCGCTCGCCCTACCCTAGCCGCTACCGCCTCGACGCGCCGGCGCTGGAACTGCTCAACCACGCCAACGTGTTCTGCCGGGAGGGGCTGGATATCGGCACGCGGGCGTTCCTGCCGCACCTGCCCCGCGAACTGGGCCGCGCGCGAGTGGCGGACCTGGGCTGCGGCAACGGCGTGCTGGCGATAGCCAGTGCCCTGGCAAACCCGGATGCCCAATACACCCTGGTCGACGAGTCGTACATGGCGGTGCAATCGGCGCGGGAGAACTGGCAGGCAGCGCTGGGCGAGCGCCCGGCTGTGTTCGAGGCAGCCGATGGGTTGGCGGGGGTAGAGAAGCAGTCGCTGGACGTGGTGCTGTGCAACCCGCCGTTCCACCAGCAGCAGGTGGTGGGCGATTTCCTCGCCTGGCGCATGTTCCAGCAGGCGCGTGAAGCGTTGGTGGTGGGTGGGGCGCTGTATATCGTGGGTAACCGGCACCTGGGCTATCACAGCAAGCTGGCGCGGTTGTTCCGGGGGGTGGAGCAAGTGGCGGCAACGCCCAAGTTCGTTATCCTGAAGGCCCGCAAGTAAGCCTGTACCGGCCCTTTCGCCGGCAAGCCAGCTCCCACAGGTACTCCACTGCATTCAGGGCAGTGACTTACCTGTAGGAGCTGGCTTGCCGGCGATAGGGCCAGAACAGGCTTACCTCAATGGGTGGTCAGCCCCGCAGCCCCCATGAACAGGCGCATCACGTAGGCCGCCACGCCCAGGGCCGCCACGCTCATCGCCCAGATGAGCAGCAGCCAGCCCAACCGCTGCCACAGGGGTTTCTTCTCCTCCAAGCCAGGCTTGCCGGTCATCATGCAGCCCTCCTAGTGATAGCCGTCTTCATGGGTCACCTTGCCGCGGAACACGTAGTAGCTCCAGAAGGTATACATGAGGATGAACGGCAGGATGAACAGTGTGCCCACCAGCATGAAGCCCTGGCTCTGCGGTGGCGCCGCGGCATCCCAGATCGAGATCGACGGCGGGATGATGTTCGGCCACAGGCTGATGCCCAGGCCGCTGTAGCCGAGGAAGATCAGCACCAACGTCAGCAGGAACGGCGTGTAGTGCGCATTGCGCGCCACCGCCTTGAGCAACCCGTAGAAGGTTACCAGCACCAGGATCGGCACCGGCATGAACCAGACCAGGTTAGGCATGCTGAACCAGCGCTCGGCAATCTGCGGGTAGGCGATCGGTGTCCACAGGCTGACGATGCCGATCACCACCAGCAGCACCAGCGCCAGCGGCCGGGCAATGTCGTGCATCTTCTGCTGCAGCGACCCTTCGGTCTTCATGATCAGCCAGGTGCAGCCCAGCAGGGTGTAGGCAACGATCAGCCCCAGGCCGCAGAACAGGCTGAACGGGGTCAGCCAGTCAAGGGTGCCACCGGCGAAATGCCGGTCGACCACCTTGAAGCCTTCGAGGAACGCACCCAGCGCCACGCCCTGGAAGAAGGTGGCGATCAACGAGCCCCAGATGAACGCCTTGTCCCAGATGTGGCGCTTGTCGGCCTTGGCCTTGAAGCGGAACTCGAAGGCCACGCCGCGGAAGATCAGACCGATCAGCATCAGGATCAATGGCAGGTACAGGGCCTCCAGCACTACCGAGTAAGCCATCGGGAACGCCCCGAACAGCCCGGCACCGCCCAGCACCAGCCAGGTCTCGTTACCATCCCAAACGGGGGCGACGGTGTTCATCATCACATCACGGTCATGCTCGCCCTTGACGAACGGGAAGAGCATGCCGATCCCCAGGTCGAAACCATCCATCACCACGTACATCATGACGCCGAAGATGATGATCACGGCCCAGATCAGCGGAAGGTCGATACCCATGGCTCAGTTCCCCTTGCTCAGGCTGGCGGAGTTGGCCTCTCGGCCATCATCGGCGGCGGACAGCGGTCGCGCCGGCGTGCGTTTGGTGCCAGGGCCACCAGGGTTGTGCTCGTCACCCTCACCGGTCCGCGGCCCTTTGCGCACCAGGCGCATCATGTAGCCAAGACCGGTACCGAACAGGGCGAAGTACACCACCACGAAGGCCACCAAGGTGAAGCCGAGCTGGGCGTAACTGTGGTTGGACACACCGTCTGCCGTGCGCATCAGGCCATACACCACCCAGGGCTGGCGGCCGATTTCGGTGGTGAACCAGCCGGCCAGCAGCGCGATCAGCCCGGAAGGGCCCATCCACAGGGCCAGGTACAGGAACGGCCGCGAGGTGTAGAGCGTGCCGCGCTTGCGCAGCCAGAGGCTCCACAGGCCGACGAAGATCATCAGGAAACCCAGCCCGACCATGATCCGGAACGACCAGAAGACGATGGTCGAGTTGGGCCGGTCTTCGGGGGGAAACTCCTTCATCGCCGGCACCTGCTTGTCCAGGCTGTGGGTCAGGATCAGGCTGCCGAGTGCCGGGATCTCGAGCTTGAAGCGGGTGGTTTCGGCCTGCATGTCGGGGATGCCGAACAAGATCAGCGGGGTCGGCTCGCCGGGCACGTTCTCCCAGTGGCCTTCGATCGCGGCAATTTTCACCGGCTGGTGCTTGAGGGTGTTCAGGCCATGGAAGTCACCAATCACCGCCTGGATCGGGGCGACGATCAGCGCCATCCACATGGCCATCGACAGCATCTTGCGCACGGCCGGGTTGTCACGCCCGCGCAGCAGGTGCCAGGCCGCCGAGGCACCAACGAAGAACGCGGTGGAAACGAATGCGGCAGTGGCCATGTGCATCAGGCGGTAGGGGAACGAGGGGTTGAATACCACTGCCAGCCAGTCCACCGGCACAACCCGGCCGTCGATGATCTCGTGACCTTGCGGGGTCTGCATCCAACTGTTGGAGGCGAGGATCCAGAAGGTCGAGACCAAGGTGCCGAGCGCCACCATCACCGTGGAGAAGAAGTGCAGGCCACGGCCGACACGGTTCCAGCCAAACAGCATGACCCCCAGGAAGCCAGCCTCCAGGAAGAACGCGGTCAATACCTCGTAGGTGAGCAGCGGGCCGGTGATAGCGCCGGCGAAGTCTGAGAAACGACTCCAGTTGGTACCGAACTGGTAGGCCATGACCAGGCCGGAGACCACCCCCATGCCGAAGTTGACGGCGAAGATTTTCGACCAGAAGTGATAGAGGTCACGGTAGACCTCGTTGTTGGTCCGCAGCCAGAGGCCTTCGAGGACTGCCAGGTAGCTCGCCAGGCCAATGGTGATGGCCGGGAACAGGATATGGAACGACACGGTAAAGGCAAACTGCATTCGGGCGAGCTCTAAGGCCTCTATTCCGAACATGGTGCTTCCTCTTCAGATAATCCGGCGTCCGGGCCGCTGGCCCCGTCGCCCACTGCCCCCACGGTAGTCGAGTGCGGCGCGTTGGAATTGTTCTGTTCGATCGCAGGGATTTCGGCCCAAGGGCCCGATCGTTACATCTGGAACGATTGACCCAGATCAACGATTGCTAGGAAGCATAGTCCTGAATGGCCCGCCGGGCCGTGTGGTTGATTGCCGCGTGACCGGTTGCCCCACCCCCTTCCACGCCGAATGAAAAAGTGCCGACCCCAGCAAACAGTAACCGTTTGTTACAAACAGATGATACGCTGCGCCCCCCTCTACTGCGCCGAGGCCCCTGGTTTCCGATGTCCGATTCCGAACCGCAGTTGTTGCGTCACCACCGCCCTTTCCTGGCCTTCTGGCTGGCCCGCGTGTTCACCGCCAGCGGCTTCCAGATGCTCACCGTGGCAATCGGCTGGCACCTCTACCAGCTGACCGGCAATGTGCTGGACCTGGGCCTGGTCGGCCTGGTCGAATTCGCCCCACGGGTGCTGTTCATGCTGCATACCGGGCATGTCGCCGACCGCTATGACCGGCGCAAGGTCGCTGCGCTGTGCCAGAGCCTGCAGGGACTGATAGCCCTGGCATTGGCGCTTGGCAGTGCCACCGACAACGTCACCCGCGAGCTGATCTTCGCCCTCGCCTTCCTGCTCGGTGCCACGCGTTCCTTCGAAATGCCGGCGACCCAGGCGCTGCTGCCCAACGTGGTACCGGCCGGGCTGTTCCCACGCGCGGTGGCAGCTTCGGCCTCGGCCACCCAGTCGGCAACCATCGTGGCTCCGGCGGTGGGCGGCTTCCTGTATGCCTTCGGCAGCATCTGGGTATACGGCCCCACCGTGGCCCTTTACGCCATCGCCTGCGTGCTGACCCTGAGCCTGCAGGCACGCGGCCAGGTGGCACAGCGCGGGCGCGCCAGCATCGAATCGCTGCTGGCCGGCATCCGCTTCATTCGCAGCCGGCCGGACATCCTCGGCGCCATCTCGCTGGACCTGTTCGCCGTACTGCTGGGCGGGGCCACCGCACTGCTGCCGGTGTTCGCCAAGGACATCCTGCTGACCGGCCCGCTGGGCCTCGGCCTGCTGCGCTCTGCGCCAGCGGTGGGGGCGTTGCTGATGTCGCTGTGGCTGGCGCGCTTCCCGTTCGAGCGCAATGTGGGGCGGACCATGTTCACGGCAGTGGGCGTGTTCGGCGTGGCGACCATTGCCTTCGGCCTGTCGACCTCGTTCTGGTTCTCGCTGGCAGTGCTGGTGGTGCTGGGCGCGGCGGACATGATCAGCATGGTCATCCGCGGCGCTTTCGTGCAGTTGGAGACGCCGGATGAAATGCGCGGGCGGGTGAGTGCGGTGAACGGTCTGTTCATTGGTGCCTCGAATCAGCTCGGCGAGTTCGAATCGGGGGTGACCGCGCACTGGTTTGGCACAGTGCCGGCTGTGGTGCTGGGTGGGGTGGGTACGTTGGTGGTGACCGGGGTGTGGATAAAGCTGTTCCCGACACTGGCCAAGCGGGACCGGTTGCATAATGGTTGATCTGTAGCCTGTACCGGCCCTTTCGCGGGCAAACCCGCTCCCACAAGGACCGCGCCGCCTTCAGCCCTGGTGGAGTACCTGTGGGAGCGGGTTCACCCGCGAAGAGGCCGGCACAGGGAAAAAATGACCATTCCCCAACGGCCATAGGCCCCCGCCAAGCATGCTGGTATGATGCGCGGCTTTTTTCCGCCCCACACAAAACCACGGCAACCGGTACGGTCTGTGCTTTGCTGATGGGGTCGATATATTCATGGCGCCGGGGGCGCCTTGGGGAGCGGGCATGCTGGAAAGGCTGTTTCAACTAAAAGCACACAACACCAATGTGCGCACCGAGATTCTCGCGGGCGTCACCACCTTCCTGGCCATGGCCTACATCCTGTTCGTCAACCCGAGCATCCTCGGCGAGACCGGCATGGACAAAGGTGCGGTATTCGTCGCCACCTGCCTGGCCGCGGCCATCGGCTCGGTGACCATGGGCCTGATCGCCAACTACCCGATCGCCCTGGCGCCAGGTATGGGCCTGAACGCGTTCTTCACCTACACCGTGGTCCTGCACATGGGCCACACCTGGCAGGTGGCACTGGGTGCGGTGTTCCTGTCGGCGGTGATGTTCTTCCTGCTGTCGATCTTCCGCATCCGCGAATGGATCGTGAACAGCATCCCGCTGCCGCTGCGTTCGGCCATTGCCGCGGGTATCGGCCTGTTCCTGGCGCTGATCGCCCTGCATAACGCAGGCATCGTCGTCGATAACCCGGCCACCCTGGTGGGCCTGGGCGACCTCAAGCAGCCGGCACCGATCCTCGCCACCCTGGGCTTCTTCCTGATCGTCGGCCTTGAGTCGCTGAAAGTGCGCGGTGCCGTGCTGATTGGCATTCTCGCCGTAACAATCGCCTCGATCCTGATGGGCGTGACGCCCTTCGGCGGCGTGGTCTCCATGCCGCCTTCGTTGGCGCCGACCTTCCTGCAACTGGACATCGCCGGCGCGCTGGACGTGGGCCTGGTCAGCGTGATCTTCGCCTTCCTGTTCGTCGACCTGTTCGACAACTCCGGCACCCTGATCGGTGTGGCCAAGCGCGCCGGGCTGATGGGCAAGGACGGCCACATGCCGAAAATGGGCCGTGCCCTGATCGCCGACAGTACCGCCGCCATGGCCGGTTCCCTGCTGGGCACCTCGACCACTACCAGCTACATCGAATCCGCCGCGGGCGTGAGCGCCGGTGGCCGCACCGGCCTGACCGCCATCGTGGTCGCCGTGCTGTTCCTGCTGGCGCTGTTCTTCGCCCCGCTGGCCGGTAGCGTGCCGGCCTTCGCCACCGCCCCGGCGCTGCTGTTCGTCGCGGTGCTGATGGCCTCGGGCCTGGCAGAAATAAACTGGGACGACGTCACCGAAGCCGCACCGGTGGTGGTGACCGCCCTGGCCATGCCGCTGACCTACTCGATCGCCAACGGCATCGCCTTCGGCTTCATTTCCTGGACCGCCGTCAAGCTGATCTCCGGCCGCCACCGCGACCTGAACCCGGCCCTGGTGATCCTTTCCATCCTGTTCGTCATCAAGCTGGGCTGGTTCAACGCATGAGTGCTGCTTTCGACCCCTCCTCCTACACCACCCAGCTGGACGCCAAGGTGGCCCGGCTGCGCGAGCTGCTGGCGCCGTTCGGCGCGCCGGAGCCGGCTGTTTTCGACTCGCCGCGCGAGCATTACCGCCTGCGCGCCGAATTCCGCCTGTGGCGCGAGGATGGCCAGCGCCACTACGCCATGTTCGCCCCGGGCGAGAAGCACAAGGCGATCCTGATCGAGGACTTCCCTATTGCCAGCCAGCGCATCAATGCACTGATGCCGCGCCTGAAGGCGGCCTGGCAGGCCAGCGAGGAGCTGGGCAACCGCCTGTTCCAGGTGGAGTTCCTCACCACCCTGGCTGGCGATGCCATGGTCACCCTGTGCTACCACCGCCCGCTGGACGAGGCATGGGAAACGGCCGCACGGCAGCTGGCCGAAGACCTGGGCGTCAGTATCATCGGCCGCTCCAAGGGCAAGCGCCTGGTCATCGGCCGTGACTACGCGGTGGAAAACCTCGAAGTCGCTGGCCGTGTGTTCAGCTACCGCCAGCCGGAAGGCGCGTTCACCCAGCCCAACGGCGCGGTGAACCAGAAGATGCTGAGCTGGGCCTTCGAGGCTATCGGCGAGCGCGACGATGACCTGCTGGAGCTGTACTGCGGCAACGGCAACTTCACCCTGCCGCTGGCCACCCGCGTGCGCCAGGTGCTGGCCACCGAAATCAGCAAGACCTCGGTCAATGCCGCGCTGAGCAACCTTGACGAGAACGCTGTGGATAACGTGCGGCTGGTGCGCCTGTCGGCAGAAGAGCTGACCCAGGCGCTGAATGAGGTGCGGCCGTTCCGCCGGCTGGAAGGCATCGACCTCAAGAGCTACGAGTTCGGTACGGTGTTCGTCGACCCGCCACGGGCGGGGATGGATCCGGACACCTGCGAGCTGACCCGGCGTTTCGAGCGGATCCTGTACATCTCGTGCAACCCGGAGACGCTGGCGGCGAACATTGCCCAGCTGCAGGATACGCACCGCATCGAGCGGTGTGCGTTGTTTGACCAGTTCCCGTATACCCACCATATGGAGAGTGGGGTTTTGCTGGTTCGGCGCTGACGGTTGAAAGTGACTGGGGCCGCTCTGCGGCCCTTTCGCGACACAAGGCCGCTCCCACAAAGACCTGCGTACGCCGATCAATGTGGGAGCGGCCTTGCGTCGCGATGGGCTGCAAAGCAGCCCCCAGACTCGACTCAGAAGTCGAAGAACACCGTCTCCCCTTCCCCCTGAATACGGATATCGAAGCGATACGCCGTCTTCCCGTCCACCTCGCAACGCTTGGCCACCAGGGTCTCGCGCCGCTGCGGCTGCTCGATCAGGTTGAGCACCGGGCACTTGGCATTAGCCTCGGCCTCGTCATCGAAATACAGCCGCGTGTGCAGGTGGATGTTGATCCCCCGGGCAAACAGGCTGATGTTGATGTGCGGCGCCATCGGCACGCCCGCAGCGTTGTTCACCGCACCCGGCTTGACCGTGTGCAGGGTCCACTCACCGGCATCGAAAGTGGTGGCGGTGCGACCAAAGCTGTTGAAGGCGTTTTCCAGGTTGTAGGCATCCTGGTACTCGCCGTTGGCATCGGCTTGCCACACTTCCAGGAACGAATCGCGCACCAGGTGGCCGTTACCGTCATACACCTGGCCGATCAGCAGGATGTGCTCGCCCGGCGCGTCCGGCTTGGCCAGGCGGTTCCAGATTTCCTGGTCGCGGGTCGGGTTGCCGGCCGCTTCCAGGGCCAGGCCGATGTGTACGTAGGGGCCGGCAGTCTGCGAAGGGGTTTCCGGCAGCAGTTCGATTGGCATGGCGGGGTCCTCAGCAGTTTTCGAAGTGGGTCTTGCGCTGGCCGCGCAGCACGATGTCGAAGCGGTAGGCCAGGCAGTCCATCGGGTTGGCGTTGCTCATGTCGAGCTTGGCGATCAACTGCTGCACGGCTTGCGGGTTGGCGATCGACTTGACGATCGGGCACATCGGGATCAGCGGGTCACCCTCGAAGTACAGCTGGGTAATCAGCTTGGTGGCGATCGACGGGCCGCTGATGGCGAAGTGGATGTGCGCCGGGCGCCAGTCGTTCGGGCCGTTGCGCCATGGGTACGGGCCCGGCTTGATGGTGCGGAAGCTGTAGTAGCCATCACGGTCGGTCAGGCAGCGGCCGACGCCACCGAAGTTCGGGTCCAGCGGCGCCAGGTAGCGGTCGTTCTTGTGACGGTAGCGGCCGCCGGCGTTGGCTTGCCACATTTCCACCAGGGTGTTCGGCACAGGCTTGCCGTACTGGTCGACGATACGGCCGGCAACGATGATGCGCTCGCCGATCGGCAAGCCGCCGTTGTTGAAGTTCAGCAGCAGGTCATGGTCATGGGCGCCGAAGCCCAGGTGGGAAAAGTCCGGGCCGGTGGTTTCGCTGATCGACTGCGGGATGCTGACCAGTGCCTGGCGTGGCGAACGGGCAATGGACGTCTTGTAGTCAGGCGTAAGAGCTTTCGGGTGCCAGTTGCGATCACGGATCACGAAGCGGCTGTTGTCCTGGGCGGGCATGCCGGTTTCCTCTCTTGGAATTATGGAAATGCGCGGGGGGATTATTTGAACCCCTGTCGCGGGCAAGCCCGCTCCCACATGCAGTTTCAGGCAGGTAGCGCGCAATGAATATTGAAATCAGCCACATCAAACATAACCATTTGGTTATGCATAAGCACCTTGGCCTGACACTCGCCGCTGTCGTGGACTAATCTTTGTCTTCTTGTTTCACGCTTCGGAGAGCATTCATGGATTGGCGAAAAGGCCGACGCAGCGACAATGTGGTCGATGCCCGAGGCGAAGGTGGTGGCGGCGGCATGCGTTTCGGCGGCGGCAAGGGGCTCGGGCTTGGTGCGGTGCTGCTGATTGTCGGTATCGGCTGGCTCACCGGCCAGGACCCATTGCAGATTCTTGGTCAGCTCGCCGGCCAGATGGAGCAGCAACAGCAGGCACCCAGCAGCGCGGGCGGCAAGGCGCCGCCGGCCAACGACCAGCAGGCCGAGTTCGTCGCCTCGATCCTGGGCGACACCGAAGACACCTGGAAAGCCCTGTTCGCCGAGGGCGGCAAGCAGTACCGCGACCCCAAGCTGGTGCTGTTCAGCGGCCAGGTCAATTCGGCCTGTGGCTTTGCCTCGGCGGCGGTGGGGCCGTTCTACTGCCCGGCAGACCAACGGGTCTACCTGGACATGTCGTTCTTCCGCGAAATGGAAACCCGCTTCGCCGCCGCCGGCGACTTTGCCCAGGCCTACGTGATCGCCCACGAAATCGGCCATCACGTGCAGACCCTGCTGGGCGTGTCGGCCAAGGTCGATGCCGCGCGCCGCAGCGGCCAGCGCATGGAAGGCGACAATGGCCTGCTGGTGCGTCAGGAACTGCAGGCCGACTGCCTGGCCGGTGTATGGGCCTACCAGGCGCAGAAGCGCCTGAACTGGCTGGAGCCGGGCGATGTCGAAGAGGCCCTGAACGCGGCCAATGCCATTGGCGATGACCGCTTGCAGCAGCAAGGCCGCGGGCGCGTGGTACCAGACTCGTTCACCCACGGCACCTCAGCGCAACGGGTGCGCTGGTTCAAGACCGGGTTTGCCGAGGGTGAGGTGAACCGCTGCGATACCTTCAGCGCGCGCAACCTTTGAATAGCTTCCAAAACCCACGCGATCCCTGTAGGAGCGGCTTTAGCCGCGAACACCGGCAAAGCCGGTGCCATCCACCGCGAAGGGCTGCAAGGCAGCCCCAATCAAACCAGTTACAAATCTGCTGAAAAAGCGTTTCAGCTTCCTCCATCACTGCCGATAACCCCTGCACGAATCAGCGGGCATCCAGAACAACAACGCCTGGCGATCGAAGATCAAGCGAGCGAAAACAACTTCTGGAGAGCGTGCATGAACAGCTGGTTCGCCAACATCAGCGTCAACCTCAAACTCGGCCTGGGCTTCGGCCTGGTACTGATCCTCACCGGCCTGCTGGCCCTGACCGGCTGGACCAGCCTGGGCAGCCTGATTGACCGCAGCAACTGGATGGGCGATATCGGCCAGCTCAACAAGGACCTGACCGACCTGCGCATTGCACGCCTGCAGTACATGATCGCCAACGGTGACGATGCTGCCGCCGCCAACACCCAGACCAAGCTTGACGCCTTCAGCAAGCAACAGGCCTACCTGGCCAGCACCTTCAAGAGCCCGGAAAACATCAAGCTGCTAGGTGAACTGGGCGAGACCATCAGCGCCTACAAGGTGTCGCTGAACAAGATGCGCCAGGGCTACGATGCCACCCGCACCGCGCGCACGGCCATGGACGGCTCGGCCAGCCGTGCCGACCAGGCCATGGACGCCCTCAGCCAGGAAGTCATGGCACGCCCCGAAGCCGACAGCGTGCGCCTGGCCCAGTACCAGCTGATCAGCAAGGCCCGCCAGCAACTGCTGCAGGTGCGCATCGACGTACGCGGCTACATTGCCGAAAACAGCGCTGCCAACGAGCAGGCAGCCCTGCGCCAGCTGGACACCGCCCTGGCCGAAATCGACAACCTCAAGCGCCAGCTGCCGGCCGAAGACACGCGCCTGCGACAGTTCGAAGGCTCGGTGCTGGCCTACCGTGAAGCCGTACGTCAATTCCGCGATGCGGTCGCCAACATCACCACTGCGCGCGCCGAGATGACCGTTCAGGGTGCCGACATCGTCAAGCGCAGCGACGCTCTGTACCAGATCCAGCTGCAGCGCCGCGACATGGAAAGTACCCAGGCCCGCAGCCTGCAGGCCATCGCCACGCTGCTGGCGCTGTTGGTCGGCGTGCTGGCGGCAGTGCTGATCACCCGGCAGATCACCCGCCCACTGCGCGACACCATGGTGGCAGTTGAAAAGATCGCCAGCGGCGACCTCACCCAGCACCTGCGCGTCACCCGCCGCGACGAACTGGGCGTGCTGCAACAAGGCATCGCCCGCATGGGCACCACTTTGCGCGAGCTGATCAGCGGCATCCGCGATGGCGTCACCCAGATCGCCAGCGCTGCCGAGGAATTGTCGGCAGTGACCGAGCAGACCAGCGCCGGCGCCAACAGCCAGAAGGTCGAGACCGACCAGGTGGCCACCGCAATGCACGAAATGGCCGCTACCGTTCAGGAAGTGGCACGCAATGCCGAGCAGGCCTCGCATGCTGCCACCGGTGCCGATGACGAAGCCCGTGCCGGCGACCGCGTGGTAGGCGAAGCAATTGGCCAGATCGAACGCCTGGCCGAAGAAATGCACCGTTCCACAGAAGCCATGAACCTGTTGCAGCAGGAAAGCCAGAAGATCGGCAGCGTGATGGACGTGATCAAGTCGGTGGCCGAACAGACCAACCTGCTGGCGCTGAACGCAGCGATCGAGGCGGCGCGTGCCGGCGAGGCTGGCCGTGGTTTTGCCGTGGTTGCCGATGAAGTGCGCGGCCTGGCCCAACGCACGCAGAAATCCACCGAAGAGATCGAAGAACTGATCGCAAGCCTGCAGCATGGTACCCAGCAAGTGGCTACGGCCATGCACGGCAGCCGTACCCTGACCGATAGCAGCGTCGAGCTGGCGCGTAAGGCCGGGGCTTCGCTGGAGAGCATCACCAGTACCGTGTCGAGCATCCAGTCGATGAACCAGCAGATTGCCGCGGCGGCGGAACAGCAGAGTGCGGTGGCGGAGGAGATCAGCCGCAGCATCCTGAATGTACGCGATGTGTCGGAGCAGACGGCGGCGGCCAGTGACGAGACGGCGGCGTCCAGCGTGGAGTTGGCGCGGTTGGGTGGGCAGTTGCAGACGTTGGTCAGCCAGTTCCGCGTCTGACCTGAAGACCCTGGGGCCGCTTTGCGGCCCTATCGCGACACAAGGCCGCTCCCACATTGATCGGCGTACGCAGGTCTTTGTGGGAGCGGCCTTGTGTCGCGATAGGAGGGCAAAGCCCTCCCAGCATTCTGGCAGGTATTACTTGACGATCATGCCTACCCCGCGCCCACGCGGATCCGAAGCGGTCTCCAGCTTCGTCCCATCAACCCGGATCGCCTGGATATCCCCCATCTCCCAGCCCTGGTCCTCCAGCACATAGCCCATCTTCTTCAGTTCATCAGCCACCGGCCCGGTAAGCGGTGCATAGCTGTCGAAGTAGATGGTGTCCTTGGGCAGCAACTGATGGTGCACGCGCTGCGCCGCCACCGCCTTGTCCAGCGGCATGCCGTAGTCGTACAGGTTGTTCATCACCTGGAAGATCGAGGTGAAGATCCGCGAGCCACCCGGGGTGCCGATGACCAGCTCGACCTTGCCATCGCGGGTCATCAGGCTGGGGCTCATGGACGACAGCATGCGCTTGCCCGGGGCGATGGCATTGGCATCGCCACCTACCACACCAAAGGCATTCGCCGCCCCCGGCTTGGCGCTGAAATCGTCCATCTCGTCGTTGAGCAGGAAGCCGGCGCCTTTCACCACCACACCACTGCCGTAGTCGAGGTTGAGGGTGTAGGTGTTGCTGACCGCATTGCCCTGCTTGTCGACGATCGAGAAGTGCGTGGTCTGGTGCGGTTCCAGGCCCGGCTTGACCTTGTCGGTATCGGAAATGGCCTTCGGGTTGACCTGCGCGGCGCGCTTGGCCAGGTAGTCCTTGGCCACCAGCTGATCCACCGGCACTTTGGTGAAGGCCGGGTCGCCAAGGTAGTCGGCGCGGTCGGCGAACACGCGCTTCTCGATCTCGGCCAACAGGTGTATGTACTGCGCCGAGTTGTGCGCCACCCCCTTGAAGTCCGCCGCCCGGTTTTCCTTGATACCCAGCAGCTGGGCCAGGGCGACACCACCGGAGCTTGGCGGTGGCGCGGTATACACCACGTTGCCACGCCAGCTCACGGCCATCGGCTCACGCCATACGGCCTTGTAGTCCTTGAGGTCCTGCTTGGTGATCAGGCCCTTGTCGGCCTGCATCTGCGCCACCAGCAGATCGGCGGTCTTGCCCTGATAGAACTCGCTCACGCCCTTGTCGGCGATGCGTTCCAGGGTCTGGGCCATTTCCGGTTGCTTGAAAAGCTCGCCGACCTTCATGTTGCCGAAGTAGTCGTTGAAATTGGTCGCGGTCTTGAACATGCCCTGGGCGTCGTTGCGGTACTGGTACTGCTTGGCCGCAACCTTGAAGCCGTTTTTCGCATAGCCGATGGCCGGGGTCAGCAGTTCGCTCCAGGGCAGCTTGCCGAACTTCTGATGCGCCTCCCACAACCCCATCACCGTGCCCGGAACGCCAGCAGCACGTGCCCCGACCAGGCTGAGGTTTTCGATGACCTCACCCTTTTCGTCCAGGTACATGTTGCGCGTGGCGGCCTTGGGCGCGACTTCGCGGTAATCGAGGAAGTAGGGTTTGCCGTCTACGAACAGGGTCATGAACCCGCCACCGCCGATGTTGCCAGCCTCGGGATAAGTCACCGCCAGGGTGAAAGCCGTGGCCACTGCCGCATCCACCGCGTTGCCGCCTTTCTTGAGGATATCGGCGGCCACCTGTGCACCATATTGATCGGGCGCGGCCACTGCGCCGCCCTCAAGATTGGCGGCATGGACCGAGGAACAGCTCAGGATCGCGGCTGCGAGAGCCAGGTACTGGAACGGAGCAATACGCATGACACTTCCTTGGTGTTGTTTTTGTTGAGCAGTCAGTAAGGCCGAAGCGCTTCGACTGTGCAATCAACCGCAGGAAGTTTCGCCGCCCGTGGACAGGACCTGTCGCGTTCAGGCAACTCAGCTGGCGTACATCGCCAACTTGCGCTGGATGAAATCGAGGAAGCACTGGATACGCAGCGCCAGCTGGGTGTTGCGGTAGTACACCGCATGGATCGGCTGGCGATAGCCGTTGTTGGCTTCGCTCAGCAGCACTTGCAGGCGCCCGGCGCGGATGTCCTCGTGGGTCATGAAGTGCGAAAGGCTGACGATGCCCTCGCCGGCCAGCGCCAATTGGCGCAGGGTCTCGCCGCTGGAGGCGATCAGCGCCGGGCGGATGCTCCAGCGGTCACCCTGGGCATGGCGCAGTGGCCAGTGGTTGAGCGATTCGGGCTGGCTGAAGCCAAGCAGGCAGTGGTTGGCCAGGTCCTCAACCCGCTGCGGCGTGCCGTGTTGCTCGAGGTAGGCCGGGCTGGCCAGCACCTGTACCGGGCTGCATCCCAGGCTGCGCGCGTGCAGGCTGGAGTCGGCGAGTTCACCGATGCGGATTGCCACATCGGTGCTCTGCTCCAGCAGGTCGATGATCAGGTCGTCGGTATTGAGTTCCAGTTCGATGCCAGGGAATTGGCGGCGGAACTCACCGATCCACGGCAGGATGGCATGCAGCATGAACGGCGCGGCGGCGTTGATGCGCAGGCGCCCGGTGGGGGTCTGGCGGTTCATCGACAGGCGCTCTTCCATCTCGTCCATCTGTTCCAGGATCAACCGCGCGCGCTCGAGGAAGAAGCGGCCCTCCTCGGTCAGGTCCATGCGTCGGGTAGTGCGGTTGACCAGCGTGGTACCCAGCTTGCCTTCAAGGCGCGACAGGGTACGGCTGACGGCAGACGGAGTCTGGCCCATCTGCTCGGCAGCAGCGGAAATCGAGCCGCAGTCGATGACGGTGACAAATACCTGGAGTTCTTCGGATCGGGTTTTCACATCTGCGCCTGTGATTGGTCTCTGCAGGGATAGATAGCCGCTTGTCGAGGCCAAGTCCAGCGGTGCCTGTGTTGGCCTCTTCGCGGGTAAACCCGCTCCCACAAGTGCTGCACGGTTGTCAAAGACTGTGGGGTACCTGTGGGAGCGGGTTTACCCGCGAAGAGGCCAGCACAGGAAAAACCTTACTGTGCCTTGCCAAATACCTTGTCCAGATGCGCCTCATAGGCCGCCAAAGCAGCCGGCACATCCGGCCGCTTCATCACATCCACCGCCAGGAAAGTCGGCAACCCGGTCATGCCGAGGAACTGGTTGGCCTTGTGGAATGGGAAGTACACCGCGTCCACCCCCTTGCCCTCGAAGAAATCGCTAGGGTCGTCGAATGCCTGCAGCGGTGCATTCCAGGTCAGCGAAAGCATGTACTGCTTGCCGTGCACCAGGCCACCACTGCCGTACTTCTGCGAGTGGTCCGAACGGGTACGGCCGTCGTTGGCATACAAACTACCGTGGCCGGCGGTGAACACCTCGTCGATGTACTTTTTAACGGTCCATGGCGCGCCCATCCACCAGCCGGGCATCTGGTAGATGACCACATCGGCCCAGAGGAACTTCTCCACCTCTTCCTGGGCATCATAGCCACCGTCGATGAAGGTCTGGCGTACATCGAAACCGGCCCGGTCCAGGTGAGCGATGGCCGCTTCGTGCAAGGTCGTGTTCAGACGACCGTCGGAGTGGGCGAACTGTTTACCACCGTTGAGCAAAAGGATCTTCTTCATGCGGGCCTCGCGGAAAAAAAATTCAGGCCGGCAGGTTAGGGGCTCGCGGGCGCGGGATACAGTAATGCAGCGGCAAAATACAATTGACCTGAAGTCACGAATCAATAATGCATTATTGCTTTAGAATCGCATCACCTCCCATCACCGAGTAGCGACCCATGAGTGAGCAGTACGCCTTCATCCTCAAAGCCAAGACCCGCCCGGAAATGGCTGAAGCGTTCGAAACCCTATTCCGCGCTTACGTCGAGCCAAGCCGCCAGGAGCCGGGCTGCATCGAGTACCACATGCTGCGCGACAAGCAGGACCCGAGCCTGTTCGTGTTCTTCGAGGTCTGGGCCGACAAGGCCGCGCTGGATGTGCATTCGGCACTGCCGCACATGACCGCGTTCTTCGAAAAACGCATGGACTACCTGGAACGCGATTTTGACATCCAGATGATCGACATGCTCAGCGCATCAAGCGCTAACCGCTGATCAGCAAATGGCCGCCGAGCGCGGCCAGGCCGATGAAGAAGCACCGTTTGAACAGCGGCGTACTGATGCGCTGCCGCAGCCACTGGCCGGCCAGCATGCCGACGAAGGCCGGCGCCAGCATCAGCAGCGAAGCACCCAGCGCCTGGCCACCCAGGGCATGCTGCCCGGCCAGGCCAACGGCCAGGGCCAGGGTCGAAACCGTGAACGAAAGGCCCAGGGCCTGGACCATCTGATCCCGATTCAAACCCAGGCTCTGCAGGTAGGGTACAGCCGGTATCACGAACACCCCGGTCGCCGCCGTGACCACGCCCGTGACCAGCCCGCAAAGCGGCGCCAGCCAAAGCTCCCGCCCCGGTGCCAGGCGCAGGCCCGGACCGACCAGCCCGTACAGCGCATACACCATCAAGGCCGCGCCCAGTGCATGTGCGGCCCAAGGGCCGCTGTTGATCCCCAGCCAGGCGCTGCCCAGCAAGGTACCGACGAAGATCATCGCCAGCATCGGCCACAGGCGTGCCAGCAACCTCCGCAGGTGCCCCCCACTGGCCAGCTGCCAGAGGTTGGTGAGGGTCGAAGGCACAATCAGCAATGCCGCAGCCTGCGCCGGTGACATAGCCAGGCCCAGCAGGCCCATGGCGATTGTCGGCAAGCCGAGGCCGATCACCCCCTTCACCGCGCCGGCCAGCAGGAAAGTCAGTACCACCAGCAGCGACAGCGCTGGGCCAATGTTCTGGTAGAAAGCGAGCAAGGTATTCATGGGCCGATGATGGCGTGCGTCGGCCGGGCTGAAAATCTGCCATATACTCAGCCAGACTCTTGCCAGGACAGAGCCACATGCATTTCGACCTGATCGACCTCAGGCTGTTCCAGCACACCCTGGAGTGCGGCAACATCACCGCCGGTGCCAGCCGCAGCCATCTTTCGCTGGCAGCAGCCAGTGCGCGGATCCGCGCCATGGAGGCTTCGCTGGGCATCCCTTTGCTGGAACGCAACCGCCGTGGCGTGCAAGCAACTCTGGCCGGCCAGGCACTGCTGCAGCATGCCCGGCTGATATCGCAGCAGGTCGAGCGCCTGCAGTTCGACCTGGGCCAGTACGTTCAAGGGCAGCAGGGCCAGGTGCGCCTGCTGTGCAACACGGCTGCACTCACGGAATACCTGCCGGAGCTGCTGGCCGGCTACCTGGCTGAAAACCCAGGCGTCAGTGTGGATGTGCAGGAGTTGCCGAGCCTGCGCATCGTGCAGTCGATTACCCAGGGCATGGCGGACCTGGGCATAGTTTCAACCGCCGCCCCCAGCGAGCACCTGCAGACCCGGCCGTTTCGCGAAGACCCACTGGTGCTTGTAACGCCGCAGCGCCATCCACTGGCCAGCGAGGAAGCGCCGAGCTTCATCGATAGCCTGGCCCATGGCTATGTCGGCCTGGGTGCCGGCAGTGCACTGGCGTTGTACCTGGAAGAGCAGGCACTGCGCGAGGGCCGGCGCATGCGGGTTCGGGTGCGTGCCGAAGGGTTCGATGGCGTGATCCGCATGGTTGCGGGCGGAGCCGGAGTAGGGATTGTGCCGCTGGCTGCGGTGAAGCGCTGGCAAGGGGTGTTGCCGTTGCACTGGGTGGCGATGACGGAACCATGGGCCAATCGCCGGTTGCTGGTGTGTGCACGCGACTTTGCGGCATTGCCGGGGTATGCCGCAGGGTTGGTAACCACCCTCACCCGCTGACGAAGTGGATGGCACGGGCTTCGCCCGTGTTCGCGGGTGAACCCGCTCCCACAGGATATGTGGTAGCTCTCGGATGGACGCTATACCTGTGGGAGCGGGCGAGCCCGCGAAGCAGGCACCGCGATTGATGGCACGGGCTTCGCCCGTGTTCGCGGGTGAACCTGCTCCCACAGGATGTGTGGTATCTCTCGGCTGGACACTATACCTGTGGGAGCGGGCGAGCCCGCGAAGCAGGCACCGCGATTGATGGCACGGGCTTCGCCCGTGTTCGCGGGTGAACCTGCTCCCACAGGATGTGTGGTATCTCTCGGCTGGACACTATACCTGTGGGAGCGGG
>NZ_JALLKV010000012.1:96937-124435 GCF_023093815.1 Pseudomonas sp. PNPG3
GCTCCCACAGGATGTGTGGTATCTCTCGGCTGGACACTATACCTGTGGGAGCGGGTTTACCCGCAAAGAAGGCTCACACACAATGGCGCCATAACGCCCCACCGAAAAGGACTTTCCAGTGGCATCGATCTACCAGCTCAAACCGCACTTCCAGGCCATGCTCCGCCCTGCTGTCCAGCGCCTCCATGACCGCGGTGTCACCGCCAACCAGGTCACTGTCGCCGCCGCCCTGCTGTCAATCCTGCTGGGCCTGCTGCTGGCTGCCCTGCCCCATCTCACCTGGCTGTTCATCCTGGTGCCAGTCTGGATGCTGCTGCGCATGGCACTGAACGCTGTCGACGGCATGCTCGCCCGCGAGTTCGGCCAGCAATCCACCCTCGGTGCCTACCTCAACGAACTGTGCGACGTGATCGCCGATGCCGCGCTGTACCTGCCCTTCGCCCTGCTGGCCGGTGTATCGCCAACCTTGGTCGTGCTCGTGGTGCTCAGCGCCACCTTCAGCGAATACGCCGGTGTCATGGGCCCACTGGCCGGTGCTTCACGGCGCTACGATGGCCCAATGGGCAAGAGCGACCGGGCCTTTGCCTTCGGTGTGCTGGGTACCGGTGTCGCTCTAGGCCTGCTGAATGGCACCTGGCTCAACGGCTTGTTGCTGGTCATCCTCGCACTCTCGCTCTATACCCTCTACAACCGGGTTCGCCAGGGGCTGGCCGAAACCCGCTGAGCCCACTGCCGTCGCAAAAGGATGTCGACCATGCGCCAAGCGCAAGCGCTGCACTTCTCCACCCATGACGGCGTCGAGCTGCATTACCGTCACTGGCCTGCCACGCGTAACCAACACCAGCCACGCCGGGCCGTGGTGATGTTCCATCGCGGCCACGAACACGGCGGGCGCATGGCACACCTGGCCGACGAGCTGGACATGCCGGGCTACGATTTCTTCGCCTGGGATGCCCGCGGCCACGGCCATTCGCCGGGCGCGCGTGGCGACAGCCCGGGCTTCGCCACCAGCGTGCGCGATGTGCAGACCTTCATCGAGCACATCCAGGCCAGCCATGGCATCGCCGAACAGGACCTGGTGGTGCTGGCGCAGAGCGTAGGGGCCGTGCTCGTGGCCACCTGGGCCCACGACTACGCGCCCAAGGTGCGCTGCCTGGTGCTGGCCTCGCCAGCGTTCAAGGTCAAACTGTATGTGCCGTTCGCCCGCACCGGCCTGAAACTGCTGAAAGCCTTGCGCGGAAACTTCTTCGTAAACAGCTACGTCAAGCCCCGCCTGCTCACCCACGACCCCGAACGGGTCATGTCGTACGTGGCCGACCCGCTGATCAGCCGGCCGATTTCGGTGACCATGCTGCTGGGCCTGTACGAAGCCGCCGACCGGGTGGTGGCGGATGCCCAGGCCATTCAGTTGCCAACCCAGCTGCTGGTGTCCGGTGCCGACTTCGTGGTCGAACGCCAACCGCAGGAACGCTTCTTCGAACGCCTGGGCAGTGCGCGCAAGGAAATGCACATCCTGCCAGGCTTTTTCCACGACACCCTTGGCGAGCGTGACAGGGCCCATGCCTTGCGGCGCATCGAGCGGTTTGTCGAACATTGCTTCGCCAGCCCCGCCGCCCTGCCGTCACTACTCGATGCCGACAAGATCGGCGCCAGCTGCGCCGAAGCCGAAAGCCTGGCCGCACCGCTGCCGCGCAACTCGCCCCGCGACCTTTACTGGCGTGCTACCCGTGCCGGGCTGCGGCTGGGCAATGGGCTGTCCGAAGGTGTGAAGCTGGGTTTCGATACCGGTTTCGACTCGGGCAGTACCCTGGACTACGTGTACCGCAACCAGCCGACCGGCAAAGGCAAGCTCGGCCGCCTGATCGACCAGAACTACCTCGACGCCATCGGCTGGCGTGGCATCCGCCAGCGCAAGCTTCACGTAGAGGAACTGCTGCGCCTGGCCATCGTCCGCCTGCGCGAACAGCAGCGGCCGGTGCACATCGTCGATATCGCCGCCGGCCATGGCCGCTACATTCTCGAGGCCCTGCAGGAGCTCGAACAGCTGCCGGATTC
The DNA here is from genome assembly GCF_023093815.1 of Pseudomonas sp. PNPG3. Lineage (NCBI taxonomy): Bacteria > Pseudomonadati > Pseudomonadota > Gammaproteobacteria > Pseudomonadales > Pseudomonadaceae > Pseudomonas > Pseudomonas sp. PNPG3. Next base: position 98,993 of record NZ_JALLKV010000012.1, read on the forward strand.
GATCCTGCTGCGTGACTACAGCGAACTGAACGTGCAGCAAGGCAGCGCACTGATTGCAGAAAAGGGCCTGGCCGACATCGCCCGCTTCGTCCAGGGCGATGCCTTCGACCGCCAGAGCCTGGCCACCCTGGAACAACCACCGACCCTGGCCGTGGTCTCCGGCCTGTACGAACTGTTCGCCAGCAACCAGTTGGTAGGCAACTCGCTGGCCGGCCTGGCGGATGCGCTGGAAGATGGCGGCTATTTGGTCTACACCGGCCAGCCGTGGCACCCGCAACTGGAAATGATCGCCCGCGCCCTCACCAGCCACCGCGGCGGGGAGGCCTGGGTGATGCGTCGCCGCAGCCAGGCCGAAATGGACCAGCTGGTAGAAGCGGCCGGGTTCCGCAAGCTGGCCCAACGCATCGATGAATGGGGCATTTTCAGCGTCAGCCTGGCACAACGGGTGCGCTGAATGAGCCCATCACGCGAGCCCCGGCTGATCCGCCGAGGCGTGTTCTGGCTTCTGTTGCTGGGGCCGCTGTTTTTCCTCAGTTACGGGCTGGCGAACAACCATACCGCCGGGCGCAGTGATGTCGGCAGCCTGGTGTTCGGCTGGGAAAGCCGCATGCCGTTGTGGCCGTGGACGATCATCCCGTACTGGTCGATCGACCTGCTCTACGGTTTGTCCTTCCTGCTGCCACGCACGCGCCAGGAAATGGACCGGCACGCGCTGGCGCTGCTCACCGCGCAGCTGATCAGCGTCAGCTGCTTCCTGCTCTGGCCGCTGCGTTTCACCTTCGAGCGGCCGGAACTGGGCGGGGTGTTCGGCTGGATGTTCGATGTGCTCATGGGCTTCGACAAGCCGTTCAACCAGGCACCGTCGCTGCATATTGCCCTGCTGGTGATCATCTGGACGATGTTTGCCCGGCACGTGCAGCGCCAGCCCTGGCGTTGGCTGATGCATGGCTGGATGGCACTGATCGGGGTGTCGGTGCTGACCACCTGGCAGCACCATTTCGTCGACGTGCCGACCGGGGCATTGGCGGGGTTCGTCTGCGTCTGGTTGTGGCCACATCAAGGGCAACTGCCCTGGCAGCAGGTGCGCCTTGCGCGGGATGCCAAGCGTTGGCGGTTGGCGTTGTTCTATACAGTGGGTGGGCTGCTGTGCGCAGTGCCTGCCGTTGCGTTGGGCGGCGCCTGGCTGTGGTTGACCTGGCCGGCCGTGTCGCTGGCTTTGGTGGCGCTGAACTATGGCGTGCTCGGTGCAGGCGGGTTTCAGAAAGGCGCCGATGGGCGCTTGTCGAATGCAGCCAGCTGGCTGCTGGCACCGTACCTGATTGGGGCGTGGGTCAACTCGCGGTTGTGGACCTGGCGGCACCCGCAGGCGGATGAAGTGTGTGATGGCGTCTACCTTGGGCGGATTCCTGGGTGTGGCGCGCAGTTCGCTGCGGTGGTCGATTTATGCGCAGAACTACCGTGCATTGTTGGCCGCCCTGTCGCGGACACTTGTGGGAGCGGCCTTGTGTCGCGAAAGGGCTGCGAAGCGGCCCCAGATTTTCAGCTTCGCAGCAGATATTGCTGGGTCCGCTTCGCGGCCCTTTCGCGACACAAGGCCGCTCCCACAGGGTCCGCGTCAGCCGGTCAGGCAGCGCATGGCTACGCATGTTTTCCTACCTTGGACCTGATCGCCCCGGAAAGCCCATTGCTGCACCAAGCCGCCGTCGCCATCGAACGCCTGCGCTCGCAAGGCCCGGTGCTGGTCTGCTGCGCCCTGGGCTATTCGCGCAGCGCCAGCGCCGTGGCAGCCTGGCTGGTGCTCACGGGCCGCTGCAGTGATGCTCGCCAGGCCGAAGCGCTGATCCGCAAGGCCCGCCCTGGCGTGGTGCTGCACAGCGCACACCGCCAGGCCTTGCAACAGCTAGGGACACAACCATGACGCTGTACGTGGTGGCCAGCCTGCTGGGCCGAGGCAAACAACTGGAACGCCTGTCGGACGGCCTCACCCTGCTGGCCCTGGCCTACGGTTTGGCGCCCTTGCTGGGTGCCCAATTGCAACCGCTGGCCAGCCTGCTGTGCATTGCGCTGCTGGTACTAGGCGTGCTGCACAAGTACTGGGCCGTCCGTGTGGCCATCGATGCCCAATTGTTCGCCCGCCTCGCCGCCAGCCGCGACCTGGCGGCGGACACCCAGGCCCTGGACCACGCACTGTTCGAGCTGAAACTCAAACCGCAGGCCGCCGACACCCGAGCATGGCCTGCCCGTAGCCGGGCCGCGCTGGCCCTGTTGCGCCGCCAGGCAGTGTGCCTGGGCCTGCAGCTGTCGCTGGCCTTGGCTACCCTGCTGACACTGCCTTTGAAGGGATGACTACCGATCCATGCTCGCCAACCTGACCGCCTACCTCATCACTTCCGCCGCCCGCCTGATCACCGGTGCCCGCGCCCTGTGGCTGGGCTGCACGCCGCTGCCGGTGCAGCGCCTGTATTTCGCCAACCACAGCAGCCATGGTGATTTCGTGCTGCTGTGGGCCTCGCTGCCGCAGCCGCTGCGCAAGCGTACCCGTCCGGTAGCCGGTGCCGATTACTGGGCCAAGCCGGGTATTCGCGATTTTCTTATCCGCAAGGTGTTCAACGGTGTGCTGATCAACCGGCAACACAGCGCCGGCCAGGGCAGCCCGTTGCAGCCGATCCTCGAAGCAGTGGCCCAGGGCGACTCGCTGATCTTTTTCCCGGAGGGCACTCGCAATCTCGGCGACGAGCCGCTGATGCCGTTCAGGAGCGGGCTGTACCACTTGGCAGCAGCCAACCCCGAAGTCGAACTGGTGCCGGTATGGATCGCCAATCTCAACCGGGTGATGCCCAAAGGTCGCGCCCTGCCGTTGCCGTTGTTGTGCACATTGAGCTTTGGCGAGCCGCTGCACCTGCAGGCGGATGAAAGCAAGCAAGCCTTTCTCGAGCGGGCCAGCCGGGCCTTGCTGAACCTGGCCCCCAAGGATGCCTGAGATGGACGACAACACCCTTTCCCTGTTTGCCGGCATCGGCGCCCTGCTGCTGCTCGCCAGCGTGATCGGCCGCCTGCTCAAATGGCGCGCCGGCCCGGCACCGCACGCGGTGATCGACAACCTCAACGCCCGCATCAACGCCTGGTGGGTGATGGTGCTGGTGATCGGCATCGCCTTCCTGTTCGGCAAGTACGGCGTGATCGTGCTGTTCTACGGCGTGTCGTTCTATGCCTTGCGCGAGTTCATGACGCTCACCCCGACCCGGCGCAGCGACTACCCGGCGCTGGTGGCGGCGTTCTATGTGGCGCTGCCGGTGCAATACGTGCTGATCGCCATGGACTGGTACGGGTTGTTCAGCATCTTCATCCCGGTGTACCTGTTCCTGTTGCTGCCGATCCTGGCCAGCTTCGGCGGCGACACCACGCGCTTTCTCGAGCGCGCCTCGAAGGTGCAATGGGGGCTGATGATCGCGGTGTACTGCGTGTCGTCGGTGCCGGCATTGATGACCCTGGACATCCCGGGTTACGAGGGCCGCAACCTGCTGCTGATTGCCTGGCTGATCCTGGTGGTGCAGATCAGCGACGTGCTGCAGTACGTGTGTGGCAAGCTGTTCGGCAAGCACAAGGTAGCGCCCAACCTGTCACCATCCAAGACCGTCGAAGGCCTGGCCGGCGGCGTGGCGCTGGCCACCCTGATCGGCGCCCTGGTGTGCTGGATCACCCCGTTCACCTTCTGGCAGGCCGCGCTGATGGCGTTGGCGGTGAACGCCATGGGCTTCTTCGGCGGGCTGGTGATGTCGGCGATCAAGCGCGACCGTGGGGTGAAGGACTGGGGGCACATGATCGAAGGCCACGGCGGCATGCTCGACCGCATGGATTCGGTGTGCTTTGCCGCGCCGGTGTTCTTCCACTTTGTGCGGTATTGGTGGGCGTAATCATACCCCTTGGGGGTATAGAGGCCCCTGTAGGAGCGGCCTTGTATCGCGAAAGGGCCGCAGAGCGGCCCCAGGACTCCAGCAGTGGTGCACAAATTGCTGGGGCGTGCCTACCCACCTAATTCACTTGAGGTACGACCGCAGCAACGTCGCCACCTTGTCCGCCTCGTCCTGCCGCTCCTCGGCACTCAGCCCGTCCGCCACCAGGTGTTCGCGGATATGCCCTTCCATCACTTCGGCCATCAGCCCGTTCACCGCACCGCGCACGGCGGCGATCTGTTGCAGTATCGCCAGGCAGTCCTTGTCCTGCTCCAGCGCTGTCTCCAGGGCGGCGGCCTGGCCTTTGATCTTGCGCACCCGGGTCAGCAGCTGCTTCTTGCTCTTCAGGGTATGTGCCATTGGGTTTCACACCATGCTAGGTATACTGGGGTATAGTATATTTCTCGACGTTCCGGGAGCATGATAAACCATGGCGACACAAACCTCAGACCGCTGGCAGCACAGCCACCAGTTCCATACCAGCAACCTGAGCGCCGAGCGCAAGACGCGCCTGGCCGTGTGGCTGACCGCAGTGATGATGGTGGCGGAAATTACCGGGGGCTGGTTCTTCAATTCCATGGCGTTGCTGGCCGACGGCTGGCACATGAGCTCCCACGCCCTGGCCCTGGGCCTGTCGCTGCTGGCCTATGCCGCCGCGCGGCGTTATGCCGGCGACCGGCGCTTTGCCTTCGGCACCTGGAAGATCGAGATTCTCGGCGGCTACTCCAGCGCCCTGCTGTTGCTGGGCGTGGCCGGGTTGATGGCGTTCCAGTCGGTGCAGCGCCTGCTGGCACCGGGGCCGATCCATTATGACGAGGCGATCTTCATCGCCGCCGTGGGCCTGGCCGTCAACCTGATCTGCGCCTGGCTGCTGCGTGACGACCATCACCATCACGATCACGATCATCACCACCATGGCCACGACCATCACCATGACCATGGCCACCGTCACCACGACCTGAACCTGCGCTCGGCCTACCTGCACGTGATGGCCGACGCCGCCACCTCGGTGCTGGCTATCGTTGCCCTGCTGGCCGGCAAGTACTGGGGCGCCGGGTGGCTCGACCCGGTCATGGGCCTGGTCGGTGCGCTGCTGGTGGCGCTGTGGGCCCGCGGGCTGCTGCGCGATACCGGGCGGGTGCTGCTGGATGCGGAGATGGACGCGCCGGTAGTGGAAGAAATCCGCGCGGTGGTCGCGCAACTGCCGGTGCCGGCCAGCATCACCGACCTGCACGTGTGGCGCGTGGGCAAAGACCAGTACGCCTGCATTCTCGGCCTGGCCGCCTGGGCCGAACTCAGCGCCGACAGCGTGCGCCAGGCCCTGGGCGTACACGAAGAACTGGCGCACATCACCGTCGAGGTCAACCGCCTGGCATAGCGCGACCAGACAGCTGGACGTCGAGCCCAGGCAACTGCGGCTCGGCCGATGGCCCTATGGTGACGAGTCATTCAGCCAGTCACCAGGAGTTGTGCCATGTCCGATTTCATCACCGTCCTGCGCGAAACCTGCCCGACGCCGGTCGTGGACGCCACCAAGTGGAAGCGCATCGGCGGCGATCCGCACACCGTCAACCTCAACGCCTACCTGTCGGCCGACGGCAGCAAGATCATGGGCACCTGGATCTGCACTCCGGGCAAGTTCGAGGTCAACTACGAGAAGTGGGAGTTCTGCCACTTCCTCGATGGCTACTGCATCATCACCCCGGAAGGCGAAGAGCCGAAGCACCTGAAAGCGGGTGATGTGTTCGTGATCGAACCGGGGATGAAAGGCACCTGGGAAGTGGTCGAGACCGTGCGCAAGTACTTTGTCTTTGCCTGATTCATAAGCGGACTTTGCCGGTCATGTGGGATGCGCAAAAAATCCCACATGACCATGACGCCGCTCAGGTTCAGGCATGATGACCAATGAGTGCGCGAGACGAATAGTATCCTGCCGCAAGTATGATAGTAGCCTTTGGCACATCTCCGCTCGACTACGAGCGGTCACTCTTCAAGAGTTTTACACCCTTCTGAGAAAGACAAACGACTCTGTAGTTTACTTTGTCTCGTGAGGTACGACTTTCGATAGACCTCAGGAACTTTTTCGGGTCTGCCAAATTCAGCTCTCTCAAGGTAGCGGTATCCAAATCCCACCACTCGCTGTCCATGAGCCTGACAATGATATCTTCAGCATGTCGATACTTGATGACTTTGGCCGGATTCCCACCCACGATCGCATACGGCGGCACATCACGCGACACCAAAGCCTTGGTCGCGATAATGGCTCCGGTCCCGACCTTCACGCCTGCAAGGACAGTGGCTCCGGCGCCAATCCATACGTCGTGGCCTATCTGGGCAAGCGCTTCTTCAGCTCGATACTCCAGATTTCCTCCATCTTCATACTGAAATGGATGGGTACTTACCCAGGAGGATGGGTGTGTGTGTTTCTCTTGACCAATGACACAATCAGAGCCAATGGAGCAGAATCGACCTATGGAAGATACAAATGAAAGATGGGTACCACTTCTTATATAGGTGTAAGCACCAATTCCGACTTGGGAAGAACGAATTTTTATATGACCTAGTTGAACATATCCCTCTAGATCAGCACTGGCATACTTACTGAATGTTGAAGGCCCGGCAGCAATCTTACCCCCGTGAGACCTGACTATTCGCTTGTAGCGAGCGGCTTTGATTGACTCTATTATCTTGAACATAAAGATGGCTCAGGTTTCCCTATCTGGAAACCGTAGCAAATTGACATCTTGGGTTGAAGATGTTGTTGCCTGCGCAAAGTCAGTAAACTCATCAAAATACGTGGGAAAAATCTGAGCGCCCGGCAGCAAAAAAAATCGCGGATCAGACGCCCTTCCCTCTGGTGCGCAGTTACAGAGGGAGGGCCGCCTGGCCCGCGACGAAGTACACGCTCGTCAATCCTTCTTGCGGTAACCCTCGACGATCGCCGAGAAGTCCTTGCCACCCTCGCCGCGCAGGCTCATGGCCTGATACAGCTGCTGGGCCACGGCACCCAGGATCACCGGTTGATGCGCCTGGCGTGCAGCCTCGGTGGCCAGCCCTAGGTCCTTGAGCATCAGCTCGGCGCCAAAGCCACCGGTATAGCCACGCGATGCCGGCGCATCGCCCATGTCCACGCCCTTGGCCGCTGCGGCCTTGGACACATCACGCGCAGTCTGCGGGTCGATGGTGCTGCAATTCACGGTCGGCGTGCCGGGGCGTATGCCGGCCAGCACGGCCTTGTTCAAGTCGAACAGGTTCAGTTGGTGCCCGGCCTTGATCAGGTTGCGGGCCCTGGGTGCCCCCATGTTGCCCAGGCCGATGAATGCGATACGCATGACGTACTCCTTAACGCAGGCCGATGGCTTAACGCAGGCTGATGGTGGTGTTCACACCGTCGTTGACGCTGTCGTCATCGAACCAGCGGGCGGTGACGGTCTTGGTCTGAGTGTAAAACTGCACCACTTGCTTGCCGTACGGATGAGTGAAAATTCCCACATGACTCTGTTCGCAATTAAACATGATGAATAAGGCAACCAGGAGTTGAATAAACATCATCCTATTGCAAGGGTAACAGTTACATTTTTTGACATATGAATTCAGCTTTCCCCCTTCATTTGTAGTCCATTTCTGAACTGCACCTCTTCATCCCCTGAAGTATTGCCCCCGACTCATCGCAGGCCTAGGCTCTGCAAATCAGCCGGGTCACCGGGCAGCAATACCCAATTGATTCAATTGCCAGGGAGAAGAAAACATGGCTTTCGACGCCTACATTCAGATCGACAACATTCCAGGCGAAGCACTGGACAAGCAATACAGCAAATGGATTGAAGTGCTTGGCTACGATTTCGGCGTCAGCCAAAGCACATCTGCCACTGCAAGTTCTACTGGCGGAGCCACTTCCGGCCGTACCTCTGTCACCAACTTCACTTTCACCAAATACCTCGACAGTGCCAGTTGCAAACTGATGGAAGCCAGTTGCACCGGGCAGCACCTCAAGGAAGTGAAACTGGCACTCTGCCGCGCGGGTGGTGACAAACTCAAGTACTACGAAATTATCCTCGAGGAAGTGATCATCGCCGAGTATTCGCAGAGCGTGGACACCGGCGTACCGCTTGAAGTAGTGCAGCTCAACTACGGCCGGATCAAGACCACCTATACCCAGCAGCGGCGCATTGATGGCGCCGGTGGCGGCAATATCGCCAGCGGCTGGGACCGGATCGGCGACAAAAAATACGCGTGAGGACAAGCCTATGTCTGAAGCCCGGGCGTTTCTCAATCTCAAGCTGCAAAACTATCATAGGCTGAAATCCGACCTGGCGCTGACCGGTTATTCCCTGGAAAAGTTTGACGTGCTGAATTCGCACATCGCCAATACTGTGGTCCGTAGCGGTGAACTTATCATCATCGGCGATCCCACCACGGCTTCCTGCACCAGCCAGGAAGCCTGGATGATGAGACAGGCGACGATTGCGCACATGGGGCTGATGCGCAACGGCCAAGGTGTGGATAACTTTTCCCTGGATAATTTCGAGACCTTGAAGAGCCTCATCGCGCATGCATCTGTGGGCGCTGGTGTAGTCAGTGAAGGGTGGAGCAAGCACCTGAAAGCTATCGAGGCCACCTTGATGGATATCGAGAAGCTGCATCAACAGCATCTCGGGTCAGGGGCCATGGCGGCTCGCGATCAGTTCTATGCAAAGCGTGCCGTCTTGTTCATGAAGTTGGATGAGCAGCTGAACAAGCTGGCGGCTTACGGTTCCGGGATAAGGAACAAAGGCTCGATCAAAAGGACGCTGGGGATATCCACAAAGAGTTATTTGCATACCGGCGAGATTGCAGGATATGCCAACAAAGTCTCAGGCGTGGCGACGGCTGCTAATTTGATCAAGAAAGGAACGTATGTAGGGATTGCATTAGACGTCGCTGCCACGGGCCTGGAGATACATAAAGCCTGTACGCTCGGACGCGAGGAGGAATGCAAAAAGGCGCAGTATGTCGAGGTTAGTTCATTAACCTTGGGCTTGTTGGGTACTACTGCTGGGGCAGCCAGTGGCAAGCTTATTCTTGGTGCTGCTTGCAGCGTGGTGTTTGGCGTAGCGACAGGTGGAACCGGAGCACTCGCTTGTGGGATATTCGGCGGTACAGTGGGGGGGAATGGCAGGCGGAAAATTTGGGAATGAAGCAGGCGCCTGGGCTGGGGAACTTCTATACGAGGCAGTAGCAAAATGACAATCATGCACTGGATTTTTTTAGTCTACAGCATGACAGTCACAACTTTACTTTTCTTGAACCTGGCATTAACAATATATATCGCTCATCGCAAAATTGATTACATTGAAGGATTTTTATTAAATTGCAATGCAATAACCGGCGAAAAAAAACTCTGGCTACATGCTGGCCTGATGGGAAAATTCTTTCGACTAACGAACATATCATTCATACTACTCATTCCTAAAATCTATGCACGAAAAAACCTCATTGACACCAAGGAAATAAATAATCTACCTTCAAAAATCAAGACCCTCCTAATCTTCATAGGCTCCTCGCTTTTGATATTGACTATCGCATTTTTTGGTTTGGGAGTTTTCATGTATTACTTACCCCCCTTGCCTAAATAATGCTCAAAAAACATCGCAGTACGGGCCCCCTCCCCTCTGGTGCGCAGTTACAGAGGGAAGGCCGCCCGGCCCGCGATAAAGTCCTCGCTCGTCAATCCTTCTTGCGGTAACCCTCGACGATCGCCGAGAAGTCCTTGCCACCCTCGCCGCGCAGGCTCATGGCCTGATACAGCTGCTGGGCCACGGCACCCAGGATCACCGGTTGATGCGCCTGGCGTGCAGCCTCGGTGGCCAGCCCTAGGTCCTTGAGCATCAGCTCGGCGCCAAAGCCACCGGTATAGCCACGCGATGCCGGCGCGGTTTCGATGATGCCCGGCCACGGGTTGTAGGTGTCCGAGCTCCAGCAACGCCCGGTCGAACTGTTGATGATGCCGGCCAGCACCTTGGTGTCGATGCCCAGCGCATTGCCCAGGGCCATGGCCTCGGACACGCCTATCATCGAGATGCCCAGCAGCAGGTTGTTGCAGATCTTGGCGATCTGCCCTGTGCCCACTTCACCGCAGTGCACGATGTTGCGGCCCATCTGCTCCAGTACCGGCTTGAGGGTGGCGAACAGCTCGGCGCTGGCACCGACCATGAAGGTCAGGGTGCCTGCCGCCGCGCCGCCGGTGCCACCGGACACCGGCGCATCGCCCATGTCCACGCCCTTGGCCGCTGCGGCCTTGGACACATCACGCGCCGTCTGCGGGTCGATGGTGCTGCAATCCACGGTCGGCGTGCCGGGGCGAATGCCGGCCAGCACGCCGTCTTCGTTCAGGTACACGCTGCGCACATGGGTGGCAGCCGGCAGCATGGTGATCACCAGCTCGCTGTTGGCCGCCGCGTCCTTGGGCGAAGGGCTGATCTGCCCACCCAGTTCTGCCAGCTCGGCCAGCACGGCCTTGTTCAGGTCGAACAGGTTCAGTTGGTGCCCGGCCTTGATCAGGTTGCGGGCCATGGGTGCGCCCATGTTGCCCAGGCCGATGAATGCGATACGCATGACTCTCTCCTTAGCGCAGGCTGATGGTGGTGTTCACGCCGTCGTTGACGCTGTCATCATCGAACCAGCGGGCGGTGACGGTCTTGGTCTGAGTGTAGAACTGCACCACTTGCTTGCCGTACGGGCCGAGGTCGCCGAGCTTGGAGCCACGCGAGCCGGTGAAGCTGAAGAACGGTACCGGGACCGGGATCGGGATGTTGATGCCGACCTGGCCGACGTCGATTTCGCTCTGGAACTTGCGCGCTGCCGCGCCACTCTGGGTGAACAGGCCGGTACCGTTACCGAACGGGTTGGCATTGACCAGGGCGATGGCCTCATCAAGGGTATCGACCTCCAGGGTCACCAGCACCGGGCCGAAGATTTCCTGGGTGTAGACCTGCATGTCGGTCTTCACGCCCGAAAACAGGGTCGGGCCAATGAAGTTGCCTTGCTCGTAGCCCGGTACCGTGACGTCACGGCCGTCGAGTTCCAGCTTGGCGCCTTCCTTGATGCCACTTTCGATCAGACCCAGCACACGCTCCTTGGCGCGTTTGGAGACCACAGGGCCGACATCGGTGCCTGGCTCGCAGCCGGCATTGACCTTGAGCTTGCTGGCCGCTTCCTTGATGTCCGGCAGCCATTCACGGGCCTTGCCCACCAACACAGCCACCGAGGTGGCCATGCAGCGCTGGCCTGCTGCACCGAAGGCGGCACCGACCAGCGCGTTGACGGTTTGCGTGCGGTTGGCATCAGGCAGCACCACCGCGTGGTTCTTGGCGCCCATCATCGACTGCACGCGCTTGCCGTGCTGGCTGCCCAGGTTGTACACGTGGGTGCCCACTTCAGTGGAGCCGACGAAGGAAATCGCCTTGATGTCCTGGTGGGTGCAAATGGCATCCACCACTTGCTTGCCGCCGTGCACCACGTTGAGCACGCCAGCCGGTATGCCGGCTTCCAGCGCCAGTTCAACCAGCAGCATGGTCGACAGCGGGTCCTGCTCGGACGGCTTGAGCACGAAGGTGTTGCCGCAGACGATGGCCATGGGGAACATCCACAGCGGGATCATCGCCGGGAAGTTGAACGGGGTGATGCCAGCGCATACGCCGATCGGCTGGCGCAGGGTGTAGGTATCGACGCCGCCGGCAACGTTCTCGGCGAATTCGCCCATCTGCAGGGTGCCGATGGAGGCGGCGTGCTCGACCACTTCCAGGCCGCGGAAGATATCGCCTTCGGCGTCGGCCAGGGTCTTGCCCTGCTCGGCACTGAGGACCTGGGCGATGCGTTTGGTGTTTTCGCGGATCAGCGCCTGCAGCTTGAGCATGATGCGCATGCGCGCGCCGATCGGCGTGTTACGCCAGGTCTGGAAGGCGCGGTGGGCAGCGGCGACGGCTGCGTCGACTTCTTCGACGGTGGCGAACGGTACGCGCGCCAGCACCTCTTGGGTAGCCGGGTTGACGATGTCGCGCCATTCGGTGGTCTTGGACTCGACCCATTGGCCGTCGATCAGCAGCTTGACCTGCTCGATTTTGGTCTGGTTAGGGGATTGCGGTGCGTTCATCTGCGTTCTCCTTGGAATTATTGTCGGGACGAGATCGCCAGCGCCGTGCAAACGCGAGGTGGCGTCCTGAGGCTTGTTTCGAGTATAGATGTGCAAACATCCAACAAGAACGCACAAAAAAACCGGATCATCATGCAAAAAGACCTTACATCCCTGAGCGCGCTCAACTGGGACGACCTGAAGTTCTTCCTTGAAGTGGCGCGTACGCGCAAGGCCAGCAGCGCCGCCAAACGCCTGAGCGTGGACTACACCACTGTGTCGCGGCGCATCAGCTCGCTGGAGGGGGCGCTGGGCACCTTGCTGTTCGAGAAATCCCGGACCAACGGCTTTGTCCTCACCGCCGAGGGCCAGCGCTTGCTGGGCTATGCCGAGTCGATCGAGAGCACGCTGCACATGGCCTGCGAGCAGGTATCCGGGTCGGGCGTGGCGTTGTCGGGGCATGTGCGCATGGGCTGCACCGAAGGCTTCGGCAGCTTCTTCGTCACCCCGCAGCTAAGCCACTTCGTCGATGCCTACCCGGCGATTTCGGTGGATATCCTGCCGCTGCCGCACTTCATCAGTCTGTCCAAGCGCGAGGCGGACATCGTCATCGCCCTGGAGCGGCCGGAGCATGGGCCTTATGTGTGCTGCAAGCTGTGCGACTACCGCTTGCGGCTGTACGCGACCCAGGACTACCTGGACCGCCATGCACCGATCAACCAGATCGCAGACTTGGCCAAGCACCCGTTCATCAGCTACGTGGACGACCTGGCGTTCAGTTCGGAGCTGCTGTACCTGGCCAACCTGATCCCCAGCGCCAGCGCGCATTTACGCAGTACCAGCGTGATTGCGCAGTACACGGCAGCGTTGCAGGGGCGTGGGCTGGCGATCTTGCCGTGCTTCCTGGCGGCGCAGGACCCGCGGCTGGTGACGGTGTTGCCGGAGGAGATCGAGGTGACACGGCAGTTCTGGATGTATTGCCGGGAGGATTTGAGGAAGTTGAAGCGGATTACGCTGTTGTGGGACTACATCCGGGGGGTGACCGAGGCGAATGCGCCGTTGTTGATGGGGGAGACCCGGGAGATGCGGTTTGCTCAGGAATAAGGGGCTGCGTTGCAGCCCATCGCCGGCAAGCCAGCTCCCACGGATGCAGCGTTGATCTAGAGGTTGTCGCTGTACCTGTGGGAGCGGCCTTGTGTCGCGAAAGGGCTGCAGAGCAGCCCCGGCAATTTGTGCATCTGCGCTAAAACCCCGGGGGTAACACAGATAATGTGGGAGCGGGTTTACCCGCGAAGCAGACAACTCGGTGCATGGCACCGGCTTCGCCGGTGTTCGCGGGTGAACCCGCTCCACAGGGATATCTGATAGCCCGTAGGCTGTGGTCAGTACGAAGCCACCACAATGGACACCCGCCGGTTCTCGGTGCGCCCGGCGCTGGTGCGGTTGTTCGCCACCGGCTGGCTGCTGCCCAGTCCGCGGGACTGGATGTTCTGCGCCGGCATGCCTACCCCGACCAGCGCCTTGGCAACGCTCTGTGCGCGGCGCTCGGACAGCTGCTGGTTATATGCCGCCTTGCCGGACGAGTCGGCATGCCCATCCACCCGCACCCCCTGGATGCCAACGCCGAGCAGCGCCTTGCCAATGCGTTCGACAATCGCCTGGCTCTGGCTGTTGAGGCTGTCCAGGTCGCTGCCGAACAGCACCTTGCCGGACAAATCGTAGGCCCAGCCTTCGTCGGTCGGGGTAAAGCCTTCACGCTTGAGCACGGCAATCTGCTCGGCGGACAGGCCTTTGGGCGGAGCGCTCTGGCAGCCGGTCAGCGCCAGCACGGCGAGCAACAAGGCCCAAAGGGGGAAACGCAAAGCCTGTATCACGGGTTCAACTCCTGTTCTTGATTTCGCTGGCGGACCGTTCCGTCTGCGCCACCTGCCAATGGCCACGGCGTTTGCGCTTGGCCTGGTACATCGCCGCATCGGCGGCATTCAGAAGACTGGCGGGGTCGGCGCCGTCATCCGGGTAATAGGCAATACCGACACTCAACGAGGTGGCGATACTGCGGCCACTGTCCAGCTGCACCGGCAACTTCATGCTGGCAACGATCTTCTCGGCAATGTGCTCGGCGTCCTGGCGCGAATGCAAAGGCGTCAGCAGCACGGCGAACTCATCGCCACCCAGGCGCGCTACCAAGTCGTGCTCGCGCAGTTGGGCACGCACGCGGTCGGCCACGCTGATCAGCACTTCGTCGCCCACCGCATGGCCGAGGGTGTCGTTGATCTGCTTGAAGTGGTCACTGTCGAGGAACAGCAGCGCCAGGTGATCCTGCTGCCGTTCGGCATTGCGCACGCTGCGGCTCAGGCGCCCCTCGAAGAAGGCGCGGTTGGGCAAGCCGGTCAGGCTGTCGTGGCTGGCCTGGTGGGCCAGGGTCTGGTTTTCGTTCTGCAGGTGGCTGTGCCATACCTCCAGCTCATCCAGCAGCGCGTTGAAGTCATTGCCCAGTTCGTTGAGCTCGGCAATCGGCGCCTCCGGCACGCGCCGGTCGAAACTGCGCTCGCGGCGGGCGGCGTGGGCGACACTGGCCAGGCCGCGCAGCGGGCGGACGATATCGCTGAGCAGACGCCGCGACAGGTATTGGGCAGCCAGGGCGCTGAGCACCGTGCAGAACAGGATGCCGGCCAGCCCGCTGAACAAGAACAGCAACAGGCTTCGCCCCTGGCCAACCAGCTCGATGCGCCCGACCTGCTGTTGCTGGTGCGTGATCGGCAGGTTGATCGGCTCATCCAGCAAGGCGGTGGCCACCTGTGCCTCCAGCCGCGCGAGCACGCCGGTATCACTGCGCTGCCAATGCGCCAGCTGCTCGCCTTCGTTGTTGAAGACCCTGGCTTCGGCCACTTCCTCGGTACTGGCGATCAGCGCCAGCGATTCATTGGCGGCAGCGCTGTCGTCAAACACCACCGCCGCTTCCACGGTGTAGCTGATCGAGCGGGCGATCAGGTGCAGGTTGTCGTTGGCGTAGACACGCAGGGCGAGCACGCCCAGCAGGGTCAGGGATATGCCGGCAAGGCCCACGGCGAGCAAGGCGACGCTGAGGTGGCCACGGCCCAACACCGAGCGCAGGGTCGGGCGCACGCCGCGCTTGCGCGTTGGTTTCATGGTTGCACCGCCCGGCGCCGCGACAATTGCAGCACGCTGGGATGAATGTGCACGCCGGAGCGTGCCACCGAGTCCAGGTTGACTTCAAAGGCTACCTGCTGGTCGCTGACCCGCAAGCAGAACAGGCTACCGACCGTGCACGGGTCGTCTGCCTCGCTGATGCTCAGCACCGGGTGGCCACTGACGCGCTCGAACAGCCGGTCGCGCTGGCCCTGGTCGAGTTTGCCAATGTAGATGGCGTCGCAGGCCTGGGCGACCTGGCTATCGTCTGCCAGCAGCCGCCGCACCTGCAGCGGTCGGCCAGACTCCTGCACATGGCCTTTGATCAGGTCATCGGCGTATTCGGTCGGGCCGACCAGGCACAGGCGCAAGGGCGAAGGTTCGACGGGCCAGCGGGCGTAGCTGAAGATGCCCAGCACCACCTGGGTAACGGCCTTGGCACGTTGCTGCGCCTGGGCGGCAGTTATGGCGGGGTCTGCCTGGGCCGGGCCTGCGGAAAGGAACAGGGCGGCCAGCAATAGCGAAAGCACACAGCTCGTCACTCGCCTTGCGGCCACGTTCATGTGGGAAATCTCTTAAGGTCCTTTCCGATATCGGCGCAACGATAGCACATGGCCGCATGCTTGTAGGAACGGCGCGGATCTAATGCGATCCCTGTGGGAGCGGGCGTGCCCGCGAAGCAGGCACCACGGTGGCTGGCACGGGCTGCGCCCGCTCCCACAAGGGATCTCCTATTGGCTCACTACAGGGTCAGACCTGCTCCAGCATCAATCCGGAAATACGCCGTACCTTGCGCGCGACCGCTTCTTCGAAAATACCCTGGCGAGGCTCGACCAGGCTGAAGCAATGCTTGGCGCGGGTGATGCCGGTGTATACCAGTTCCTTGGTCAGCACCGGGTTGAGCGCATCCGGCAGCACCAGCGCGGTGTGGCTGAACTCCGAGCCCTGGGACTTGTGCACGGTCATGGCGAATACCGTTTCCACTTCGTTCAGCCGGCTGGGCAGGACGAAGCGCACGCCCCCACTGCCGTCGTTACGCGGGAAGGCCACGCGCAGTAAGGGTTCGCCGCGCTCGTCCGGCAGGCGCAGGGCGATGCCGATGTCACCGTTCATCAGGCCCAGGCCGTAGTCATTGCGGGTGACCAGCACCGGGCGCCCTTCGTACCAGGGCTGCTGGCTGTCGATCAGCCCGGCATTGTGCAGTACCCGCGCCACCCGCTCGTTGAGGCCTTCGACACCCCAGGCGCCGCGGCGTACCGCACACAGCAGCTGGAAGTCTTCGAAGCTGTGCAGCACCTTGCCCGCCCATTGCTCCCAGGCGGGGTCGTCAACGGCGGTATCGAGTGCCGGGCGGAAGCGGCCAAGGGTGCGCAGATAGCTGCGATAACCCTGCGGGCCGTCGCTGCCGCGGTTCAGCCCGTCGAGCAGCAGGCGGTCGAAGGCGCGGTCCTGTTCGTGCTTCAGGGCCAGGCTATGCACATCGGGCGGCGGCGTGGCCAACAGGTTGCGGGCCGCGTGGGAGTCCTGGCGATTGACCAGCCGGGCCAGTTGGCCAATGCCGCTGCCTTCGCCAAAACGCCGCGAGAAGCGCAGCATCACCACCTGCTGGGCCAACGGGTTGCGTTGCTCATCGCCGGCCTTGAGGCCGCTGCCCGCCAGCGACTCGCCACCGATCTGCTCCAGCCATGCCTCGGTCGCCGACGAGTAACAGCCCTCCTCGGCATCCCGGCACAGGTCACCCAGTACCGCACCGGCTTCGACCGAGGCCAGCTGGTCCTTGTCGCCCAGCAGTACCAGACGTGCCCGTGGCGGCAGGGCATCGAGCAGGTTGGCCATCATTTCCAGGTCGATCATCGACGCTTCGTCGACCACCAGCACGTCCAACGGCAGCGGGTTGCCGGCATGGTGGCGGAAGTGCCGCGAACCGGGGCGGCTGCCGAGCAGGCGGTGCACGGTGCTGACCTCGGTGGGGATCTGCCCGCGCACCTCGGCGCTGACCTGCAGGCGCTCGACCTGCTGGCCAATGGATTCGGTCAGGCGCGCGGCCGCCTTGCCGGTCGGCGCGGCCAGGCGAATGCGCAATGGCCTGCCCTGCTCCACCGCCGGCGCCTGCAGCAAGGCCAAAAGGCGTACCACGGTGGTTGTCTTGCCCGTGCCGGGGCCGCCGGTGATGATGCTGAAGCCTGCGCGGGTGGCAAGGGCGCAGGCGAGCTTCTGCCAGTCCACCTGGCCAGCCGGCGTACCGCCGTCAAACAGCTGCGCCAGGCGGCCACGCAAGTCGGCCGGGGGCGCTTCGGACTGGGTCAGGCGCTGGCGAAGTGTATGGTCGATGCGCCGCTCGTAACTCCAGTAACGGCGCAAGTACAGGCGCTCTCCGCTGAGCACCAGAGGCCGCGCTTGCTGCCCCGAAGTATCGCCGGCGGCCACTAGCGGACTGGCGGCAATGCGCTGGCGCCAGGCGTGCAGGTCGAGGTCGGCGAGCAACTGCGAAGGCAGCAGCAAGGGGCCGGTCAAGGCGTCGCCTTCAGGCGGCAAGGACAGGGCGAAATCGGGCTCGGCCAGGGTCTGCTGCAGGTCGAGGCAGACATGGCCGTGGCCCAGTTGGTGGCTGGCCAGGGCGGCGGCCAGCAACAGCAGTGGGTCACTACCGGGGGCTAGCTCCTCCAGGAATGATACGAACGCTCGGTCCAGGGCACGCAGCCAGCCGCGCTCTACCCAGCGGTCGAGCAGTTGCAGCAGGTCACCGCTGTCATGCTGTGGCGCCAATGCAAGCAGGTGCTCGGCGTGCAGCGGGGTGGGCAACAGGTCGACTAGGCTTCGGCTCATATCACGGCTCCGGCAAACAGGTCCTGCTGTACGGGCGGATGCTCACCACGGAACAGCGCATCGAGGCTTTCGATCAGCTCACGCGGTGGCTTGGCGTGGTAAACGCCGTGGCCGCTGCTGCTGGCACCTCGCAGGAAGATGAACAGGGCGCCGCCAACATGGCGGTCGTAGTCGTAGTCAGGCAGGCGGGCGCGCAACTGGCGATGCAGGGCCAGCAGGTACAGCACGTACTGCAGGTCGTAGCGATGTTCGAGGATGGACTTTTCCATGGCCTGGGCATCGTAGGCCTGAATGTCCGGCCCCAGCCAGTTGGACTTGTAGTCGGTCACGTAGTAACGCCCGTCCAGCTCGAAGGCCAGGTCGATGAAACCTTTGAACATGCCATTGAGCACAGTCGGCTGCGCCGCCGGGCGTGCCAGGCCGGGGTGGGTGTGGCGTGCCACCAGGCGGTCGAGTTGTTCGGCATCGACCTGGTGGCTGGCGAACCAGAACTCCATTTCGATCTGGTAGTGGCGCAGCTGCCCGAGCGTTACACCGAGGTGGTTGCCCGGCAACGGCAGCGCTTCGCCCAGCAGGCGCTGCAGCCAGTGCGTCAGGGTGGGAATCCAGCCGGTCCAGTCGCGACGGTTGCAGCGCTGGCCAACGGTTCGCTCGATCAGCCGTGCATTGCCGCTGACCTGGCTGAAACCCTCGCGGCCAACCCATTCCAGCAAGCCATGCAGGAAGGTGCCGGGGTTGGGCCCGCGCGGGAAGCGGTGAATATCGCCACTGTCGGCCGGGACCTCGCGCAGCATCTGGGTATCGACCACTTCATCATCCAGTAACTGCTGGGCCTGGGAGCTGTCGGCACCGAGGGTCTGGTCGCCGACGCGCAGGGCACTGTACGAGGCAATCCACCAATGCTCGGCGCCCACCGCGCGGCGCGGCTTGCGGGCAGGTAGCAGCTCATGCTCGGCGTGCGGCATGCGATACACCTGCTCATCTGCCGGCGGCAGGCTCGGGCAAGAGATGTGCGGGCAGGTCTTGGCCAAGGCCTGCAACCAGTCCGTCAGTTGTTGCGAGCCCGGCAGGGCGAGGCCGCCACCCAGCAGGTAGCCGAACGCCGAGCGGTGCAGTTGCGAGCTCTTCTGGTTGCCCCGCTTGAGGTCGGCGACACCCAGCCAGCAGGCATGCTGGGCACGGGTCAGGGCCACGTAGAGCAGGCGCAGGTCTTCGGCCAGGCGCTCGTCGTCGGCGCGGTCGATCTGTTCCTGGTCTGGTGTGAGGGTGAGATGGGCGTTGCCCTGGCTATCATGCCAGGCCAGCGGCAGGCGGGTGCCGTCCACTGGTTTGTTGGTGCAGATGAACGGCATGTAGACCAAGGGGTATTCCAGGCCCTTGGATTTGTGGATGGTCACCACTTTCACCAACTGCTCGTCACTCTCCAGGCGCAGGATCTGCTCTTCACCAGCCTGGCCGGAACTGGCCAGGTGCTCGGCCAGGTGGCGGATCAGCGCCTGTTCGCCGTCCAGTTCGCCGGCGGCCTGTTGCAGCAGCTCGGCCAGGTGCAGCAGGTTGGTCAGCACCCGCTCGCCATCGCTGCGGCGGATCAGCGTGCGCGGCAGCTGGAAGTCATGCAGCAGGTGCCGCAGCATCGGCAACACGCCCTGACGCTGCCAGGTGTCGCGGTAACGGCGAAAACGCATGACCCAGTCTTCCCAGACCCGCTCGTCCTGGTTCAGGCGGTCCAGCGCAGCCAGCGACAGATCGAGGGTAAGGCTGGCCAGGGCGGCCTTGAGCAGGCGCTCCGAGTCGGGTTCGGCACAGGCCTTTAGCCAGGCCAACAGGTCGTGGGCTTCCTGGGCGGCGAATACCGAGTCCTTGTCGGACAGGTACACACTACGCACCTCGCGCGCGGCAAGCTCGGCGCGGACCATCTGCGCCTCATGGCCATCGCGCACCAGGATGGCGATGTCCGATGGCAGGCACGGGCGTAGTTCGCCCTCGGCATTCTGGAAACCAGCCGTGCCTTGCTGGCCGCCATTGAGCAAGGCGACGATATGGCTGGCGCAACTGGCTGCCAGCTGCTGCCGGTAAACGCTGCCGGAGACCGGCTCTTCGCTTTCCAGATGCCAGCATTGCAGGGCTGCGCAGGCTTCACCGTCGATCAACAGCTGTTCGCTACGGCCTTTGGCGCGGACCTCGATGAACGGCAGCGGGTTGTCATCAGCCTCGCGGAACAGGAATGCGCCACGCCCTGCCTCACGCGCCTCGGCCTGCAGGAACACCTGGTTGACCGCCGCGACCATGGCCTTGCTGGAGCGGTAGTTGGTGTCCAGGCTGTGCAGGCGACCACTGGTGGCACGGCGGGCAGCAAGGTAGGTGTAGATGTCGGCGCCACGGAAGGCATAGATCGCCTGCTTGGGGTCGCCGATCATGAACAGGCCGGTTTCGGCGCGGTTTTCGCTGATCTGGTAGATGCGCTCGAAGATGCCGTACTGCACCGGGTCGGTGTCCTGGAACTCGTCGATCAACGCCACCGGGAACTGTTCGCGGATCAGGCTGGCCAAGCGATCGCCAGCCTCGCTGGCCAGGGCGTGCTGCAGGCGCAGGAGCATGTCGTCGAAGCCCATTTCCGCGCGCCGACGCTTCTCCACTTCGAAGCGTGCCGCTACCCAGTTGGCGGCATGCTCGAGCAATGGGGCATCCGGGCTGTCCAGGGCCTGTAACTGTTGCTGCAAACTCTGCATGGCGTTGAGGGCCGGGTGCTCGGGTGGCTCGCCCTTCCAGGCTTCGGCCATGCCCGCTGGGGTCAGGCGGGTAAAGCCGGTGCCCAGGTCAAGTTCCACCAGTTGTTCGTTTGCGGCCCAGGCGCAGAGTTTGTCGAACCAGGGCTCGAAGTAACGGGCCTGCATCTTGCGGCCATCGACCTGTTTGGCGGCCAGTGCATCACGGCAGATCTGGCGCAACTCCTCGGCCCATTGCGCCCAAGGCGCCTTGAGCCGGGCCAACTGCTCGCCACGTTGCTGCAGCGATGCCTGGATCAGTGCCGCCGGCTCGGGCCCATCGTGCTGGACGCGCACGCGACCGAACAGCGGGCGGATCCGCGGCAGCAAGGCGTCGGGGCTGCCCCAGTGGCCACGCACCCAGGCCAGCGCGTCGCCTTGCATGCCGTAGCAGAAGCGCCGCCAGTAGTCGCGCATGACCTGACCCAGCAGTTCGCTGTGGTCTGTTTCCAGGGTCTGGGTGAACAGGCTGCCGCTGTCGAAGGCATGTTCGCGCAGCATGCGCTGGCACCAGCCATGGATGGTCGATACCGCTGCCTCGTCCATCCACTGCACGGCGATTTCCAGGCGCCCGGCACAGCGTGGCCAGGTTTCTTCCGGGTAATCGTCACGCAGCTGATGCAGCAGCGGGTCGGCCGCCTCCAGCTCGCCACGGAAGAACCGCGCAGCTTCGGCCAGGCGGGCGCGGATACGTTCGCGCAGCTCTTTGGTGGCGGCGTCGGTGAAGGTCACCACGAGGATCTGCGGTGGTAGCAGCTCGCGGTTGAAGCCCTGCTCGCCACCGTGACCGAGGATCAGACGCAGGTACAGCGCCGAAATGGTGAAGGTCTTGCCCGTGCCGGCGCTTGCCTCGATCAGCTGGCTGCCGTGCAGGGGGAAACTCAGTGCCAGGGGACGGTCCTGGGTCATGCGCCTTTCTCCGGGTTGCCCAGGGTCTGCCACGGGGCGTTGAACAATGGGCGGTACAAGGCTTCGCACCAGCCTTCGAAGGTTTCATCAGCGGTGAGTGCGGCAAAGTCGCGGAACTGCCGGGCCAGGGCGATGCTTTCACTGCGCTCGCCGAAGCTGGTGCGCTCATCGCCTTCGTAGGCGCGGGCGGCAGCAGCCAGAGCTTTGTCGCTATCGTCCTGGGCCAGCCAGGCGAACGCGGTCTTGGCCGCGACCGGCAACGGCGCATTCATCGCCGCCTGACGGGCTACCAGCAGGTCGCCCAGCAATTGCGCCGCCTGCGCTTGCGGCAGTGGCTCAAGCAGTAGGGTCAAGTCGCTGGCCACCAGCGCGCTGTTATACGGGTAGCCCGCCGCGCAGGCCGCCAGGTGCGTGACCCAGGGCGCGATCAGTCGGTGCCACTTGAGGGCGTTACGCCCGGCACTGATAGTGTTGGGTACGGTGGTGATGCTGAGCAGGCTCTGGTCATCTGCCTGGAATACCCGCCCAAGCCACCCTTCGAGGCGGTGCGGGCCGTGCTCGAAATGCACTGGCAATGCCCCCTCGACCAGCTGCGGCCAGCGTTGCAATAGCTGGCGGTGGCGTTGCAGCAGGCCTGGAAGGGGCTCGATCAGCTCGCGCTGCAGCAGTTCGCCGAAGCCGGCCAGTGGCAGCACGCCACAGGCCTGCAAGCGCCGTGCTTGTGCCTGCAGGGCCTGTTCGGCATTGTCCGGCTCGGCCAGCGCTGCACCCAACAGGCTTTCACTGGCGCCGTATCGTTGCAGGATATCGAGGACGAAGGGTTCCTCGTCCGGGGTCGGTGCTTCCAGCGCTTCGAAGTACACCTTCAGACGCTGGCTGAAGAAATGCCGCACCGGGTGGCGCAGGAAGTCATTCAGCTGGGTCAGGCTCAAGGCCTCCTCGTCATGGTATGGCGGCAGGACGGGGTCAGCCTGCTGGTCCTCCTGGCCCTGCTGGTGCAACACCTGCCATTCGTGGGCAAAGCTGAACAGCGGGCTGCCCTTCTGGAAGTAGCGTGAACTGAACGGTTGCAGCGGGTGCTCCTGGGTCAGTGCGTGCAGCAGTTGCTCGCCCGGTTCTGCCGGCTGCCCCTGCTCCGCGCCTGCCAGCTGCCAGCCGGCTGCAAGGTGATCGCGCAACTGGCCGATGAGCACCGAGGCCGGGCGTTCGCTGTTGTCGCGAATGCTGCGCCCGACCCAGCTGACATACAGCTGGTCGCGGGCCGACAACAATGCTTCGAGCAGCAGGTAGCGGTCATCCTCGCGGCGCGAGCGGTCACCGGGGCGGTAGTCGCTGGCCATCAGGTCGAAGTCCAGCGGCTGCTGAGCGCGGGGGTAATCGCCATCGTTCATGCCCAGCAGGCAGACCACCCGGAACGGGATGGCGCGCATCGGCATGAGGGTACAGAAGTTCACCGAGCCGGCGAGGAAGCGCTGGGACAACTTGCCCTGGTCGAGGCCCGACAGCCAGGCTTCGCGCACCACGGTCAGCGGCAATGGGTCTTGCAGGCCGACGGCCTCGCACACCTCAAGCCAGCTATCACGCAAATCCTGCAACTGCATCAGCAGGAACTCGTCGCGCTCGCCCTCGGCCAGGAAAAACACTTGCAGCAAGGCATGCAGGCGTTCCCCCCACTGGCTGACAGTGGCAGGCTCGGACAAGGCCTTGCTGGCTACTTCGAGGGCGTCGAGCAAGGCGACCAGCGGGCCGATCAGCGCCGCATCCAGGCCACCGATTTCATCGTAGGGTTCGATGCCGTCACAGGCCTCACCCACGCCGACGGCATAACCCAGCAGCATGCGCCGCAGGCCGAACCGCCAGCTGTTCTGTTCCAGCCCAGCGGGCAAGCCCAGGCTGGCCCGCTGCTCGGCATTGAGGCCCCAGCGGATGCCGGCCCCCTCGATCCAGCGGTGCAGCGTGGGCAGGTCGTTTTCGCGTATGCCGAAACGGGCGCGGACTGCCGGCACATCCAGCAGGTCGAGCACTTCGCTGACCGCGAAGCGGCTGTCCGGCAGCTTGAG
Organism: Pseudomonas sp. PNPG3; assembly: GCF_023093815.1. NCBI lineage: Bacteria > Pseudomonadati > Pseudomonadota > Gammaproteobacteria > Pseudomonadales > Pseudomonadaceae > Pseudomonas > Pseudomonas sp. PNPG3. The sequence continues at coordinate 122,766 of NZ_JALLKV010000012.1, forward strand.
CAGGTGTTCGAGGGCAATCAGCAAGGGTTCGCGGCCACGTTGGCCCTGGTCGGTCAGGGTGAACGGGATGTAGCGCGGATCGTTGCGCTGCAACTGGCCGAATACGGCGCGAATATGCGGCGCGTAGGTATCGATGGCCGGCAGCATGACGATCACGTCACGTGGGCGCAGGGTTGGGTCTGCGCTGAACCGGGCCAGTAACTGATCGTGAAGGATCTCCACTTCGCGTTGCGGGCTATGGGCGATGTGGAAGCGGATCGAGCGGTCCTTCGCTGGGTCGACTGGATGCCACTGCTCACGAGTTTCGGCGAGCGGACGCAGTTCAAGGATGTCGTCCTGCAACTGGTTGAGCAGCGTGGTGGGCGAGCCCTCACTGAATAGGTCGATGCGACCGTCGCTGAACACGCCCTGGTAACTGCTGGGGTCATCGTAGCTGTCGAGCAGGTTGATGTAATCGCGGCCTTGTTTGCCCCAGGCGGCCAGCAAAGGGTGGGCATGCTGGTGCAGCGACTGGTCGTCCAGTTGCAAGGGCATGCCCTGCTTGCGCTGCTGGCGCTTGTACTGGTGGCGCAGCAGGTCCTTGTCGGCAACGATATCGGCCCAGTGGTGGCGGCAGGGGTTGTGCACGCACAGTAGCACCTGGCTGAAGCGTGCCAGGCCGGCCAGTGCCTCGAGGGCCTGGGCTGGCAGCGATGAGATACCGAATACGATCACCCGGGCCGGCAGACCGGCAGGTGCCTGCTCCAGGCTATTGATCCGTTCGATGAAGCGTTGATGTACGCCGGCACGGCTCTGCGCCATGCCCTGCTCACCAACATCCTCCAGCAATGCACGCCACAACTCGGCCTGCCAGCGGTTGCCCGGGGGCAGCGCCTTGCGTTCAGCGCGGGCGGTGTTGAGGACGTGCTCGCCAGCGGCCCAATCCTTGAGCCAGTCGGCGCGGTAGACCTGATACTGGTCGAACAGGTCGGCCAGGCGCTCGGCGAGCTGATAGCGCTTGCGCAGGTCGCTGTCGTCGGTGAGGAAGCGTCGCAGCGGTTCGAAGTGAGGACGTTCGATCAAAGCCGGGAGCAGACGCATCAGACGCCAGGTCAGCGGTGCCTTGTCGAGCAGGGAGACTTCGGGAATTTCGTCACGGCCCAGCACGCTGCGGTAAAGCTGCCACATGAAGCTGCCTGGCAGTTGCACATCGATGGCGGCGGCGATGCCACAGCCGCCCTGGTCATCGTCCTGAGGGTCTTCGGCAAGAGCCAGCTTGAGCCATTGGGCGATGCCATTGCTTTGCACCAAGGCGATTTCGTTTTCCAGAGGTGCCAAGGGATAGCGACGCATCCAGCTCACCACCAAGCTGCGCAGGTCGTCGAGGCGGTTGCCGTGGACGATCATGAAGCCAGGGTGGAGGTGAGTGGTATTGGGCATCGGGAGGTCTCTGGCTGGCGCTGGGGGCTGAGGGGAAACGATATCACGTAGGTACGATACGGAGAGTATGGCGCAGTGCCACTAGCCGATTGACAAGGCATCGGTGGAACCCTGTTAGCGGCCTTGCGCCGTCCCTGTGGGAGCGGCTTTAGCCGCGAAGCAAGCGACGCGGTGGATGGCACCGGCTTTGCCGGCATTCGCGGGTGAACCCGCTCCCACAGGGGCGGCGTATGCTTGGGATTTTTTGCACC
>NZ_JALLKV010000130.1:0-1193 GCF_023093815.1 Pseudomonas sp. PNPG3
GGATGGTCTGAAGTAGCCCCTGTTTTCCGGCTACTTCGCCATCGACACTTTCAAAAAACGGTAGCCGCTCAAATCCCGGTCAAACCTGCCGTCTATTTCAGCCTTTTTTGCCGCTGCAAGCACCTCGCAGCAGTCACTTCACTCTTCACGGACGCACCTCTCCTGCATTGGAGAGCAAATGTCGACGCGCCATCCAAATGTTCGACAGGGCGAACAGCGTCACCATCTGAGCAGTGTTTTTCACCAAGCCTCGGAAGCGCACTTTCGTATAACCAAACTGGCGCTTGATCACCCGAAATGGATGCTCAACCTTGGAGCGAACCTGGGCCTTGGCTCTTTCGATCTTACGTATCGCTTTGTATAACGCGCTGCGGTTACCGTGCTTTTTGTAAGTGCTGCGCCGGGCTGCAATCTGCCAGATGACTTGGCGCCCCTCATGCTCTTCACGCTTCTCTACACCGGTATAGCCCGCATCAGCGCAGACCACGTTCTCACCACCGTGCAGCAGTTTGTCGACTTGGGTTACGTCCGCGACGTTGGCCGCAGTGACCACCACGCTGTGCACAAGCCCGGACTCATCGTCGACACCAATGTGAGCTTTGGCACCGAAGTAATACTGGTTGCCCTTCTTGGTCTGATGCATTTCCGGGTCGCGTTTGCCGTCCTTGTTCTTGGTCGAACTGGGCGCATGAATCAGAGTGGCATCGACGATGGTGCCTTGTCGCAGTGACAAGCCACGGTCGCCCAAATAGCCATTGATCACGCCGAGAATACCGGTGGCCAACTCATGCTTTTCCAGCAGGCGACGGAAGTTGAGGATGGTGGTTTCATCCGGGATTCGCTCCAGGCTCAGACCGGAAAACTGGCGCAGGATCGTCGTCTCGTACAGCGCCTCTTCCATCGCCGGATCGCTGTAACCGAACCAGTTCTGCATTAGATGAATCCGCAGCATCGCCATCAGCGGATAGGCTGGACGGCCCCCTTCGCCCTTTGGGTAATGAGGTTTGATCAGAGCAATCAAACCCTCCCAGGGTACGACCCGATCCATCTCTATCAGGAACAGCTCCTTGCGGGTCTGCTTGCGCTTACCGGCGTACTCGGCATCGGCGAAGGTCATTTGTTTCATCATCGAAAAGCTCGGCGATTGGTGTCCGGGGATTTTGCCAAATCAGGAAGTCTTTTTCAGGATTTCC
>NZ_JALLKV010000131.1:0-1192 GCF_023093815.1 Pseudomonas sp. PNPG3
GGATGGTCTGAAATAGCCCTGTATTTCTGACTGACTTCAGCCTACGCTGATTTTGAAAGCGGTAAACCGATCAAAAAACGATCAAATCGCCCGCTTATTTCGGTGTTTCTGGCCCCAGCGAGCACCTCGCCGCGCCATTTTCTGCATTACAAGCGCACCTCTCCTGCATTCGTCAGTAAATGTCGGCGTGCCATCCATAGGTTCGACAGGGCGAACAGCGTCACCAGTTGCGCGGTGTTCTTCACCAGCCCCCGGAAACGCACCTTGGTGTAGCCAAACTGCCGCTTGATCACGCGAAATGGATGCTCGACCTTGGCGCGCACCTGGGCCTTGGCCTTCTCGATCTTGCGCTTGGCCTTGTACAACGCGCTGCGCTTATCGAGTTTCTTGTAGGTGCTGCGGCGTGCCGCCACCTGCCAGATAACCTTACGATCGACATGCTCTGGACGTTTCTCAACGCCGGTGTAGCCCGCGTCCGTACAAACCACGTTCTCGTCGCCATGCAGCAACTTGTCGACCTGAGTAACGTCCGCAACGTTGGCCGCCGTACCCACCACGCTGTGCACCAGGCCCGACTCGTCATCCACGCCGATGTGCGCCTTCATGCCGAAGTAGAACTGCTGGCCTTTCTTGGTCTGGTGCATTTCCGGGTCGCGCTTGCCGTCCTTGTTCTTGGTCGAACTCGGCGCATGGATCAGTGTGGCATCGACGATGGTGCCCTGGCGCAGCGACAGACCACGATCACCCAGGTAACCGTTGATCACACCGAGGATGCCGGCCGCCAGTTCATGTTTTTCCAGCAGGCGACGGAAGTTGAGGATGGTGGTTTCATCAGGAATGCGTTCCAGGCTCAACCCGGCGAACTGGCGCAGGATGGTGGTCTCGTACAGCGCTTCCTCCATCGCCGGATCGCTGTAGCCAAACCAATTCTGCATCAGATGTATGCGCAGCATCGCCATCAACGGATACGCCGGACGACCGCCTTCACCCTTCGGGTAGTGCGGCTCGATCAGGGCAATCAACCCCTTCCACGGCACCACCTGATCCATCTCGATCAGGAACAGCTCTTTGCGGGTCTGCTTGCGCTTGCCGGCGTACTCGGCGTCGGCGAAGGTCATTTGCTTCATCGGAAAACTCGGCGGGTGGAGTCCGGGTATTTTGCCAAAATCAGGAAGTCTTTTTCAGGATTTCC
>NZ_JALLKV010000132.1:0-1184 GCF_023093815.1 Pseudomonas sp. PNPG3
CCCGCTTGTATGGTTAGACTTGAAGGGGTGGTGGGACTAAATGCCCGATTCTGACTGTTCACAGCAGTACAGACCGTGGGAGACATCGCCCCACCCCTTCCACCAAAGCGCCGATAAAGAATGCATCGTTTGCAAGCGACGATAGAAGCAAGCCAGCGCCTCTTGGTGAAACCCCTTCAAGCCGAAAAACCATAACGTGAGGAGCCGCCCATGGCAATGCAGGTAGGTAAGTTGATCGTGGGTGCGGATGTCGCGAAGGCTGAGCTGGTTATCCACCACGATGATCGCGACGAGATCATCAGGCTGAAAAACTCCAAACTCGAGATCAGAAGGTGGCTCAAGCAACAACCCCTCAACACCGCTATCGCTGTTGAGGCGACCAATGTCTACCACTTGGACCTGGTTGAATTGGCCCACAGCCTAGGCTTCGAGGTCTATGTCATCGATGGTTTTCAATTGAGCAACTACCGGAAAAGTGTTGGGGGACGGGTTAAAACCGACCCCTCCGATGCTCGGTTGTTGTCCCGTTTTTTAAAAAATGAAGGCGAGGACCTTCGCCCTTGGAGCCCGCCTCCCGCTGTCTACGGCAAGCTTCAGAGCCTCTTGCGACGCAGAGCCGCCTTGGTGACTGCTCGTACTGCAATGACTCAGAGCTGGGCTAACGAAAGCCTTTTGAAAGCCGCCTTCGAAACTTTTGTGAAGTCGATAGATCGGCTGGATCAGTTGATTCAAAAGAAGATTAAAGAAGTACTGCGAGACGCTGGGCTACAGGAACAAGTCGCTCGCTGCCAGGCAGTAGAGGGCATTGGTTTTCTCACCGCCGCAGCATTGGTGATGGCTTTTACAAGGGGCGAGTTCAAAAGCAGTGACTCGTACATTGCATTCCTAGGAATGGATTTACGAGTCAGTGATTCCGGGCAGAAGAATGGGCGACGTCGCCTCACCAAGCGAGGTTGTTCAGAAATTCGTCGCTTATTGCACAACGCTGCGATGGCGGCCAGCAGATCGGCAGCCTGGAAAGGGCTTTACGAACAGCATCGGAGCAGTGGTAAAGCAACAACCCAAGCTTTGGTAATCCTGGCAAGAAAGCTCGCGCGGGTGGCATTCGCCCTGATGAAAAATCAGGACGAATACGTCACTAAAGGCGCGAAACTGGCTTGCTGAAAACCATAGAATCTCCCACA
>NZ_JALLKV010000133.1:0-1113 GCF_023093815.1 Pseudomonas sp. PNPG3
GGCGGCCGCGAAAACTGAGTGCAACACCTGACCTTTCCGGTACCGTGCTGCCCCTATGTCCTATTCCGAACTCAGCGTTGAAGAACGCGCCACCATTCAAATCGGCCGTGCCCAAGGGTTCAGCCTACGCAAGATTGCTTGCTTGATCACCCGATCCCCTTCGACCATCAGTCGCGAGCTGCGCCGCAATCGAGATGCCTGTGGCAGCTACTCGGCCCGCGTGGCCCAGCAGCAGATGCAGGCCCGCCGCCAACGCTGTCGACCGAAACGAAAGCTGTTGCCGGGTAGCGAGCGCTTCAAGTTGGTGGCCCACATGCTGCGTAAGCGTTTGTCTCCCGAGCAGATTGCCGGCAAGCTGCGCAGCATGACCATACCCAACCTGCGAGATGCCTACGTCTGTCGCGAGACGATCTACAACGCGATCTATGCCCTGCCAGTGGGTGAGCTGCGTAAGGAGCTGATCATCTGTCTGCGCCAAGGCAAGACGACGCGCCGGCCGCGCTCTGGTGGCGTGGATCGGCGCGGCCAGATCCCTGAAATGGTCAGCATTCATGTGCGCCCGCCAGAGATCGAAGACCGGCTGATGCCGGGGCATTGGGAGGGCGACCTGATCAAGGGTAAGGCCAACGCCTCGTCGGTAGGCACGTTGGTGGAGCGCACCAGTGGCTACCTGATGCTGGTGAAGATGAACGACGCAACGGCGACCTCGGCGATGGAGGGCTTCAGTGCAGCGCTTAATGGCATGCCGCTGGCGATGCGCAAGAGTATGACCTACGACCAGGGCCGGGAGATGGCGCGACATGCCGAGATCACCCAAAGAACCGGCGTGGCGATCTACTTCTGCGACCCGCACAGCCCCTGGCAGCGCGGCAGCAACGAAAACATCAACGGCCTGATTCGCCAGTACTTGCCCAAGGGGACTGACTTGTCGGTACACAGCCAAGAGCAATTGAATGCCATCGCCTTGGAACTGAATATGCGCCCCCGTAAACGCTTTGATTTCAAGTGCCCGATCGAAGTCATGGGCGAGGTGATGCAGGAAGCCTTGGTTATGCGGCATGATGCTCCAGCTTTAATTCAATAACCGTGTTGCACTCAGCTCCTGCAACCGCC
>NZ_JALLKV010000134.1:0-1113 GCF_023093815.1 Pseudomonas sp. PNPG3
GGCGGTTGCAGGAGCTGAGTGCAACACGGTTATTGAATTGAAGCCGGAGCATCATGCCGCATTGCCATGGCATTTTGCATGACCTCTCCCATCACCTCGATGGGGCATTTGAAGTCGAAGCGCTTGCGCGGTCGCATGTTCAGTTGCAGCGCAATGGCGTCCAGCTCCTCCTGGCTATGTATCGACAGGTCTGTGCCCTTGGGCAAGTACTGGCGAATCAGGCCGTTGATGTTTTCGTTGCTGCCGCGCTGCCAGGGGCTGTGCGGGTCGCAGAAGTAGATCGCCACGCCGGTTCTTTGGGTGATCTCGGCATGTCGCGCCATCTCCCGGCCCTGGTCGTAGGTCATACTCTTGCGCATCGCCAGCGGCATGCCATTAAGCGCTGCACTGAAGCCCTCCATCGCCGAGGTCGCCGTTGCGTCGTTCATCTTCACCAGCATCAGGTAGCCACTGGTGCGCTCCACCAACGTGCCTACCGACGAGGCGTTGGCCTTACCCTTGATCAGGTCGCCCTCCCAATGCCCCGGCATCAGCCGGTCTTCGATCTCTGGCGGGCGCACATGAATGCTGACCATTTCAGGGATCTGGCCGCGCCGATCCACGCCACCAGAGCGCGGCCGGCGCGTCGTCTTGCCTTGGCGCAGACAGATGATCAGCTCCTTACGCAGCTCACCCACTGGCAGGGCATAGATCGCGTTGTAGATCGTCTCGCGACAGACGTAGGCATCTCGCAGGTTGGGTATGTTCATGCTGCGCAGCTTGCCGGCAATCTGCTCGGGAGACAAACGCTCACGCAGCATATGGGTCACCAGTTCGAAGCGCTCGCTACCCGGCAACAGTTTTCGCATCGGTCGACAAACCTGGCGGCGGGCCTGCATTTGCTGCTGGGCCAGGCGGGCCGAGTAGCCACCGCAAGCACCTCGGTTACGGCGCAGCTCCCGGCTGATGGTCGAAGGGGATCGGTTGATCAAGCAGGCAATCCTACGCAGGCTGAAGCCTTGGGTACGACCGATTTGTATGGTGGCGCGCTCTTCAACGCTGAGTTCGGTATAAGACATAGGGGCAGCACCGTACCGGAAAGGTCAGGTGTTGCACTCAGTTTTTGCCGCCGCC
>NZ_JALLKV010000135.1:0-1098 GCF_023093815.1 Pseudomonas sp. PNPG3
GGCGGCGGCAAAAACTGAGTGCAACACCTGACCTTTCCGGTAGGGTGTTGCCATGTCTTATCACGAACTCAGCGTTGAAGAACGCTCCGATATCCAGGTCAGTCTGCTGCGTGGCATGAGCCAGCGCGCCATTGCCCGAATGCTCAACCGCAGCCCCTCAACGATCAGTCGCGAGATCCGTCGCAATCGTGATGCCCGGGGTGAGTACACCACCCAGCATGCCCAACAAGCCATGCGCGATCGTCGATTGCCCTGCCGGCCCCGGCAAAAGCTGGTGCCCGGCAACGAATTGTTCGAGCTGGTCGCCCACCTGCTGCGACAGCGCTTTTCTCCCGAGCAGATTGCCGGCAAGCTGCGAACCATGAAATCCCCAAGCTTCGAAGACGCCTACGTCTGCCGCGAGACGATCTACAACGCGATCTATGCCCTGCCGGTCGGCGAACTGCGCAAGGAGCTGATCATCTGCCTGCGGCAAGGCAAAACCTCCCGCCGTCCGCGTTCTGGCGGCGTAGATCGCCGTGGCCAGATCCCGGACATGGTCAGCATCCATGTGCGTCCGCCGGAGATCGAGGATCGCGTGATGCCGGGACATTGGGAGGGCGACTTGATCAAGGGCAAAGCCAACGCATCGGCCGTGGGTACGCTAGTCGAACGCACCAGCGGCTACCTGATGCTGGTGAAGATGCAAGACGCGACGGCGACCTCGGCCGTGGAAGGCTTCAGTTCGGCGCTGAACCATATGCCGCTGGCGGCCCGCAAGAGCATGACCTACGACCAAGGGCGGGAGATGGCGCGTCACGCGGAAATCACCCAGAAGACCGGGGTGGCAATTTACTTCTGCGACCCGCACAGCCCCTGGCAGCGCGGCAGCAATGAGAACATCAACGGACTGATCCGCCAGTACCTGCCCAAGGGCACGGATCTGTCGGTGTGCAGCCAAGAGCAGTTGGATGCGATTGCCTACGAGTTGAACATCCGACCGCGTAAGCGCTTCGGTTTCAAGTGCCCCATCGAGGTCATGACCGAGCTGATGGCCAAGCATCACGAGGCTCCCGCCTCAATCCAGTAACTGTGTTGCACTCAGCTCCTGCAACCGCC
>NZ_JALLKV010000136.1:0-859 GCF_023093815.1 Pseudomonas sp. PNPG3
ACAAATGGTGCAGCCGAGCGGATAGCCAGTAGTCCACCTGGGCCCGATCAAAACCTCCCGACTTCCCTCCAAGCGAAGCCAGGCAGCCACCCTCTTCTTCTGCCGACTTGTATAGCTTCTGCCATGCCTGGCCTTTCGCAGCGCCTTTCTCCCCTGCCGCCAGAGCGGCAACTACTGCACCCGATACGCTGTTGTAGATCATGTCCTTCCCCCTCAATCACCGGTGTAGTTGGTGCCGCCGGCGCCGCGCCGGTTGCTTCCCTGATATGTCGCCTCAGGCCAGGATGCCCGGGGCTTCTTCAACTGCTCGATCTGCCGGTGCGCGGCCTGCAGCTTCAGGCTGAGCTGGGTCACCAGTTCATCCAGGGCCAACGCCTCGCCAGTTGCAGCCGCCACCCAGCCTGAGGCGTTGCAGTGGTCGCATGGCAGTTCGTGAAACAAGCCCTGAGTGACCGCTCTCCCACGGCACAAAGGGCACTTTTCCAGCTCGATCACGGCCTTCTTGAAGGCTGGGCCGTGCTTCTTCATCAACCGATCACCTTCAGGCCCTGGGCCCGCAGCGACTTCTCGGCCACCTCTCGTGCCCAATCCCCATCCGGATCACCCATCTGGACGGGGAACGGGTTGGTGACCCGCAAAGTTTCGATAGAGGTCTGCCAGCCCCACCAGGCGGACTGAACTTGCGGGATTAGATATTCGTCGTCACCGCCCCGGGAGAGCACCGCCCTGTCGAAACGGCCATTCCGCTCAAAGCTTTTGGCCTCATATGCCGCCTCAAACTGGACACGCATCTTGTCGCTGTTCTTCATTTCGAATCCTCGCTTATGGTTGATTTCGAAATTTCGCCGCAGCCCGCGCT
>NZ_JALLKV010000137.1:0-846 GCF_023093815.1 Pseudomonas sp. PNPG3
ACGAGGCTCCCGCCTCAATCCAGTAACTGTGTTGCACTCAGCTCCTGCAACCGCCGTTAAAATAATAACAAGACATATCGAAAAGGCGATAACGTGAAAATATCCGATCACCTGGAACTAATAAAAACACAAATCCAGGCCCTCCCGTCATCCCCGACAGTCAAATTCTTTTCCGGCGAACTGACCGTCGATGACCTCAACGACCTGAAACTTGACGGAAAACGCCCATATATCCTGCTCTCTTGTGGTGGCGGCAATGTCCCAGAAAAGAATCAGCGAGTAAAACTTGAGCTGGACTCACTTTTCGGTGCCTGGATCATTGGTAAAGTTGACCCCTCCTCCCACGGCATGTCCTCAATCGCCGCTGATACTGCCGTCGAGATTGCACAGCTCATCGAAAACTACCGTGGCGACCCTAAAACTAATACCCGAGCCCCTGTGGTACAATTAATAAAGGAAGCTTTTAACGGTGTCACCAAAGGTAAGTCCAGCTACAGCGCCTGGACGGTAATTTGGTCACAGCGAATAGTGCTTGTTTGAGCTCAAACACCAATAACAACAATAATAATAGGTAAATATATGTCTTACGGATTTAACGCACCGGATACTACAATTGGCTGGATCGCAAACGGCGGCTTACTCATTTCCAAACTCGATGCTAACGACCAACCTGTCGGGGGCTTTTTTACTGTCGGCCAAGCTTCGTCTGCCGTCCTTGCATTGAGCTCGGACAAAGTGGAAATGCAGGACATGGTCTACGGCACCCTTGGCGTGGCCAAATCAAAGATCATTAAGGATGGTCTGAAGTAGCCCCTGTTTTCCGGCTACTTCGCCATCGACACTTTC
>NZ_JALLKV010000138.1:0-815 GCF_023093815.1 Pseudomonas sp. PNPG3
ACAAATGGTGCAGCCGAGCGGATAGCCAGTAGTCCACCTGGGCCCGATCAAAACCACCCGACTGCCCGCCGAGCGAAGCCAGGCAACCACCCTCCTCCTCTGCCGCCTTGTAAAGTTTCTGCCAGGCCTGCCCTTTCGCGGCGCCCTTCTCCCCAGCCGCCAGAGCGGCCACCACTGCTCCCGATACGCTGTTGTAGATCATGTCCTTCCCCCTCAATCGCCCGTGTAGTTGCTGCCACCGGCGCCCAGCCGGTTGCCTTCCTGATACAGCGCCTCTGGGCCAGTCGCCCGAGGCTTCTTCAACTGCTCGATCTGCCGTGTCGCGGCCTGCAGCCTCATGCTGAGCTGGGTCACCAGTTCATCCACAGGCAAGGCCTCGCCAGTTGCAGCCACCACCCAGCCCGAGGCGTTGCAGTGGTCGCATGGCAGTTCGTGAAACACACCCTTGGTGACCGCTCTCCCACGGCACAAAGGGCATACATCCAGATCAATTACGGCCTTCTTGAAAGCCGGGCCGTGGCTTTTTCTCATTGCCGGGCACGCCCCTTTTTGGCTCGAAGCCAAGGCTTGGTCGAACGGCTGCGCGGCAGGACAGCACTGCCAGCCACAATCGGCTTATCGAACTGCGCCAAGCCAAGGAGCCCTCCTTCCCGAGGCGTGACGGTCACTTCCTCGCCGAGGTCCATGCCGAACCACTCATCGATGATCACCTGGCCGACGATTCGACCGTTCACGCCATATAGGAAGGCGACGGCTCCATGCTCGGAAATATTCATTTCGAATCCTCGCTTATGGTTGATTTCGAAATTTCGCCG
>NZ_JALLKV010000139.1:0-748 GCF_023093815.1 Pseudomonas sp. PNPG3
GTGGGAGCAACTGTCTTTAGAAATTTATTTTCAAGCGTGCCATTCGGGCAGGGCTTCGCTCGATACCGCGTAGCGGTGTCGCTGGCGAAGCCCGCATTTGTAGAAAATCGATCCTCGTTCGTGATCAGGGTGCGGGTACCTGAGGCTTGAGCTCTTTCCACTCCGTTCCGTCACGCAGCATTGCGTTCAGGCGCACCAGCAACACGCGCATGCACGCCACTGCGGCAACTTTTGCGCGCTTGCCTCGGGCTATCAGGGCTTCATAGCGGGTTCTAACTTCTGGGACATGCTGGATCATTGACCAGATCGACATGTAGGCCGCCTTGCGGACTCTGTAACGCCCGCCTTCGATCTTCCTCGGGCCACTCTTCTTGCCGCTGTCTTTGTTGTACGGCGCTAACCCAGCCAAGGCTGCAATTTCGCGCCCCGTCACGCTTCCCAGCTCAGGTAGGTAGGCCATGAAGGTGCCACAACTGATGACGCCAATCCCTTTCACAGACCTTAGCCGCATGGCTGTCGTGCGATCCAGCACGTTCGAGGCACGCTCAATCGCCTTGTCCAAGGCCTTAATCTGATCATTCAGGTAAGCGACATGCTCGGTATAAACGGTAATGGCCGTAGCTGAAGTGGTTTGTTTCATCCGACGCTTGTCATCATCCCGATGCTGGACAAGATTGCCACGGAGTTTGATGAGCTCTCCCAGTTCATCCCGATCTTGATTAGGCTCTATCTGCGGCAAGTCCTCGAA
>NZ_JALLKV010000013.1:0-123860 GCF_023093815.1 Pseudomonas sp. PNPG3
CATGGCAACACCCTACCGGAAAGGTCAGGTGTTGCACTCAGTTTTTGCCGCCGCCATCTAAAATCGTTCGATAATGTGATAAATACCGCAGAATACGACTTTCTTGGCGAGCTGACAGTTCTCTTACACGAGGACGACGAGCGTGAGAGTGTCACTAGCTATCAAAGCCAAAACCCTTCCAGAGATCCATCATGCGGCACAAGCGGCCAAGCTTTCGTCGAATGGCTCCGCGAGGGAATTCGGAGTCATCGATTAATTGTTAACGATAGCAAGGCGACGATTCATGCGGTAAACGGGACGTTCTTCTTAGTAACCCCAAGCATTTTCAAACGCTACGCAACCGAGCAGTTAAAATATGCAAACGGGAATTCGGGAAACGACGGATGGCGCAGTATTCAACGCAGCTTTGAAAAAATGTCCCTCCACGTTAAACGAGCCAACGGAGAAAATATTTGGACATGCAAAGTGGAGGGGCCAAGTAAATCCAGCTCGCTTAATGGGTATCTTCTACGGAAACCAGACAGCATTTCAACTGACATCTATCCCGACAATAAATTTCTAGCACTCAACCTCTAGACCCGTCTAGATCCTTCAGGGTATCTTGATTGTAGCGATGAAAACCCCAGCCCTGCTATCTTGGACCCTCCCATTTATAGCGCCACTAATTAAGCCACTATTAACCCTAATTGATCGATCAACAGAAATCGACCCTACAAGCTCGAAATGCAAAACAACGCACCCATTGCATTCAAGTAAAATAATATTGGATAACTCCAACCTTGGCAGCCTTCAGCTTCGGGAAAACACCAATACCTAGCACCGCATCTAAATATTAGGCCGCACGCTAACAGAGCGCAATCAAAATAACACAGGCAATAATACAGCGCTATAGAATTTCAAAATCCAATATCATCACATACCCCCCCTGAACAGTCAAGCCCCCAACAAACACTAACAAAGCAAATTATACTCACCCTTAAAATCTTACTTACCACCACGCAAAAACCGGATTGTTTTTTGACGCCAAGAAAAAACCCACAATCCCCACTAGAAAGCATTTGGGCTTCTTGGTAGCATCGGCTAATCGAAAACAGATGATCATCATGGAAGATATTCGCGTGGACTTCAATGCACTGTTCAGATTGTTGCTGACCTTCAACGCGACCTCTTTGCTGGTCATTGTGTACCTCGTTCAGCATGAAATCACGCTTGGCGGGCTCATTGAAGATGCAAAGCTAACTTGGCTCAAAGCCGCACTTGACGGGTCATCTTATGCGTTGTATCTAGCGGCGCCCATTCTACTTACAGGCCTTAGCTTGCGCTTGAGTCGATTCCTAGGTAGGGACTCTTTTCAACCAGGCGACGTTGTGAGCATAGAGCACGCTAATAATAGCTTCCTGCCCAGTTACCTTGGCTACTTTTTTGTAGCGCTCAGCATCAATAGCTGGCAGACGTTAATATTCGTTTATGCAATACTTTTCGTCTTCACATACAGATCGCAAGCACTATATTTCAACCCGCTTTTCTTGCTCTACGGCTACGAATTTTACAACATTAGCACTTCATCCCGCGTCACGCTCTTCTTGATCAGCAGGGAAAACTTTCGCGCCCCGAAAGATGTCGTAATTGACAAAGTATTTCGCATTAATGATTACACCCTTATCGACAGAGGCTAACAAATGGACTTCGTCCTCGCAAAAATAAAACGTGCGCAAAAGCATCCAGTTGTAAAAGTACTAGCAGACGACAAACTCTATGAGGAAGTCGTGATCGACGCTGCAGCGTGTGTTCCATACGATCCTGACCACAATCTGGATGAAGAGTCGTGGTTTGTTATACCGAAATTTTCAGAGCAGGCATTCTGCATTGATTTTCTCAAGTCCCCATTTGACAGCAAAAATCATATTGAACTAAAAAAGAGCCAGTTCGATAAAATCGCATGGCTCTGCAGCGTGCAAAACGAAGCCTTTTACTTTCAAAAAGTTACGCCGTCGTTGTTGATACGCCGCAAGAGCATAATTTTCGGGGAGGTCGCAGAACTAGACGACGGCCAATTACGACTCGTTATAAATCGCACACCTGATGCAATTTATCTGCCTAAGATCGACTCACTAGCATTTAAAAATCTTGCCACTATTTCAGGGATTTTCAAAGGCATCGACTTGCTGTTCAAGGAGGCAACCCAACAAGAAGTTGAGGAATTCTTAAAGGAACCCTTTATTGAGCTCTCGAACGATTTTGACGCCTCTCGAGTATCATCCCCCAACCGCAAACGCATTGGTTTGGCGATGGCAACACTGGCAGCTCTACCTCCTAATCAACGAGCTGCAATGGTCGGCTATATTGACGAGTACTGCACTGGCCATCTGACTTTCGACAAAACCAAAGGGATTTTTGATATCGGAAGCGACCACCAACTAAAACTTCTGATTTACGGAATCGAACAACGTTTTTACACTACTCTTTTTGGAAACGAAAAGCGACTAGCAAACTCCGTACAAATATTGTAGACCAACACAAAAATTGCAACAGCGGGACCGAATATACTTATTTTATTACCCAGCGCCGATTCTATTTCAGCGCGCGATTCGCTAACAGTGAGACCGATTTCAAAGTCGCCACAGCGGATGCTCAAAGGCATAGGAAAATCGCCAAGCAACGATACACTCTCGCTCATTAGAACCTTACCGTTCGCTCTGCGAGCGGCTTTGAAATTCCGTATCTCGATCAACTGGCCGTCCAGGGAATTACAAACCGCTTATCCTGACCATGAATCGGCTCGGCGCAACTTTTGCTCTTGGTATATCGTCCTTGGCTTGCACGACAGAAATATAAATTAAACACATATGAGCAGCACTAAAATTTTGATGCCAAATATAAATTCCTACAGGAAATTATCATTCTCCGCTAAGCGGAAAGCGAGGAAGGAGTATCACGATTCCCCGGCACCCTCATAATAATAACAGTCCTCAAATCACCGCTTTTACTTTTTTGATGTACTGCCCCAAAACATTGAGTGATGTGAGGTGTGCCTGGCTTACGTGTAGACAGGTCCAACGTGGCTAGTACTCCGAGGCGGATGTCACTTGCACTATATGAGGATGCTTGGCGTAAATGAGGCCGAACGCTGAAGCAAGACCACTTGGCTTTAGTGGAGCGCTTAACCTCGATAACTAGGCGAAAACCATGGAATGGCAAATAGATATCTGTTCGCCCAGCTGCTATATGTGGAACCTCCACCAGAGGGTTTTGATAACAGCTTTGCAGAAAATCTCTAAGATCGAACTGAAGTTGATACTCATGGGGCAAGGAATTTCCTTTCTTAGGTTTGGCTAGGTATTCATAAAACCCCTTGGTAGGACTGGCATCGATACGCGATGTCAGGAATTTACAAAGCCTTACAACAAGCAGGTCTACTGCAGCCTTGACAGTCGGCTCGCGATAGTCAGGGTTATGTTCAAGTTTCGCAATTACTCCCTCTACTAGACGTTGTTCCGTAAGTGACAGCGGTAGTTTTACTACCGCGCACCCATTTTCAAAGGTAAGAATCCTTTCCTGATCCTGGCGGGGCACATTATCGAATATGTCAGGGAGGCCGCCTTGAAGAGAAGAGGCCTCCGTCAGCACTTTCCCAATGAAGTGGCCCTGCATGCAAGGTTCTGCTCTAGCGCATGTCTTCCCTTAGCAGTGAGTCCCATGGAAGCCGGGGTTGAAAGCCAACTATGCACCATGCTTAAAAGGCGCCCCTTCTCAGCGAGCTTACCTATACGATTCGGCTTTCTAAAGGTCCGTTCCCCCCGGAAAGTCACCGCCACTGCCCTTACTTTTTCGAACAGCGTCAAAGTGTTCGTCAGAAGCAAGAGGGGGTCATAGGACATACCGCCTTGAATAGGCGCCATGAGGGGAATCCACTCCAATTCAGCTTCCGCAGGGGGCGAAAGCCAAGAGGCTCCCGCTCGTGGAGCCGAGTACCGCACCACAGTGTGCACATCTTTGCTTAATGAATCGAGAAGATCGCCTTCGCAGAGATCAGAATGCAGCGATCTGGCGAGTTCGCCCGTGACGGCAGCATACATCCGGGCTCTTGCAGCATTTTCCGACATATCTGCACTTGCTCGGAACCAGGTTGCAGATCGAGAAAAACAGTCAATCATTTCGCTCATATCGCTAGCCTGAAATGCATTGGCCATTTCTACGAAGCCGAGTTCTTCTCTGGCTGCGATAGCACACCCCTCGCATTGCGTCAAAAGCTGTAACGACTCTATTGCATCTTCCCAACCCAAGTGATCATACAAGACCGATGTCACACGGCAGAGTTTGGCCTTTACCCAGTCGTCCTGGGCATCTAGCAGACGCATTACGCCTGCGATTGCAAAGCTTTTCAGACTGGGAGTTTGCAACGCTAGCTGTGTGAGGCACGTGACCGCTTCAATACGAATGTCCAATGAGCTGTTTTCATCTGCAGCTCGAGCGTCAAGTGCCTTTGCGACCATCTTAGGGTCGACCGCTTCGACTTCCATAATGGCATTAACCGCATGAATAAATGCATCACGGCAAGTATTCGTCCGAATGCCAAGGCACAGGGCGTTTGAGGCTGCCTCATCGTCATCCAAATCGTGCCACTGCTTCAACAAAAGATCAGCAAAGTCCCCAAATAACGGAGTACGCACCAACTGGTCGTATTCCGCCATGAGTAACGCCTCAGGGAAGGCATTGACGGGCATCTCGCAGCCTGTTTCTACGGCACATTGCAACTGATACTCAAGCTCTGACTGTGCGATCCACATAACGCCTCCTTGCGTCATTACCAAAGCGTCATACCGGCTTTCGCCAGTAAGCAGCGATCCTCCTCAAAGTGCTCCAATGCGCGTTTGGTACCCCGGAACGCAATAAATAACTGCACATTTACGTCTTTAGAGAGCTCCGAAAGCGCTTCTAGCATCTCTTCGACGTTAGCATCCGCCATCTCTTCTTTCGCTGGCGAATCGATAATCAGCAGGCCTGGATGTCGACCCACACCGGATTGTTCAGACGCTTGGAGGAGAGATATAATCGTTGCAATGCGTACCCGAAGACGCTCACCTGCCGAAAGCCTCGTGAAGGTGGATTTTCCGCCTCCCTTATGAATCTCGATGCTGGCGTTACGCTTCAAAACAACTTTTTCAACATCCTTCATTCCAAGGCGTGTCAATAAGCCACAAATTAACTCGCTAGGGAAGGTCTGAAGTAACCCTGTATTTCCGGTCGACTTCAGCCCTTGCTGCTTTTGAAAGCGGGCCGTCGATCAAAATCGACCAGGTAACCCGCTCAGTTCTCCGTTTTTGGCCGCCGCGAGCACCTCGCAGCAGCCATTTTCCGCATTACAGGTGCACCTGTCCTGCGGTAGTCAGCAAATGTCGGCGCGCCATCCATAGGTTCGACAGCGCGAACAGCGTCACCAGCTGAGCGGTGTTCTTGGCCAGGCCACGGAAGCGCACCTTCACGTAACCGAACTGGCGCTTGATCACTCGAAACGGGTGCTCGACCTTCGCTCGCACTTGTGCCTTGGCCTTCTCGATCTTGCGCTTGGCTTTGTACAGGGCGCTGCGTTTATCGAGCTTCTTGTAGGTGCTGCGGCGTGCTGCGACCTGCCAGATCACTTCGCGGCCCGCATGTTCGGGGCGCTTTTCGACGCCGGTGTAGCCGGCATCGGCGCAGACGACGTTCTCGTCACCGTGCAGCAGTTTGTCGACCTGGGTTACGTCCGCGACGTTGGCCGCAGTGACCACCACGCTGTGCACAAGCCCGGACTCATCGTCGACACCAATGTGAGCTTTGGCACCGAAGTGGTGAGTCGGCCACAGGAACTGCCCCCGTAGCCGCTCGCAGAACCGTACGTGACACTCTCGCGTCATACGGCTCCCGTTATCCAACCTGTTGCTCGGTTACTTGCCAGTGATAAAACAGTCGAGGGGCAGCCGTCTGCACCGTGTCCAACCATTGAGATATGCGCCGCTTGCGCCCGTGAAGTATTTTGTACTTACGACCGGCCCAACGCTTGAGTGCGCTATCGATATGTCGAGAGATGCCAAGCATGGCCGTCCGATAGAACGCGCCATAGTACTGCCACCAACCTTGTATCACTGGGTTGTAAAGCCGAGCCACAGCAGCCAGCGTCACGTGAGTTTGGCGGTTGACCCGCCACTCGCGCACTGCTCGCCGCATCCGCTTCAACGCTTGCGCACTGACTCCCGGCAGGAAGCTGGTGAAAAGGTTGTTCTGTTGGCCGATTGCCTTCCTGGGTCTAAAAGTGAAACCAAGGAAGGTAAAGCTCACATGCGGATACTCCGCGCGTCGATTGCTGTCCTTGCAGTACACGATTTTCGATTTCTCGGGATGCATCGTGAGACCACAAACTGCTAGACGTGAAGCGATTGAACGCATCACGTGTTCTGCCTGCCTCTCGCTACGACAATGCACTACCGCATCATCGGCGTACCGGGCAAAAGGACAGTTTGCGCTGTTTCGTTGCATCCAAGCGTCAAAGGTGTAATGCATGAACAGATTCATCAGCATGGGACTGATCACGCCGCCTTGCGGGGTGCCACGTTCGCGTTGAATGCGAACGCCATCTGCTGCCTCGAACGGAGCAACCAGCCATCGTTCGATGTACAGCAGTATCCAGTCCTCTTTGATATGGGTTCGCACCGCTTTCATCAGCAGTTCATGATCAATGTGATCAAAAGCCGCCTTGATATCAAACTCCACCACCCAGTCGTATCGCCAGCAGCGCTCGCGTGTGATCGCTATGGCCTGTTTGGCTGAACGCCCTGGTCGGTATCCATATGAGTCCGGATGGAAAAGCGCATCCAGCTTCGGCTCGATGAGGAGTTTGACTACAGTTTGTGCGATACGGTCGCTGACCGTAGGCACTCCCAGCCTGCGTATACCCCCCGATGCCTTCGGTATCTCAACAACCTTGACCGGCGGCGGGAAATAAGACCCCGACGACATTCGATTCCATAGCTTGTAAAGATTCTTCGGCAGGTTCCGCTCAAAATCGGTAATGGTCTCATCGTCGATTCCAGCAGCTCCCCGGTTGGTTCTGACCTGCTGATAGGCCTCCCATATCACGCGCTTCGCTATGTTGTAAGGTTTGTTCGAACTCACGCCACTCATCCCCTGAGGTTGACAGCGTTCGTTGACAGGATAACGCCTCCCCTTCGCTCCGCCTTCATTACAAAGGCTTCATCACTACTACAGGAGGCTCCGCCCCTCATTCCAGCATTGGTATTCTTCCTCATGGTTTTAGCCATTTGTCATTTTCCTTTGCATCTGGAACAAGGTTCTCACGTTCCGTACCCAAGCCTGTATGGAGATCATGCCGCCTTTACACCGGCTGCCACTGGGGCCGTAAGCAGGTAACGCCCCAACTCGTCCTGAAGCCAGTACTCAACCTCAGTTTCGACAGCACTTTAGGGAATAACGATGCGTCATCGGACGGTTTGCTTTCGCTCATCTTCTCCATACTCACCTGCCATCATCATGGGATGACTTTTCCTCGGTTGCTCACCACCGCACCTTTTGGATGCAGCAGCACCGGGTGGTTTGAAGCCTGCTCCTGCAAGCCGACTTCGGAAGGCCTACTTCCATCTTCGGTACAGCATCACAGGTCATACGACCTGTGTTCGTGACACACAATACTGGTTCCCTTTCTTGCTCTGGTGCATTTCCGGGTCGCGCTTGCCGTCCTGGTTCTTGGTCGAGCTGGGTGCGTGGATCAGTGTGGCATCGACGATAGTGCCCTGGCGCAGCGACAGGCCGCGATCCCCCAGGTAGCCATTGATTACGCCGAGGATGCCGGCTGCCAGCTCATGTTTCTCCAGCAAACGACGGAAGTTGAGGATGGTGGTTTCGTCGGGAATGCGCTCCAGGCTCAGCCCGGCGAACTGACGCAGGATGGTCGTCTCGTAGAGCGCTTCTTCCATGGCCGGGTCGCTGTAGCCGAACCAGTTCTGCATCAGATGGATACGTAACATGGCCATCAGCGGATAGGCTGGACGACCACCTTCACCCTTTGGGTAGTGTGGCTCGATCAGGGCAATCAATCCCTTCCACGGCACCACCTGATCCATCTCGATCAGGAACAATTCCTTACGGGTCTGCTTGCGCTTGCCGGCGTACTCGGCGTCGGCGAAGGTCATCTGCTTCATGGAAAAACTCGGCTGGCGGGATCGGCGTATTTCACCAGATTCGGGAAGTCTTTTTCAGACCTTCCCTAGACCGTTGTAGGATAGACTCGGCGGATTCCTCGACCATTCGTTTGGCCTCGTCTGTTGCCGCCGACAACACCCCAACAGCGGCCTCCTCACCCGAGTCGCTCCCTACCAACTTGGTAACCGCTTCAAGAATCCCTTCAATTCTTGCTGCCTCCAAACAAAGTGCTTGCTCCTCAAGCGCGGTACCACTGCTTGAAAGCTTCTTCACATCCTCGGCGACTGCCTCAAGGTTCGCTCTGGTTTTTATGAGCTCAGCTTCCAACTCTAAGGATTTCGCCTTCACTGAAGAAAGTAATTTTTCAGACTTTTTTATGTCTCTTTTTGTCGTTTCCTTCAAGGCCTCTTAGTCGACAGCCGACTCTGCTTGAACGGGCGATAAGCAAACAGAGCAGTCCCCCAGAGAAGCGTTCTTGGTTCAGGCGAGTTTCGGTAAAGGTCTGCGTGCAGCGTGGGCAACAGGTTGGGTTGAGCTTTCCCAGGAACTTGGATGCTGCAAGCTCTTCTTCACATGCTAGGAGCATGCGTTTTTTTGTAGCAGATCCTCCTCACCTGCAGAAACCTCGGCATTCAAAACGAAGGTTGCCGTTTGTAGTCCAGACATTTCCGAACTAAGTTGGCTAAATTTGGCCTTGGCAGCTGCAAGTATCGCTAGGGCTTGATCACGGGCAGTCCCGTCCGCGATCTTGCGCTTGGTTTCATCAAGTTTCGCCTCAAGATCCGCTACCGATTGATCGCCCAACTTACCTAAAGCGCGCCGACGGGACTGAACCTGAGATTCAGCTACCCGTTTAGCCGCACGAGCCTGGAAAAGCGTTGTTGCCCATGGGATGCCGAGAAACACCTGCAGCAGCCGCTGGGTGAAGTCCGATCCAACATGCTCACCGATCAGCGCACTACTGTCACTGTCGAATAGAAAAGCACCAGTATATGCGGTCCAGCCGTCAGAATAGAGCACCGTCTTGTTCTGCGAAGGCATATCCCGTGAAGAGGCAATGGGCTCTAGCGCCAGCGCTTCTAACATAACGCTGTTCATACGAGCTTTGAGCATTTCTGCCGAAACAAATGGTAGTGAGTGAATCACAGCTCCATCATTAGTCAGGAGATCCACAGAACCGTGAGGACGACCATCTTGCACATCCATTTTTACTCGTACGCGGCGATCACCAGCGAGAAGCTCAGCCTGAGTGCTCCGAATCCAGCTGTGTACAGTGCTCGTTAATGACTTGGGTTCACCTCGCAATGCCCAAAGAATTATTTGCAAGATGCTGGATTTTCCGGCGAAGTTATCATCGCTAGCGATGATATTGACTCCGCCTTGTTTTGGCTCCCACTTAAAATCAATCGCTTCAGTGCGCCCATGGATCAGCTTCTCGCCTGAGAAGGACACATTGAGAATGCGCAATTGTCTTGACGCAGGGGGCGCCGGTGACTCAACCACGTTATGACGGAGGAGCGTCTCTCTCACTGACTCCGTGGATTGGCTAGCTCTTGCTGCCACTGACTCGATAAATGAGCTAATCACTCGGTGCTTTCCTTGGTGAGCTCTTTCAAGCTTTCCTGAACTCTTTGATTGATCGGTCCAATGACTTGACCCCAGCGAGCGCCTTGATATTCCGCTTGCGCATACTGCCGTTCTTTCAAGTCGTCACCACTGTCGTTGCCCGCTACTCGGGCAACTAGTTTGGCTCTGTCTCGATACCAGGCTAAGTGTATTGATGCCGCTGATAGCTGCTTGGCGAGCTGACGGCCAGCGTCCAGCAAGAAGAAGTCCGTGCGGGTAACCTTCCCATCAGGTTTGACGTTGCGCTTTATCTTCGCAAGCCCAAGCGTGTCAACGCCGACTTAAAACTGACCCACTTAACGCCTGATTTGCCGAAGTAATATTGACCCACCCAGATCACTCGGGTTTACGGTTCTGGCGGATCACACCCGCTTTACGTTTGTCCTTGAGTCGGTAACTTTCACCTGTCAGGGTCAGGATGTGCGCGTGGTGCAGTAGCCTGTCTAGCATCGCCGCTGTCAGCGTTGCGTCGTCGCTAAAAGCATTGGCCCACTGGGTGAACGGCAGGTTCGACGTCAGGATCATCGAGCCTTTTTCGTAGCGCTGGGCAACCACCTGGAAAAACAGATTCGCTTCTTCACGACCAAAAGGCAGGTAACCGATTTCATCAATCACCAGCAGTTTAGGGGCCAGGATGGCGCGGTTCAGATAGGCCTTGAGCCGCCCTTGTCGCTGTGCGGCTCCCAGTTGCAGCATCAGATCGGCGGCTGTGATGAAGCGCGTCTTGATTCCGCTTTGCACCGCCCGATATCCCAAGGCAATGGCCAGATGGGTCTTGCCGACGCCGGACGGGCCGATCAGCACCACGTTCTCGGTGCGTGCGACAAACGCCAGAGCTGCCAGCTCTTGCAGCAACACTTTCGGAACGCCCGGACTGAAACTGAAATCATATTCCTCCAGCGTCTTGATCCCGGGAAAGTACGCCATGCGCGTCAGCAATTCGCGACTGCGTTGTTGGCGAAAGCCATGCTCATGGCGCAGTAGTTGCTCCAGAAAGTCGCTGAAGCTCAGATCGTCCTTGACTGCTTGTTGAGCCAGCATCGGGTAATGCTCGGCTGTGCATTCGAGCTTGAGCGCCTGGCACAGCTCGACGATGGCCTGATGTTGGAGGTTCATGCGCAGGCCTCCCGAATCGCCTCATAGATGGATAGCGGATGCTGAAGCGACTCATGCGGGATCGGACGGGGCGCATTCCCCAGCAGGGCTTTCCAAGTCTGACGCACGGCTTGAGGCAAGGGTGTCAGCAGCCCTTGCTCCTGACGCCAACGGTCAATCGGGCGCTCCTTGAGCGTGGCATGGGTGCGTACATTGGCCACCTCGGCCAGCCATTCGCCGACCAGACGGTTGGCGGTGCCGCAATCTACCAGCAAACCGGCAGAACTGACCCGACTGTTCAGCGGGTTGTAGAAGCTCTCGCGCAAGTAGCGGTTGAATCGTTCGACCTTGCCTTTGGTGCGGGCCCGGTAAGGGCGGCAAAGTCGTATGCGAAAGCCCAGGTCGTCGGCCATCTGTAACAGCCCGGCATGAAAGCGGTGCTGGCCATCGCCGTAGGCATCACGCTCGATGACTGCGGTTTTCATGTTGTCGAACAGGATTTCGTCAGGCACACCGCCGAAGTAATCGAAGGCCAGCAGCAACGAGTCGTGCACCGACTCGAATGACTCATCAGGGACAAAATGGACGTAGGTCATCCGGCTATAGCCCAGCGT
Source organism: Pseudomonas sp. PNPG3 (assembly GCF_023093815.1). Classification (NCBI taxonomy): domain Bacteria; kingdom Pseudomonadati; phylum Pseudomonadota; class Gammaproteobacteria; order Pseudomonadales; family Pseudomonadaceae; genus Pseudomonas; species Pseudomonas sp. PNPG3. The sequence continues at coordinate 11,529 of NZ_JALLKV010000013.1, forward strand.
GGCCACGAAGGCTGACATCGGGGATTTGGCTCGGCGAAACACGATGAAGTCGGCCTGCATCTGTTTGCCTGGCTCGGTTTCGAACCGCACGATCGGGTCGTCGTCGCGCTTGGCAGGTTTGATTTTGGCCAGCCAGGCACGCAACTGGGAAGCACCGCCGTCATAACCGCGCTCACGAATTTCACGCAGCAGCACGGTAGCGGGCAACCAGAGCGGGTGAGCCTGCTGAACTCGCTCGAAAAGCATCGAGCTTGGTGGGTCTGGGTTCGCGCGAATAGCGCGGTACGGAAGGTTCTCTGAGGTAGCGCCGGACAGTGTTGCGGGACACGCCCAATGTCTTGGCGATCTGCCGAATGCTATGCCCTTGGCGGGCCAATACTCTGATCTCCACTGCTTGCTCCTGGATCAACATGGGCAGCCTCAAATGGCTGCGACGTTAGCCCAGGTGGGTCAGTTTTACTTCGCTGGGGTGGGTCAGTTTTGCATCGGCACTAACAGCGAGATCAATAGAGACATCGAGTCATCGATCTGCTCCCAGGCGCCAAACAGGAAACGGACCATTCCGAGGCGCCGAACATCTGGCTCATCCCCCTCCATGACGCATATTGCTTCGGCGAGATAGCCCTGATCGGGAGATTGAAGGTGCATCGCAAGCAGCTCTGCAGCTAGGTAATCCGGGCAACGGACCCAGAAATCCAGCGCCTGCAAGCGCTTCTCTGCTTTTATCACTGCGACGGCTGCTGAGGGAGCTCCAGCGCCTGGTGGAGAGCCAGCTTGGTCCAAGATAAACAGAATGCGGATCGCATCTCGTTTACGTGCGGTATGTTCAAGCGCGTGAGACACACATCCCCCTGTGCGTAGCGTCAGTCCTTTTGTCTTCGCCAATGATAGCTTAATGATGGCCTTGATCGCCATGACTGAGTGCACTTGCTCATGTTTCAGTACCTTGCGACTGCCGGTCTAGATTCCGAGAAGACTCACTTAAAGCTAGTGCGCTAAGCATAGGCATGGGTACGCTGCCTTGGAAAAATCGCTCCCTTCCAACCGTGAGTCGTTAGGCCATATGTCCATCACAATCCGCAGCAAACCAGCATAAGCCACACTAATAATGGGGGACCAGATGGGGGACCAAAAACGCACAGGCACAAAAAAGCCCCGAAAAATCAGGGCTTTAATGAGAATTAGTGGCGGAAGCGTAGAGATTCGACCACATATCCGGGAACACTCCACCCGAAAAATTATACAAAAGCCGCTTCCGCGGCACTTATCACAATCAGTCCGCCTATCTGCTCGACTGGCCGATAATGACCTCCGCAGAGAAACGCAGGCGATTTCTCGGGTGGGGGGATAAGTAGGGGTATTTTTCCGATCAGTGAAATTTCTGATGCTCATAAAAAAATCCAGTCACCGCTAAGTGACTGGATTTTTTGGAGTTATTTGGTCGGGACGGAGTGATTCGAACACTCGACCCCTTGCACCCCATGCAGGTAATAACCTTTCCAACGAAATCTAAGCCAGTCCGACACAAAAATCTCAACCCACTGAATTTGCTGGCATACATAGGTTTTCTCGTCCAAAATTGTCCGAAGCCATACGACGAAAGCCGATCTCAATTGGCAACGAATTGGCAACCAGACAATCTCAATTGGCAACCAATTGGCAACGGGAAAACTGACCAAATGGCCAAGATCACAGACCGCCAGATGACGGCCAAACCGGGTACGAGCGACAAGTGGCTGAGCGAGGTTGCCATCTGGGGGCACGGCAGCTTGGTGGCCCGTATCACTCCAAGCGGCGAACGCCTTTTCTATTTCCGCTACACCAACAGCAGCAGTGAGCGCATCACCTTCCCCATTGGCACATATAGTCGCGATGGCAGCGAAGGCACTATGACACTCGCTGAAGCAGGTCAGCGGGCCAAAGAGCTTGCCGGGCTTCATAAGTCCGGCGTCAGAGATGTAAAGGGACATCTAGAAGCTGAGGAAGCCTCTCGCGTAGCGGCGCGCGATGCTGAGCTTGCACGGGTCGCCGCAGAGAAAGCCGCATTTGAGGCAGCTCAGGCCCGACAAGCTGCCAGAAAAACCGTCCAGCATCTGTTCAACCACTGGGCCAAGGTTGACTTGATCAACCGCAAGGACGGCGGCGCCGAAGTCCGCCGCATGTTCGAAAAAGATGTTCTGCCTTTCCTCGGCAAAATGGCCGTTGAAGATGTGAAAAAAGGTCACATCACCGAGGTAACGGACGCCCTGCTCGCTCGTGGTGTCAACCGGATGGCGAAGATGATCTTCAGCTTAATGCGCCAGATGTTCCGATTCGCCGTAGACCGGGATCTAATTGATCACGATCCGACTGCGAGCATTCGCAAAGCCAAAATTGGCGGCAAGGATGTCGAGCGAGATCGCGTATTGAGTGAGGAAGAAATTCGCGCATTAGCAAGGCTCACTCCGCAAGCCGGCCTACTCCCCTCGTCAGAGGCTGCAATTTGGATTGCTTTGTCTACCTGCTGCCGCATCGGCGAGCTACTGAGTGCCCGATGGGAGAACGTCGACCTCATCAAAGGCAACTGGCACATACCCGCAGAGCAAAGCAAAAACGGTAAGGCCCACAACGTAGCCCTCTCGCCGTTCGCCATCCAACAATTCAAGGCCGTCAAGGCATTCAGCTCCGCCAGCGAATGGTGCTATCCCAACACCAAGAATAGTGGCCCTGTCTGCTCAAAAACTGTGACCAAGCAGCTTGGCGATAGGCAGCGCCTGCCAGATCAAGGGATTCTGAGCAACAGAAGCGCCAATGCTCAGGCGCTACTCCTCCCTGGGGGAAAGTGGACGCCACATGACCTTAGGCGCACTGGCGCCACGATCATGACGGCCCTTGGTGTCCTTCCAGAAGTCGCTGAGCGCTGCCTTAACCACACCGAGGAAAACAAGGTTAAGCGCACCTACCAACGCCATAGCTACGCAAAGGAAATGGCGGAAGCGTGGCAGACTCTAGGTGAGTATCTACAACGAATAGCTAGCAATACGTAGCTTCATGTCAACGCACTGGGTGGACTTGCCCCAGACTACAAGCGACAACCAACGTGATGGTAATTTTACGCAGACGACATGCCCCCAGCACCAGCGAGCTTATTACCGCCCTCAATTTTCCAGGCCGTACCGGCTTTGCTCAGCATCGGGATGCGCTGCCGTTGCAGTGTCCGTCAATACTCATCATTATGGTCAAGAATAACCTCATCCTTATCAAATCAATGGAAGAAGCAAAAAAGGGGCAATTAGATGCCAAATTTCCCAGCACCATCGGTTATTAAAGAGAGGAAGATAGAGCGCTTACTCGCATCAACAGGACGAATATTACGAGAAATCTTAAAAGAGAACTGGCCAAATGAGATAAACAACCAAATAGATCACAAAATCATCACCCTAGAAAAATCCAAAACAATCAAGTGGAGCGATGTATCAAAATGCTGGACCCATAGTTACAAGGAAGAAAAAAGAAGCACCTTAAAATTAAATTTCTTTTATGCAAAACTTTACTATCTATGCGCAAAATCAGCACTAACCGAAGATAAAATAGAAGAAGCCTGGTCTTATCTTTTTCATTCATCAAACCTAATCGGACTTATGGATGGCTACAAACACCACAAAGAAGAAGAAGCTTTCAGAAAAACTCGCGCATCGAAAGGCGGAAACGAGTTAAAACTGAAAAAATCCAAAATAAAAGAGAAAATCCGAGAGCTATTAGAAAATCCGCCCAAAGGAGGCTGGAGAAGCGAATCATCCACCATAGACGAAATACTTTCCAGTCAAGATCTCAAAGATTTCATCTCCAGCATTGATGCCGAAAGAACAATAGGAGACCTGAAAGAGTTCATCACATCTGAAATAGTACTAAATCCCGAAAACCAGGAGATATACCAAAGACTCCGCTCAAGAAAATAACATCAATCTTTTGAGCACGTCTCATGAGACTCAAAATCAGTAATCAACGCCAGAAAAATCAACAATCCAAGACCTATCACGCTTGAAAACGGAAACATCTCCAGTCGACTCAAGTTCAGCCAATGCAGTATCGAGCCTTTCCTTGCTCCTAAGGCGACGAGGCCCATACTGGAGAATTGTGTTCTTTCTTACCTCATCAAAACCCTTATCCCAATGCCCTTTTAACCAATCAAGCAGCTCTTCTGCATCGAGCTCTGACTCTTTAGGAGGCATAAAAATACGATAAAACTCATCCGAACACCAAGCACAGAAATCAATAGAAAAACGCAGTGCCTCTAACGATATTTCATCGCCTTCCCCTTCAAAAATATGCACTAACGCGGCCACCCTGGAGATATTATCGGCCAACTTAGAAGCAAGGTCCCCTGCCCCTTCAAATCGTCCTCCCTGTTTAATCTCCCCCTCTATTTCATTGAATACCTCAACCCACAGATCAGCAGCACTTGGCGAGAAGCCTATGGGTTGACGGGTATGCTCTGGGCCTTCCAACATTACAACATTCTCTTGCAGCAGCTCTTTTATTCGAGCAGAAAATCTTTTTCTGTGCTCCCACGAAACCGTAGAACTATCAATCTCCCGGCACCCTTGGGTAGAAAGAGGCTGGCAAACTAAAAAGCGCGCCCACAGCCCAGAACCACGAAGCATCTCACCATTAGCACGCACATAGCGCTCAAACGAAGTCGGTTGCGTCATGAACGAAACAGTCAACCGCGCATCTTTCAGCTCAAAGCACTCCGCAGTTTTCCGATCAACAGTTATCGGATCACCACTCCACAGTGAGTTCTGCTTAGAAAGGTCATTAAAGGCCCTATTTCTCAGATCCCCCTCAGTCGATACCAAACCAGCCACCGGGGTATCTTGAAACATCCCCCACATTAAAGCCTCAGACGTCGCATCATCATAAAGAATTTTGAAACGCCGAGGACGCACAGGCTTTGCTTTTTCGTGCTCATGAGCCATGTCCTCCCAATATAAAGAGGACTGCCCCGAGCGAGCGGCTTTAGCTATAAATTTGAAAATCTCTTTATTCTTTGTACCCCAGATCCTCTCCTCAACCATCCATTTATTAAATTTATCCCCCCAGGCAACATCCTGGTCCCGCTGAAACTCACGAACAGGATCCAAGAAAATATTTCCAGAAGAACTTTTGCGTTCTCCAGAGTCAGCCAATACCAACAACATAAGCGAAACGGGAGCACACTGACCGGTAGGTTTTCTAACATCAAAAAGCCCTTGCACGGCGATAGAAACCGCCGTTAATGCACCGAAGAAAATTAACTCCCTGGGAGATTTCATAATTGCCTCTGCCTCGTCCACTGCCGATTTCAGCAGCGGAAGCGGAGTCAAACTTGGAAATCCCCATCCAACCCTCGGCAGGCCCCGACGAAATTCCCTCATATCTACGTACGCTCCCGAGTGATGGTCTTCCTAGAATCAATCCACCAACAGATGTCAGACTCCAACCAACCCACAGCCCCACGGCTGCTGCTGCCAGAGAGTTTGATTGGTAACGGGAACGTTGAGTCATAACGGGGGGACTTGGGATTCATCCAGTCATAAATCGTGGAGCGTGAAATACCCAGCCGCTCAACAACCCTACGCAGACGAAGCACCGCCACGACCGGGCGCTTCTCAAACCCCACCGAACTACCACTTTTATCATTCATTGCACATATCCTCGCTTGCAAACACGAGACACATGCTAAGGGCCTCTTCTCACGCACACATCACAGCCGCTTGAAAAAATCTAAAAATATTTAAGCGCACCTATTGACTTACCAGAAAAACGTATAAACAACTGATTTATATAGAAAACTCATTCCGCAATACCGCACCCAGAAAAAACCAAAATAAAATCAAGCAACCCCCTTGCTTTTTCGAAAATAAAGAAAACCAAAGCAAATCCACTTTTTAAAAATCTACCAATAGCGGCTATTCCGGCTATCTGTAGCCGGAATAGCCGCTATTGGAGGGGCATGACATCAAAATTCAGTGCCTCAAGCTCCGCGTGTCGTAGTGGGTGTTAATTCGAATTTTTTTCAGCACTACATAACAGCAATGACATAAACCCAAGGAGGTTCACCCATGTCATTGCAGTGCCCTCGTTGTCATTCCCTGAAAGTCTCGTCTTTTCATCACGCCATGAAAGTCGGCGCAGCTATCGGCACCGTGGGCGGTGTTGCGCGTGGTGTGAGTGCTGCCCTAGCAGGTGGCCAGGCTGGCGCAGCTATCGGCGCGTTCGCCGGCCCTGTTGGCATCACCCTAGGTTCTGTATCGGGCGCCATCCTTGGCGGCCTGACCGGCGGGGTTGGTGGCTGCGCCCTGGGTGCACAGGTCGGCGAGTCGCTTGATCGCCACGTCTTGGCCCACAACCTCTGCCTGCTCTGCGGGCATCGTTTCAACCTGCCGACCTGATCGGCTTCGATCCTCTCTCCTCTTCCCTTTCATCCCTTCCGCCGGTGCTGCGCTTCGCGCAGCGCTTTATGCCGGCTATTGCTCACAGGAAACTCATCATGGCTCATCTCATCGAACGTATGGCGTATGTCGGCGAAGCCCCTTGGCATGGCCTGGGCAGCCGCCTCTCCCCGAAACAACCGCTGGAAGTCTGGCAGCGGGAAGCCGGCATGGACTGGCAGATTCAGGAAAGCCCGGTCCACTTCAAAGCAGATGCAGTTGGTCACCTGGGCAGCATCCACTCCTTTCCCGAACAGAAAGTGCTCTACCGCTCCGACACCAAGGCACCGCTCTCGGTAGTCTCCCAGCGCTACCAGGTGGTACAGCCGCGGGAAGTGCTGGAGTTCTACCGCGATCTCACCCAGGTCTCCGGCTACGAGTTGGAAACCGCGGGCGTGCTCAAAGGTGGCCGCAAATTCTGGGCACTGGCGCGCACCGGGCAAAACACCTCGCTGAAGGGCAACGACCTGGTCAATGGCTACCTGCTGCTGGCCACTTCCTGCGACGGCACCCTAGCCACCACGGCGACGCCAACCACCGTGCGGGTGGTGTGCAACAACACCCTGACCATCGCCGTCGACGGTGCTACCCGAGCGATCAAGGTGCCGCACAGCACCCGCTTCGACGCCCAGGCGGTGAAGAAGCAACTGGGTATCGCCGTCTCGCAATGGGACGAGTTCATGTATCGCATGCGCCATCTGGCCGAGCGCAAGGTGCAGTGGCACGAGGCGATGGGCTACTTCATGCAAGTGCTCTGCGATGCCCAACCCAACAATCCGTTGCCGGATGCCCTACCGAACGAACGCGCGCTGCGTCGGGTGCAAAGCCTGTACGAAGGCCGCGGTCGTGGCTCGCAGTTGGAAGCCGCCAACGGTACCGCCTGGGGCCTGCTCAATGCCGTCACCGAGTACGTCGACCACGAACGCCGTGCCCGTAGCAACGAGTACCGCATGGACTCGGCCTGGTTCGGTCAAGGGGCAGTGATCAAGCAACGCGCCCTGGATGCGGCCCTGCAGTTGGTGGCCTGACGGCCGTTCCCTGCTCTCGTCATCTCTCTTTGCCCAAGCGGTTCTGCGACGACAGCGGTCGCTCGCAGATGCCGCGGCTTTGGGCGCTCTCTTCCACCCGCCGGGGTTCCGCTCCTGTGGAGTGGGCTCCGGTATTTCATTGGAGGCCTCTCTCATGGGCTGGCTGTTCTCATCCCGTACCCGGTCAGAGCTGATCCGAAAGCTGACTCAACCTGAAGACCAAGCTCGCGCCCGCGTTCGCGTCATCGTCCACACCCTACGGGGCAATGTGCTTTGGTCGGTCACCGAAGTGACGGCGAAAGCCGAAGGCGTTCACCCAGATCTCGCTCCCGGCGAGTCCATGCGTTACATCCGCTGTGATCTGTTGCAATGCAGTGGCGGTGAGTGGGGGTACAAGGCCATGGATGAGTCCATGGCGCCGTACTACTACAGCTGCCCGCTGCGCTATCTCGACATGGCCAAGGAACTCTCGCCCGGCTGGCGCGAGAAGGTTCGTGCCTATCACGCACGGCGACGTCAGTCGGCGACCGCTACAGCCGGTGCTGTAGCCCGGTAAGTGGGAGAGAGCCCAGCCCCGCCTGGATGCGCCCCTCCCGTTGATGGCCTGACAGCCACCCACGCCCTCACTCGATGCCCGACTGGCTTTGCCGGCCGGGCATTTTTATGTCCGGAGAAAATCCCCATGACGCATGCCCATTCCTCGCCCAGCAAGGTGCGGCAACGCCCTGCCCTGCGCTTGGTTGGTACCAAGGAGCTGTCCCGTGATGACTGGCTAGCGGTACGCAAGCACGGTATCGGCAGTTCGGACGCTGCAGCCGCGGTCGGCCTCAACCCCTACAAGTCGCAGCTGGAGCTGTGGCTGGAGAAGACCGGCCGGGATGCCGGGCTGCCCAAGAGCGATCCGAACAACGAGGAAAGCCCGACCTACTGGGGCAACATCCTCGAACCCATCGTCGCCAGCCACTACGCCCGGCGTACCGGCAACCGAGTGCGGCGGATCAATGCCGTGCTGCAGCATCCCGATCCGAAGCTGGACTGGATGCTGGCCAACATCGACCGCGAGGTGATCGGCACCAACGACGTACAGATCCTCGAATGCAAGACCGCCGGTATCAACGGTGCCCGTCTCTGGAAGGAAGGTGTACCGGTCTATGTGCAGTTGCAGGTGATGCACCAATTGGCGGTCACCGGTAAGCAAGCAGCCGACGTGGCCGTATTGCTCGGTGGCCAGCACCTGGAGATCCATCGCATTGAGCGCGACGACGAGCTCATCGGCCGGCTGGTCGATCTGGAGCGCGACTTCTGGGGATACGTGCAACGCGACACGCCACCACCGGCGGATGGTTCCGACTCGGCGGAGCAGGCCCTGCGCTGCCTATACCCTGAGGACCAGGGTCACACCCTGGACTTCACCCAGGATCCGGTGTTGTCGGTCACCTTCGATGAACTGCAGACGGTACGCGCCAGCCTGGAGATTCAGGGCAAGCGCGAAGCCGAACTGAAACAGCAACTGCAGCAGGCCATGGGCGATGCCAGCCGGGCCCTGTTCACCAACGGTGCGGTGTCCTGGTGCAAGGCCAAGGACAGCGTGGTGCTCGATGTGCCGCGGCTGCTCAAGGAAAAGCCCTACCTGCTGGTGCGCTACCCCACCACCAAGGTCGGTAGCCGGCGCTTCCTGATCACCTGATTTCGCTTCCCCCTTGATCACCTCGGCGTCTCCTCTGCGCCGGGGTGGTCTTTTTTATTCATCCACTGGAGAACCACCATGCTCAAAGGCTTGGCCATTACCCCGCCGGTGCTCGGGCGGATTTCCATCGGCAAGGTCGTCGAGAAGAACGGCAAGCGTCTGCCGGAGAAGGACGATCAGTTCACCCTCACTTCACAGGTCCAGCTGCGGGATGGCTGGCTGGCCCATCCCCTGGACGAGGAGCTGCGCAAGGCCCAAGGTGGCAAGATTCGTAGCATCCCGATCCGCCTGCTCTTCAACGCGCCGGAGCTGAATTTCCGCGCCGAGTACTGCCTGTTCGATCGGCAATCCGGACGGCCGCTATGTGTCGGCAACGGCGAGACCTGCAAGCGCCGCGGTCAGGACGGCATCGCCTCACTGCCCTGCCCTTCGCCGGATGGCTGCCCGTTGGCCAAGGGTAGTGCGTGCAAACCCTACGGTCGCCTCAACGTCGCCATCGGCGATGAGGATCCGCTAGGGAGCTTCGTATTCCGCACCACCGGCTTCAACAGCATCCGTACCCTCGCGGCCCGGTTGCAGTACCTGCAGGCGATTTCCGGTAACCGCCTGGCGTGCCTGCCGCTGGAGCTACGCCTGCGTGGGAAGTCCACCCGACAAAGCTACGGCTCGCCGATCTTCTACGTCGACATCACAGTGCGTAGCGGGTTGTCGATGGAAGAAGCGCTGCTGCAAGCCCGGGAGTTCGATGAAGCACGTCAGGCCTCAGGCTTCGACCAGGTGGCGCTGGATGCCACCGCAAGGCTGGGATTTGCCAATGGTGCCTTCGAGGACAGTGACGAGGAAACCGGAGCCATCGCCGAGGAGTTTTTCCCGGAGCCGGCCCCCGAGTCGCCACCTTCGGCCGCTCCTGTAGCGGAACCACCCGCCACGCCGAAACCCACCTTGTCGACGCTGCTGAAAGCCCGCGCCGAAGCTCGGGCCCAACACGCCGCGGAGTGACATCCGCGGCATCCCCCACCACTCAACCTACGAGGAGGATCACGCCATGAACCTGGTGCGTTTCATTGGTTTGCTGTTCGTGTTCATCGGTGTGCTGGCCAGCTGTGCAGTGGCCGTTGCGTTGCTGGTGCTCATGTTTCGTTTCTGGCCACTGGCGCTAGTCATCGTGCTGGCGCTGGTCCTGTTACACCGACTCCTCCAAAGGGTCGGGCTCCGCATTTTCCTCTAGTCCCGTGACGGCATAAGCAGGAGCCGTCGGGGCTCCTACTCGCCGATTTCTCATCTCAACTTTCCGCATAACAGGAGCACTCACCATGATCACACGGTGCCTGATCTGTAATTCTTCCGTGGTGCTGTCCAAGGACGCCGCCAAGGCGCTGGCCAGACTGATGGGTACGCTGGATGGTTTCTTGCGCGGCATCCAACGGTCGCCTGCCCGGCAGCAGCCGATAACCTCGGACCTACATTGCGAAAGCCCGCTGGAGCGCGCGTTCAACCTGATGCTCGATGGTATATGCGGCGCGGCGGCAAACTGGAACAGCACCGGCGATTTCATTCGCGACGTGCGCCGCTTCCAGTTCATGGAGTACGACTGCCTCTGCCTCCGTTGCGGGGCGAAGTACAACGAAGAGTCCGTACCGCGCCGCTAGCTTAATTCTACTGGCTGAAGTAGCCCCCCTCACCCGCGACTGAGTCGCTCGCTCAACCGCTCCACCATCTCCACGACCAACTGACGGTCGCTCTCCTCCAGGGCATTCAGCAATCCGCTGATCCGCGAGGCCTGGTCATCTGGGCGCAAGCTGGCCTCGCTCAGCAGTTCCATCGCGTTGCAGTTGAAGATCGTCGCAAACTCGAACAGCCGAGCAATGTTGGGCATGACGATTCCGCGCTCGATGCGGGATACCGCTTCATTCCCAACGCCCAGGATTTCCGCCACCTCGTCCTGCGTCATCCCGCAGCGCATGCGCTGCTTGGCAATCGCCCGCCCTACCGCTTCAGCCAGTGCTTTCTGATCCGTACCAACCATGATGCCTCTCCCATTCAACCTGAATGGTTGGGCACCACCTCATTGACATGAAGAACACCACAGGTCGAAAATCACCTCAAAAGGTTGATTTTCGACTTTATTGGTGATCTTTCTTCACTCGATACAGGGATCGTCCCCATGCACAAGCAACTGCTTCTGGCTTCTCTCCTCGGCTGGCTGGCCACCAGCACCACTTTTGCCGGCACCTCCGAATGGACCTCCAGCTACACCCAGGGCGTCGAGGAACACCTCGTCGACGACGGCCACGGCAACCAGTTGAACATCACCTGCCCGGACGATGACGAAAGCCCCGTCTCCGCCTACGCCACCCTCGCCGGCAAGCGCTACGCCTCCGAAAAGGATGGCTTCGACGTCATCGTCGACGGCACCACCTTCAGCAATCCCTTCTACACCGACTGCGAAGCCTGCAGCTCCAGCTTCCCGGGCTTCTGGGCTGCACTGCGCAAGGCCCGCACCCTGCAACTCAGCGCCGGAGGCCAGACGGTGAAGCTCCCGACCCAGAACCTTCCCCAGGTTCTCCAACCCCTGACCAGCAAGAAAAACCTCTGTCGCTCTGCTTGGTAGGCAGAACGACGCAAGTTGTCGCGTCGCAGTTAAACAATAAGAAAGATCCTCATCAAACCGAACCAATCACTCCACCAACTGCGCAGCCAAGTTTGGCTGCGCAGTCACCACCCAACTTTTTATTTTCGAAAAGAGGTCTCCGCAAAACAAAAAATAAAAAACAAATCGCCAAATACTGTTTAGGGATAAAGCACTCATGACTCCAAAATATCGCAAGACACTGCTCGCCCTGGCCATTTCCGCCAGTGCCCTGCCCCTCGCCGCTCACGCCCTGACGTTGACCAACAGCGGCCTGGACAGCGAAGGCAACGCCTACACCGACAGCACCGAAGTGACCGGTGCCTTCGCGGGCAGCGACCAACCTCTTCGTTTCTACAGCGACACCTTCAACCACGACCTAGTGCTCAATGCGCAGGTGCAGGCCACTGGCGACGACCTCAATGGCGTCGACCTGTCCTACGCCGGGGACGATAACAATCCCTCGTCCATCGGCGCGCCGACCGAGGTGTTCGGCAACCTGCAGAACAAGGGCAGCATTTCGGTGAATGGCGCCGGCGTCACTGGCCTGCTGATCGATCCGGCCACCATCCACGGCAACCTGGTCAATGAAGGCACCCTGCAGGTGGCAGGTGGGGTGCTCGAGGGCGACGGTATTCGTGGTCTCAAATTCGCCGGCCAGTCGGTGTTGCAGGGCGACCTGGTCAACGCCACCAGCGGCAAGATCCTCGCCGATGGCGACGAGGCCACGGGCATCCAGCTCAAGGGCGGCACCATCGGTGGCAAGCTGATCAACAACGGCCTGATCCAAGTCAGCGGTACCGAGTCGACGGGCGTTCTCGCCACCTACGACGACGACATGGGTGGCCCGGATCGAGTGGACCTGGGCGGAATCGAGAACCACGGCAGCATCGTGGCCAGCGGCGATGATGCAACCGCGTTGCGTCTCGACGGTGTGAGCTTTGCCAGCGCGCCGGTGCAGGTCCTCAACACCGGCACCATCCAGGCTGACGATGCCGCCATCGAGGTGGGCGCCTTCGACATCGACGGCGCGAATGCCAGCAATACCCTGGTCATCCAGAACAGCGGCAGCCTGATTTCCCAGGACGAAGCCATCGATGCCTCTCAGGCCAGTGGCGGCGTGCACCTGGTGTGGAATGCCGGCAGCATTACCGGCAACCTGATCGACCTGTCCAACATCGAAGTGAACGGCGACGTGACCTTCAATGGCACCGACGCCAGCACCGATGGCGCGAACATCCGACTGAAGGACGCCGGTTGGCTGGATGTCGGCAGCGATGCGGGCAACACGCCGGCGCACCTGGAATTCGGTCAGCCGCACACCACTATCCAGGGCAACCTGGATGTGGCCGGCAACTCGTCGCTGGGGCTCAACCTGAGTTCGGCCACGGATCCGAACAAGGCCGTGGTCGCGGTCTCCGGTACCGCGGAGTTTGCCAAGGGTTCGCAGATTCAGTTGGCAGCCCAGGGCAACGACTTCAAGGCCCAGGGTACGACTTACACCCTGGTCCAGGCGGGCACCCTGCAGGATGAAGGCGTAAGCGTGACCAGCCGTTCGGCGCTGCTGAACGTCGATACCGTCAGCAGTGGCAACAACCAGATCCTGGCCAAGGTCAGCACCAAGGGCCAGGACGAAGTCGGCGAGGTGATCGGCCAGATCGGTGGCTCGGCCAACGCGCAACGTGCGGGCGCGGCCTTCAGCCAAGTGGTGACCGGGCTGGCGCAGAGCGATCCCAATGATCCGGTGTTCCAGGCCTATGTGAATGCCTCGCAGGATCCGGTGGCGCTGAAGAAGCTGACGGAACAGTTGGCACCCGAGGTGAACGGTGGCGCGACCCAAGCCGCCACCAGCGGGCAGACGCTGATGAGCAATGTCACAGGCAATCGCACCAACAGCCTACGGGGTGCATCCTCGGGCGATGTGCTGCAGCACACCGGTGTCTGGGCCCAGGCGTTGTACAGCGATGCCAACCAGGACCTGCGTGACGGCGTGGCCGGCTTCAATGCTTACAGCCGCGGTATCGCCCTCGGCGCCGATGGCAAGCTGACCGACCAATTGACCCTAGGCGTGGCCTACAGCTTCCTGCACACCAGCGTGAACAGCGACAACGGCAACACCACCGATGTGGATGGCAATGCGTTGACCTTGTACAGCGGTTTCGAACAGGGCAACTACTTCGTCGACGCCAACCTGAGCTATGGCCTCAATGACAACGAGAGCAAGCGTCGCATCGCCAGCACCACGGCCAAGGGCAACTATGACAGCCAGGTGCTGGGCGCCAACGTCGTCGGTGGCTACACCTATCACCTGAACGAACAGTTCCTGGTCGAGCCGCGCCTGGCCGCACGCTACGCCCGAGTCGATATCGATGGTTACCACGAGAAGGGTTCGTCGGCAGCGCTCAAGGTGGATAGCCAACGCTACGAAGTAGCAGAGCTGGGTGCTGGTGTGCGCCTGGCGGGCGACTTCCAGGTCGGCAACGGCAACCTGCAGCCGCAGGCCAAGCTGATGGCCTACCATGACTTCGCCGCGGACGAAGCCCAGAGCACCTCGACCTTTGTGCTGGGCGGCACGCCCTTCGTGAGCCAGGGCGCCAAGGCGGTGCGCAACAGCTACGAAGCGGGTGTCGGTGCGGACTATCACCTGGGGGCGGTTACTGTCGGGGTCAGTTACGACTACACCGGCAAGACCGACTTCAACGCAGATACCTTCACTGCCAAGATTCGTTACGACTTCTGATGAGCCACCACTACCTTTCCGGCCTACCTCTGTGGGCCGGTTTTCTTCGAGTTATCCCAACGCTGCTGCTCGGCGCCCTCCTCACCGGCTGCCAGTCGCCTCGCGAGGCACTGCAGCAGTTGGCGGATGAGCATGGGCGGCAGCTGGAGATACTTCCGGGACAGCCGTTCCCACTCGCCATGCTGGCACCGCAGGGCACAGCGACAACCACCCGCCTGCGTGTTTACCTGGAGGGCGATGGCCATGCCTGGGCGACGGCGACACAGCCCAGCCTGGATCCGAGCCCACACAGCCTGTTGGTGGCACGGCTAGCAATAGATGATCCGAAGCCGAATGCCTACCTGGCACGGCCCTGCCAGTTCGTCATGGCACCGGCCTGCGAACCTACCCTCTGGACCAATCGGCGCTTCTCTCAAGAAGTCATTACCAGCCTAAGCCACGCACTCGACCAGCTGAAGCAGCGCTATGGCAATCGAGAATTCGAGCTGGTGGGATATTCCGGTGGAGCAGCGCTGGCGCTGTTGTTGGCCGCTCAGCGGGATGACGTAGCTCAGGTCCAAACTCTTGCTGGCAACCTCAGCCCACGGCTATGGGCAGAAATGAAAGGGCTGTCCCCCCTCAGCGGTTCCCTAGATCCGCTCGACTATCGTCATCAACTCGTGTCGTTGCCTCAGCGGCATTTAGTTGGACAGCGAGATACCGTGATTTCAAGTCGCTTGTTAGACCTTTATCAGCGCGCCCTCGGCTCTCCCTCTCATATCGAGTGCATCCATATACCAGGAGCAAGCCACGATGCCGGCTGGGAAGCCGCCTGGAGGCGTTGGGTACAGCCCGCTCACACCAGCACTACAGCCTTCGCCTTGTGTTCAGCCAAGACCCAGATCAAGTAAAGCGACATGATTTGTCGCCACCTGCTGGCAGTCTGGCGCCATCCAATAGTCACAGGATGACTGCTATGCCAATCCCCCCCGCTCCCTTCACCCTCATCTGCGCATACTGCTCTTGGAAAAAGACTATTTTGCCCCGGAGCGATGTACTGGTAATCGGCCACGACTGGTTCACCAGTTGCCCCAAGTGCCACACCCCCTCGCTTGAGCGTCGCTATGCGACTCACAAGGAAATTTTCAAAACCCGCCTGGAACAATTCCTAAAGCTCACTGGGTATTAACCCAATGCTCACTCATGCAACACAGCTTAGCACTCTATTAACAAAACATATCGGAAATACGCAGGAGGACCTCCCAATGAAAAACCTATTTGCCGTTATTGGTTTTGCTGTAGTGGTTAAGAAAGGTTACGACCTGTACTGCGAATATAGGGAGCTGAAACACGAGAAGGAAGCAGACCGATCTCCTGCTCCATAAGCACATGAAAATTGCAACGACCAAGCCCACTTACGTATCAGACTGCCCAATGATCTTGGTCACACCTTGCGCAGAGGGGTGGCAAAACGCCACCCTTCCCGGTAGCATTAACGCCAGCTTGGCGCCATGTTTCTGGCGCCTGGTTAGCCGTTCAACACAAGGTAGTTTCTATGTCCCAAGCGAAGGATACGCTGCTCAGGCTATTCGCCTTGCTGCGCCTGATCCCTACCGCCCCCCAACGAATCGCAACTCCTACCTTACTGGAAAAACTACGTGACCGCGGTTTCTCAGTGACTTTGAGGTCGATTCAGCGCGACTTAAACCGCTTATCTATTCCCTTTTCTTTACAGTGCGATGACAGCGAAATTCCATTCCGTTGGAGCTTCACCCGAGATGCGCCACTGGATTTAGAGGATATGGATGCCCCCACCGCACTAGCGTTGTACCTGTCAGAAAGCCATCTGAATCCCCTGCTGCCGCAAACGGTCTTGGACCAGCTCGGTCCGCAGTTTCGCCGTGCCCGCAACTTCCTCAACGGCCTTGGTGGTAATGGGTTAGCAGATTGGTCGCGACGGGTTCGCGCAATCCCCAATGGAAAAACTCTCCTACCCGCAGCATTAGATCTCCAAGTATGGGGACAAGTGTCTGCTGGCCTGCTGGAGCGTCGACAGTTACAGGTCACTTATCAGAGCCGCAGTAAAGGTGCGATCAAGCACCTTCGCCTACATCCGGCAGGACTAGTGTCACGACACACCATCAGCTACCTATTGGCATCGGTGGAAGGCTACAAAGACCTCCGCCAGTTCGCTCTGCATCGCATCAAAAAAGTCGAATTGCTTGATGAACCAGCTAATCAGCATACCAGCTTCGATGTTGATCTATACATCCGCCAGGATCTCAATGCCTCTTCCCCCATCCAACAAGTAGAACTGGTCGCTGATATTTCCCCACAGATTGCCTGGCTGTTGAGCGAAACGCCACTCGGTCCCCAGCAAAGTTTGAGTCCGCTGCCTAACACCGATTGGCAAAACCTGCGCGTCCCTGTGCCGGACGATCAGGAAACACTGTGGTGGGTTTTTGGGCTAGGAGAAAATGCGCGGGTATATAAACCAGAAAAATGGTCAGAAGAGATCAAGCAGAAAGCTGCAAGATTGGTAGAGCTCTATAAAAGCTGAGCACTGAAATTCAACTTCAGCAGCTATAACCAGCACATCTCCTACATCCTCAACTAAAGTCTAACATGGAGAGCAGTTTATGAACACGGCAACCCCCGACATCCAGCATCACATTGATGACGCCATTAGAAGTGCTGTAAAAGGGTCAGGAAAAGTGAACATTATTATTTCAGGAAAAACTGGCGTTGGCAAAAGCACATTAATAAATAGTGTATTCCGCGGCGACCTAGCCTTGACAGGTTCAGGAAAGCCAGTTACTCAGCGCACCGAAGAAATATCAAAAGAAGGCCACCCGATCACGATCCTTGACACTAAAGGTCTCGAACTTCACGACTACGAAGAAATCATTGGCGAACTAACCGAGGTCATCAATGAGCGATCAGCAGAACACGATGAAAACAAGCATATTCATGTAGCCTGGCTATGTATTCACGAGGATGGTCGGCGCATCGAAGATGCGGAGCAAAAGCTCTGTGAGATGTTCAAGGAAAAGGATATCCCAGTAATAGTAGTTATCACCAAGTCTCGGTCAGATAACGGGTTTCGCGAACAGGTCACGAAAGCTCTACCTTCTGCTGCGATGGTGGTCTCGGTCAGGGCAATTGCAGAACAGATCGACGATGACGGTGAGACTATTACCCTTAAGGAAAAGGGTCTAAATCAGCTGATCAGCGAAACCTCGAAGTTACTACCTGAAGCGAAGCAACGAGCCTACGCCAATGCGCTCAACTCTAAACATGCTGCTGCGACTAAACTGAAAATCGAGCAAGCTGAAAGAGAAGTCAATATTGCGAGTGTTGCGGCAGGAGCTGCTGCCGCCGTCCCAATTCCGTTCTCTGACGCCATCGCACTCGTCCCTATCCAAGTAGGCATGCTCGCAAAGGTTGGCGTCACGTTCGGAATGGAAACCAGTACGGCAGCACTCACCACACTCGTGACATCTGCCCTAGGCTCCACCGCAGCAACTCTAGTCGGACGCGCTCTAGTAACTGGCCTTTTGAAGATGGTCCCAGGGCTGGGTAGCGCAGCTGGCGGCGCCATTGCAAGTACTACTGCCATAACACTGACCAGGACGCTAGGGGCCGCCTATATTTCAATTTTGACCAGCTTCATCGAAAAAAACCCAGGGAAAGAGTTGGATGTCGATCTCATCTCTAGCGAGCTAAAGAAAAAGCTTTCGATCTCTTTCTAAGCTCCCTTAATCTCAAGTTAAGACTAGCACAACCAAAAACAGAAGGAATATGAAAGTGGGTTTTTTTGATATTGTAGCAGGGATTGGAAAAGCAGCTGCAAAATCCATGGGCGATGCCATTACAAAACAGCAATTAGAAGCCTGGGAAAAAATAAGAAATGCGCCATCATCTCGCCTTCAAGACTTTTATGAGCAAAACAATACAGAAGATCGAAACAATGCTTCTAAGCGTGCGCTCGCGCTAGCGGCAATGGGCGGATGGGAAGGCCGAGAGCTATTAGGACGAGATGAGAATGCAAAGCGAGCCCTGAAAAGAATCCGAGAAAGCGTTTCTCTTGACGAGTCTCACTCTGCAAAGTCTCTTCGAGAAGCAATTGATAGACTCTTGCAATAAACCAAAATATATTTCTGCTTTAAAGCGAACACCTTAGACGTGGGTCACACTAAAATCCGGGCCTGATCAGGCCCGGATTATTTCACACTTATTATTCTGCTATCCCCGGCTGGTATCGAACCCCCGCTGACGATTCCCGTAGGACTTCGTAGCCACCTTGCACAGATAGCTAGCCCTATAGAACAGCACTGGCAGTTCATCTTCTTCGCCACGACGGACATACCGGTCAACGCGATACTCGGCGTTTTTCGGAATATTCACTAGGCCTCCCGCTTGGTCGACTGATATGCCCAGAGCACCAGCCCAGGACTCCCCCATGCGGCTGATCATGTTCGTTCTCGCGGACCGCAGCCTCCCTATCGTGTAATAGGCGTCCCGGTTCAACAGGATCAATACGTGGTAATGTGGCCGCCCTCCTCGTGGAACCTCTCTAGACCATGCGTACCGGACCTTGCAGCCACGAGCGTAGCCGTCACGCTGACGCACTCTTTCCTGATCGTAGCGGATTTTCTTTGTGAAGGACTCGAAGAACTCGCTAATGACTTGGTTGGTGTAGGCGTAGTCAGGCAGCTCGATACCCCTAGGCAATCTGAGATCTACCCGGAATGCAAACACTCTCGGGTACTCAGCCAAGGCCAGATCGATGGTGTGTTTGAGGTCCGACAAATACTCCCGGATAAAGGGTCCCTTCTCGATCATCACGGGTAAACCGACATAGGTGTCGTCGTAGTACAGGCTGAGGTTATTGTTATCGGGATGCCGGAGCGGATAGCGCTGGGCGGTAGCGGTGTTTTTGGGCATGGTTATGATCTCTCAGTGGTTGAGTTTCATAACCTGTGCCTGCTGTGTATTTTTTAACCGTTACTTCTTCCCTGCCTGATCCCCCTCCTGGCTGCCTGGTGACATATCTCATCCAGTAATGGATGGAAATTGGTCTCCGATGGTGAGCTGATGCTGGTAGTGGTTCAGTGTTCGATGATCCCCCCTCGACGTGTATGGGACCTGGTCAGCGATGCTTATCAATGCTCGGCTAGGCGGAAACCCTTCGGGTAGTAATAGCTAGTAAAAGCATACTACCCACACCGCAACTAATCGCTCCGACGCGCTCGGAAAAATCCACCCCGATCACCAAGCCACAGCGACAGTTTTTGCTGAAACCGTATTCCGGAGAAAAACTAGATCGAAAGCCCATGGAGACCGATGCCAGCCAGAGTCTGCCGGAGCGATGGGGAGCAACATCGCTCTGGCTTTCTGGAGAGAGTCAAACAGCCTTGATCTGGTAGCCGGCATAAGCGCCATGACCAGCTATAGCCAGTCATGGCGCAGATGGTCAGTTCTAGCTGGCCATGTTCAGATGGCGGTGGAGCGCGTCGCAGCACTCTCTGCCAGGTCACGCTCCTCAATCCTTGCCAAAATCCAGTTGTGCACCTCGCTGTCGACCCAACCAACACAGCGTCCCACGAGAGGTACTGGTTTAGGAAAATCTCCTGAACCGATGAGCTTGTATATGGTTGATCTCGCCAAGCCGGTAGACCTGACCACTTCCTTAAGGCGAATGATTCTCAAAATACCCCCTCTACTGACATGTACCGCACAGGTACGAAGCTGAGAATTCTCTCCGATCTCTATTCCTCACTGCGGCAATAGCCAACACCGGCTCAGCGCTAATTGTCTCAAGACTTGACAATGTCATTTTTTTAAAAGAAATTACTGACATTGTCAGAGACGGTGATCACCGGAGGCTGGACGATGAGCGACGGACCCCACAGAAGCTTGCCGATGCGAAAGCCTTGGAAAGAGCTGGCCATGCGCGGCGACAAGGCCGCCTACAGCGCCAGCGAAGTAGCAGAGGCCGCAACCAACGCCCTCGCCAGCGATTTCAAGATGGAGGTTTCCTGGGAACTGACCCAAGAACTGAAGTCCATATTTTCCGGTCGTGACAATTCCCTCATGCTCCCTGAAATTGCGCTTGCTCAGCTAAATGATGCAACCGCTCTTGCTGCTGGATCAGTGTTTGGCAGAAATGTCGTGGCATGCAGCATTGAGCTCATCCATGAAGGCAAATTCGGTTCAGATGCGTTTCATGAAGCTGTAGGCCTTGCTGCCAAAATGCGTGGACTAGCAACCGTGCGCTCTGTTGAAGAGCACTACCTGAGAGAGTCCAACCACAGGCGAGCGGATCATGTGAGCACGCGTATCTCCGACGCAATCTGCGGACTCTCAGAAAACCAATTGGGCTTGATTCTGTTGGGCCCGGCACCGGTCTCTCAGCGTTCAAGAAAAATGACCGGCTTGGACGCGGGAGTATCGCTTTGAAAAACTTCTTACCTCTGAAGGAGATGGCTGTTGATGTGGTCGAATCCGGCGTACGCCCACAAAAAGGCATGCTGCCCTGCCATCTCGGACAGAACATCAATTTCAATCTAGAAGCTCTCGCATCCTTCTCCTCGCAAAAATGGCAACCCAGGGTCTATGACGCCCTAGTCGTGGCCGCTGCCGTTGAGTTTTGTGATCGCACTCTTACCCGCAGCACAATGAACTGGGGGCGGCGTTTTGATGTACGCATTCCAGTTCATGACCACGAAAAATGGTCAGAAAATGCAGTTACCGGAGCACTAGTGGAGGCACTGAACCTTCTTACCGGAGATGCCTGGTATTTCGAGTTCCACGCTCGAAAAGCTCCCGCAGAACCACCAGCTCAAGATCACATGCAGTTCCCATCCAACGCGGAAGCGGTCATTGCCTATAGCGATGGAATGGACTCTCGTGCGGTAGCCGAGCTGGAAAGCAAGCGCTTAGGAAATCGCTTGGTTCGCGTGAGAGTAGGCAGCAAGCAGCACGATATCTCCAGGAAGGAACGTCTCAAAATCCCGTTCACGGCACTCCCCTATTCAGTGAAACTTGACGACCGCAAAAATACTGAAACTAGCGCCCGAAGCCGCGGATTCAAATTTGCTGTCGTATCTGCAATGGCGGCATACCTAGTTGATGCACCAGCAACCATCGTTCCTGAAAGCGGCCAAGGCGCACTCGCACCGGCCCTCCTTCCAGTTGGTCATGGATACGAGGACTACCGAAACCATCCGGTCTTCACCAAGCTGATGGAGCGATTTGTTAACGCGCTACTCGACTATCCGATCCAATTCCAATTCCCCCGTCTATGGAAAACGAAAGGCGAAACTCTGCGCGAATTCGTCGAAACCTGCGGAGATGGGGCTGGCTGGGCAACTACCAGATCTTGTTGGCAGCAGTCGCGGCAAACTGCCGTTTTAGGCTCACGGCGACAGTGTGGCATTTGTGCTGCGTGCATCCTGCGGCGCCTAAGCGTACATGCCGCTGGCTTGAATGAAGCGCCGGAGACCTACGTGTGGGAATCGTTGAGCGCAACAGACTTTGAAGCTGGAGCAGCAAAAGACTTCAGCAGACAAACTCAAGCTTTGCGAGAATATGCCATCGCAGGGGTGCTCCATTTCGAGCATCTATCTTCTATTAGGGAATCCACGCAGTACGAACTGATCAAACGCCTCAGGACGAACGAGCTAGCTCGTGCTTTGGCTGAAACGCCACAAACGGTGGCGGAGAATCTTGACCGGCTCTTGCAACAACATGCCATGGAATGGTCAGCGTTTACGAACGACCTGAGACCAGAGTCGTTCGTGAGAAAATGGATAGATCACGCATCATGACCAAACCAAATTACGAACTCAGCCCAGTAGAGCTGGGTGAACGACTGAAGGTTGCGCGGGAAACCGCGAACATCACCCAAGATGCTGCCGCTAAAGCAGTAGGCGTAGCGCGCACCACGCTTGTGGCCATTGAGAAAGGGCAACGTACTGCGCGGCTCGATGAAATCCAGGCACTTAGCCGCTGCTATGGTGTATCTGCCAACTCGCTGCTGCGACAGGAAGCCGTTCATGTGGATCTTGTTCCACGCTTCCGCTCGCTTCCAGATACCAATGAGGTAGGTGTCGAGCAAGCTGCGCGGATGCTGAACGATCTCGTCAGAGCTGAGGTTGAGCTTGAAAATGTGCTCGGTATTCAGAGAGCACACAACTACCCTGCAGAGAAAACTATCCTTCCAGGTGATGTCCGCAAGCAGGCGGAGCACGATGCTCAAAGCCTCCGAAACTGGCTGGGACTCGGCGAAGGGCCAATTCAGGACATCTTTGCACTTTTGGAGCTACAGCTAGGCGTGCGAGTCTATAGCCGAAAACTCGCCCCAAAAGTCTCTGGACTGTTTGCTTATGATGACGCCGTGGGTGCTTGCATACTAATCAATGCCAGCCACCGAAAGGACCGCCGGGCCCAAACCAGTGCTCATGAGCTTGGTCATTTTATTGCGACCCGACGCCGGCCCGAAGTCTATCAAGACGAGAAATATGAAAACTCCCGTGAGGAGCGATACGCGAATGCATTTGCGAGTGCGTTTCTCACGCCAGCCCGGGCCGTGATGGAGAAGTTCAAGGAGCTGACCATTGGCTCAACCCACCTCACTCGTAGGCACATCATCCTGCTTTCCAGCTTTTTTGGCGTATCCCGGCAAGCGATGGTGATGCGCCTTGAAGAACTGGGCCTAACGAAGAAAGGCACCTGGGACTGGTTCATGGATAATGGGGGTATTACTGATGAGCAAGCCCGCCAGGTCCTAGGAGATACTGTATTTGACTCAGTCCCTGCTGATGTGACGCAATCGTCACGACTCTTCTTGCTGGCGATCGAAGCATGGAAGAAAGATCTAGTCAGCGAAGGGCAGATGTCAGAGATGCTGAAGCTTGATCGCGAAAGAGTGCGTAAATTGCTTAATGAGGCAGAAGAGGACGAGGTAGATGACCTTTTCAAGCTGTCTCATTAATCAGAGAAATGCCATTGTCCTGGATGCTAGTGTAATCATAAATCTGCTGGCGACGGGGTATGCGAACACTATCCTGCGAGCATTGGCTACGCCTCTCTATGTAACCGACTACGTCGTGCGCGAGATAGAGCAAGGAGCAGTAAATGGCCGTCCAGAACCAGCGCTACTTGCAGAGCTGATCAGCGACCAAGTCTTGATAGTCGAGGAGTTAGCAGGAGCCGCCTTGGAGGATTTCTTTGGGATGGTATCCGGACATACCTCAAGCTCACTTGGCGACGGCGAGGCGGCTACTCTAGCCCTCGCATACAGAAATGAGTTATCTGCCGCCATTGACGAGAAGAAAGCTACCAGAGTGGCTGCTGAGCGCTTTGAAAGCTTGAAGCTCATTACAACAGTTGACATCCTAGCGTACGCTCCTGTGCGGTCTTCACTTGGGAATGAAGTGCTCGCCAAGGCGACGCTACTTGCTCTAAAACACGCGAGAATGCAAGTTAGAGAGCACCAGTTTGATTGGATAGCCCAGCTAATTGGCGTAGAAAATGTTGCTGCCTGCCCGAGTTTGAAACGCCATATAAGACGAGGGGCATTTGCACTTAGCCCTTAAGCAAGCCTCCTCAATTCCGCAGGATACATTCGATTAATAGAGCGATGCACGAAGCCAAGATTCCCTTCGGTGAACGTGACGGCACCCTCTTTCGCGCCCACGAGGTCGAAAACGGGCTGCGTTGTGGATGCATCTGCCCCGGATGTCAGCAACCGCTGAACGCAGCCAACAATGGCGAGAAGGTCGTACCACACTTCCGCCATGCGAAATCGAATGACTGCTTTGATGGATTCCGCGAAGGAGTCAGACGTGCTGCAGTCGCGCTGATCGCGAAGCACAAGCAGCTCATGCTCCCGGCACTTATAGAAACAATCCGAGTGGCCACACAAGACGGCCGGCTGCTGGAGGAAAAGGTCGAGCTGCAACCAGTGGTGATCACTGCCGATAACGTTGAGCGGTTTGTTGACCTGGGTAGCTTGAGAGGTCATGCTGTCCTGCACCAATCTACTCGGCAGCTGATCGTCCGGATCAAGCTCTCAACGCGGATGGAGCATGAGCGTTATCGCCAGCTCGAAGCCCTGGAACATTCCAGCATGGAGATTGATCTCCATCACCTGGCACTGGAGCAGATCAATGATCCAGCCAAGTTCGAGCACGCGGTTCTGCATGACTCGGCAAACCGATTTTGGATTCGATCAATTCGCGGTGAAAGGCTCGCAGCAAACGCGCTGCAAAAGCTTCAGTCAGTGGCGGACGAAATAAACGCTCAATGGCAACTCGAACGGGCAGCGCGCGAGGCTGCTGAGCAAGCCCGGCAGATTGAGCTAGCCAAGGAGAAAGCCGAACTGCAGCGCGCACTAGAAGCCCATAGAGCCAAGCAGCTTCAGATGGCGGCCAAACAATCAGCCTCAGAGCAAGACAACACGACAGAGGACAGAGCCGAGTTGATAGCAGGAACCATGCTGAAGGCCTTACAGGCATGGGGAGGACGAGCCGTTGAGTGCACTGCCTGCTACTTGCTCAGCCCACCTGATTCAAGGTTCTGCCTTTACTGCGATGCCTCTACCAGCAAGGTAAACCCTGTAACGTTATCACCGGACATACCCTCCACAATTAATTTGCGCATGCGGTGTTCTGCAAAGCCAAATACGTCACTGAGAAACGCTCCCAGTCTCATTGTCCGACCATATTTCGACGAGGCTGAAGAACACTAATTCTTATAGACATGGAAGCTGCACACGCACAGCGTCAGGAAAACACCGCAAAATATAAAGCAACGAACATCCCAAGAATACCACAGGAAAGGTTTAATCAACTTTCTTTTTCGAGGCTCTCCCCCTGCCTGGAGTCTTTTTAGACTTAGCTGCCGAAGCTTTCTTCTTGGCCAATTTTTCCGCAGCTTTCTTGGCGACATCTGCAAGATAAACTGCAGACTCAGGAATATGCATTAATTTTACCTGAAAGCCATAAGAGGAAATTGTCTTCCCATAATTTTGCAAAGTGACCTTACTAAAGAAAGGAATATCTAAATTCTCTGATGCAGGACCATCAACGATGGCGTATACAACATCATTACCACGTGCCTCAAATGGATTCGGGACAGGATTAATGCTCTGCGCTATTAATTGTGAATTTACATCCTGAATAAAACCAGCCTCCCTGACCATAAGAGTCGACGCAACAAAACCCTGAGCAAAAAGATGACTCAACGTGGACGATCCTCGCCCGCGCTTAACATGAATAAATTCACCTCTCTCATTACCAATTTTAGGCTTATATATATCGCAAACCTCAATTTTGTCGTAGCTGCCACCAAACCTTATAAGTTTTCTGTCCAGCATCGCTAAAGCACCGCCTGCCCGAGCGCATACATCTTCATTATAGGAGCCTTCGCCATCATGTTGATATTCAACAAATGGGGCTTCAAATTTCTTTCTTGGAAGACTCGAAAAATACCCCTCAACAGCTGTTTGAAAAGAGCTCTCTACCTTAAACCAACTACCAACATTCAAAATAAATAAGCCTAACTTATTTCTCACCTCAGCATACAAGCACCGGAAGGCACTAAAAGACCTTAAGGGAGAACCATCAGATAGAACTAAAAAAATATCTCGTCGCTTAAGTGTTTCAAGCGTGGCATCGCTACGAAGGGTTGATAGAAATCTATCTAGATCAAGAACTGGATCAATTTCATCATCCTGAGCATTGTTGCTATAGGCAAAGCCGGTAATCCCAGACCAGTCGATTATGTCTGGAATTGCAAGCCACATATTTTTCCTTTCCGTAGAATTTAGTGCCTCCCAAAGCTGGTTTTCGAGTGTAGAAATAAGATCTTTATCCTTGACAGGCAGCAGATTCTCAACCCAAGAGAACTCGCTAGGATGCCCATCTTCATCTCGATCCAAATAGTCTTTTGAAACCGATCGCTCCAGGGCAAGTTTAAGAAAACCACCTAGGCCAGAAAGCTCCATTGGAATGGAGGCTTTAAAAGAGTCAATTCCCGCTATGACGCTACCAAAAATCTCTAGATAATCACTTTTAGTGTGCCCAACCAACCCTCTGAGCAGGTCTTGCTCAGCATTGATCATATAGTCGGATACGGCTGCAGCTTTAACTGTCTGGGTACGACTTATTCTTGGAGATGCATCAAATGTCTGGCGATCAATTGACGCTATTTTATCAGGCAAAACACTATTGAGAACTACCCGAATGCCGAAACGGTCTTCGATAAGTCTAGGCTCAATCAAGTGCCTACCATATCCAAATGCAATAGCAAATTGTCGACCAGACTGCTGCACAACCAAAATAGCAGAGATACTCTTGTTTTTCCATCTGGAAGTATTTACATCATCAGCAAGCCCTGACTGAACAAAGCTCAACCACTCAGGCGAGGTTTCCACCAGTGGCTTACGCACAAATAGAGTACCGCTTATACCATCTGGACCGAGAGGAAACTTATCCGTTCCTATTTGCCTTGGTTTTCCACCCGATCCAATGGGACTGGCGATGAAGTCTTTTGGAGTCCAAGACTGAACACCAGCAGGGGGTTCTTTAAGCAAATAAACATTAAGAGTAATTCTTTTTGGACTTTTATTATTTGCCATTGCCACTCCTAAGCACCAAAAATCCATCAACCATGATTACTGAGAAAAACCTGATTTACCCCCTGACGCTACCATTCAATAGCAAACTCAGCAGCAGTTTTCCTCAAAATGCCCGCACCAAAAAATTAGAAAAGCCAACGCATTTACTTTCAAGAATTAACTCAAAATAATAAAAAAGCACGTCAACTTGCATTCCAAATTAAAGCCGCGACCTCAAAGAGTAGCTTTTGCCGTTCTTCAAGCTCATTGGGACCAAACTCATCAAGCGCCCTAAATCCAAGTCCGGACTGCTTAGTAAAATCGCGAAAGTCTAGTTTGCTGTGGTAAGAGTCACTGCGCAGCGTCTCATTCCAATAAAGGGTATTGGCATATGACTTCAGCTTGTCCGCATATAGCTCATTACCGCTCGAAATATTATCCTTCCCCTTCATCAGCAACACACCGCCAAGCCGATTGCGCTCGACCTCAAAGCGCTCTTCATCACCATCGAAAGCATCAAGACTTTCCTCATTGCGTGACAATATGTGTTCGATATGAAATCCAGTCTTGGCGCCTCTGAGGGTGACAAGATCCTGCAAGGGATGCTTCATTTTTAGCTTCATGCCTTCGGCGAGAAACCGCTCTACCCTACCAAAGAAAAATCGAGTGAAGCGAGTATTCAATCGATCAATAGTCATATTACGGAATAAGCTATAACTAAAGACGGACGAGACGGCAATCGCACGCTTCCTGGTAATTTCCTGCAAAAGATGCTTCTCGAACACCAGTGGGATCTGAGCCACTGGCTTTTCGCGGATCTCGGCGCTAATCTCAAATAACTTAACAGCAAACTCATTACTGTCGTAAGCGCCCTGCAGCTGCTGAAGGGAGAACATTCGATCAAGCTGCTCTGCTACTACACGAATCTTGGAGACTTCCTCCGGATCATTAACGGTGCAGGCCGACAAAATAAGCAGATACTGACTATCCAGCTCGTTCAGGCTGTTGAAGAAGACCGCTGGATACTGTTCATCCTCATGCTGACTGGCATGCAACATTCGTACATACAGCTTCGTGTAGTACGAAAAATCGTCCTTGAGAAACTCTTTAACCTTGGCGGAATCGTGCTCAAGCTGGAGAAGCTGATTGATATCACTCTTGAACATTTCTCTGTGGTAGTCGCCATCAAAGCGCTGTCCAGCCTTTCGGCTATCGGAGAATTTGCTCTTCAACCAGTAACGAAAAAAACTGTCGATTTCATCTTCCCGATAGGCATTCACCGCCCTGACGTGCGTATCCCAGAGCTCATTATAATTACCAGAGTCAAGCTCAAGTTTATCGATCTGCCCCAAGAGCTTTCCTTTCAATATCTCGTAAGGCTTGAGTCGTACACCGCGATCATTGATGACCTCGAACACCATCGGTACATGGGTAGAATCGACGGACAGATTGATGAGCACTAGGCGGTAAAGGAAGTAGTGAACGAAGGTCTCGAACTTGTGCTTGCTATTCAAACGGGTTGAAAGCTCCGCCGCGATTACCGAGAAGTTCCTAAGCATATTGACAGCCGTCAAGCCTGTAGACTTATCTACAGCCTCGGGAGCGGCACCATCCATCAGTGCCTTGAGAACATGGATATGACGGACGTGGTTCATCCAGAACTCGTATTCAACCCCTGAATAGCCGGCAATTTTGCGCTCCAACCAACCAGAGGTCTTCGACTCGAGGACCTTTGCCATCCGAAACAACTGAACCAGAAAAAGCGTCAGAGTTGTCAGGCGCTGCTGACCATCAACTACAAACACCTTGCCCTGTACGGTGTTGGTGACATAAGTGTTGAGGTAATACCAGGGATACCGGGCGTTGATACTCTCCGAGTTGGGCTCCAGAGCCGAGTGCTTGGAATAGGCCTCATCGAACTGGTAGAAAACATCGTCAACCAGACGCCGTACGGGTTCCTCCGTCCACTTGTAGTCCCGCTGGTAAAAGTCGATGTAGTAAACCGTCGACGCAAAGGTGCGATCCAGGTTCTGCTTGTCCGGCTGAATATCCATATCAAAAACGACTCAAAGAATTGATCCCGACTGCGGAGCTGGTTACTTGACCAGCTCCATCAGCTTCCCATACCCATCCACCACGTCGTACCTCACCTGCTCAGACGTGATCTTGGCGAAGAACTTCCGTGCACAGGCGATCTTCGAGGCCTCGATAGCACGCAGATCCAGGCTGGACATGGAACCTTTGGTTTCAGCAATGAAGTAGATGTGCTTCACCTTGCCCTCGTTGAAGGCAATGGCCCAGTCCGGGTTGTAGTTACCAACTGGGGTGGGGATGAAGAAGCTCTTCGGCAGTTTGGCGTAAACAACCACCTCAGTGCTGGCATCCAGCTGCTCGACGAACTTGCGCTCATTGGTCGAGTCGGTGAACACGTAGTCGTAGATGTGGCGCTTGGCCTCGAAGGCGTTGCTGAAGTCGTCTTTCGGCTTATCGGCTGTGAAGATGTCCGAGCTGTGAGTCTCTGCTACCGGGTCGTAAGCAATGTGCTCGACGATGGCCGTAGCCTTCTGTTCATTGATCAGCGTGGCGGCCCTGGCAATGAAGTCTTCAGGATTGGTCCTGTACTGGCTGAACACAGCAGCATTCAGGCCCTGCAGAATCCGCGCGATGGTGCGGCGCGTCAGCTGGGTGGCCTCGGCCAGGTTACCGAGCAGGTCGTATTTCACCGCCGAATGCACCGAGTTTGTGTAAGTCTCGGTGGCCGTCTGCGCCAGCTTGAACGCCTCGCCCCGTTTCAATTCGTCGAAACTGGCATGCTCTTTCTGCGTGCCGCGCTCGATGATGTACTGCATGGGTTTTACCCGTAGCCCCTCATCCTTGTCGTTGAGAGCGGCAATGCATTTGTCGACCAGCTCGTCGGCCTCGAAGTTGACGGTGTACGCGGCCTTGCGATTGATCTTGCTCCATAGTGCCTGGAACTCCTGGCGCTCGAAGTTGGCGTTGAGCGGATTGACCTTGGTCTTGCGGCCATCGCCAATATGCGGCAGCTGCGCCTCGCTGAACACACTGTCGATCAGCTGAAACACCTGCTGGGCATAGGGCTTCAGCTCATCAGGCAGCTCGGCCAGCTGCTCATCCTTCTTCGCGGTGTGGTAGGCAAGCGTGATCTGATCGTTGTCGTCGGTGTAATCGTTCTTCAGCAGATACTTGTATATCTGCTTGGCCATTTGCGGCGTGACTTCCACGTCGCCGCTCAGGGTCTGCAGAACCTTGCCGGTGAAGTATTTCTCGTTGGCTTCGCGCGGCCTGGCCGATAGCGAGTCACTGATGTCCTTCTGCAATGCACCGACGAACTCCCTGTAGCTCTCGCTGGCCACCACAGTCAGTTCGTTGATGTCGTGAACGGTCGCCGGGTAGTCCATTCGGTCGCCGTTTTGGTTGACCGAAAGGCGCAGCCCCCGACCGACTTCCTGGCGGCGGGAAATGGTGTTGTCGCTGTGCTTGAGCGTACAAATGACGAAGACGTTGGGGTTATCCCAACCTTCGCGCAGGGCCGAGTGGGAGAAGATGAAACGCACCGGCTCGTCGAAGGACAAAAGACGTTCCTTGTCCTTGAGAATCAGGTCGTAAGCATCCACGTCATCAGTTTCGGTCGACTTCGCTTTGGTGGCCGGGTCGACCAGACGCTTGCTCTTCTTGTCGATCGAGAAGTAGCCATTGTGGGTCTGACTAACCAGAATCCCCTTCAGGTAGCGGTTGTACGGCGTATCCTCCAGGCTCAGCACCTCGTTTAGGTAGGCGTTGTACTCCTCCTCGAAGACCTTCGCATACTCGCCCGGCTGCTCTCCGCTTTCGTCGTACTGACGGTACTTCGCAACCTCGTCGATGAAGAACAGCGTCAGCACCTTGATGCCCTTGCTGAACAGCATCATCTCTTTCTCGAAGTGCGCCTTTACCGCCTCGCGGATCTGGATGCGACGCATAGCCGGCTCATCCAGGTTGCCCACAGCCTCACCGGCGACCAGCTCCACACCATTGGTGAAGCTCAGGGTATCGATCCGCGCATCGATCTCGGCGACCACATAGCCCTTGTACTGATCCAGGCCACCGGACAGGTCGTACAGATTGTCGTTGTGGCCAAGCTTGCGCATGACACGCTTGATACCGCTGTTCTGCTTGATCTCCATCTCCACCCGCGCCACCGGGGCTTTGTTGGAGATATCAATTCCCTGCAGGAACAGATAGGCATTGGTGCCAGGCAAGTTTTTCACCGTGATGCCGCGCACGTCGATCTTCTTCACCAGTTTCTGGTTGTAGGCGTCGAGCGCATCCAGACGGTGGATCTTGTTGTACTCGGTCTTGTGGGTGGCCGAGTAGCGCACGATAAACAGCGGATTGAATTCGCTGAACGATTCGAGGGTCTTGGCGCCCTCCATTTTCTGCGGCTCATCAAGGAACAGAATCGGGCGGTTGGCCTTGATCACATCGATGGGACG
This sequence comes from Pseudomonas sp. PNPG3, assembly GCF_023093815.1. Classification (NCBI taxonomy): domain Bacteria; kingdom Pseudomonadati; phylum Pseudomonadota; class Gammaproteobacteria; order Pseudomonadales; family Pseudomonadaceae; genus Pseudomonas; species Pseudomonas sp. PNPG3. The sequence goes on from NZ_JALLKV010000013.1 coordinate 43,162, forward strand.
GCGAGACTGGAAGTCATCCAGCTCCTCGTAGATCCGCCGCTGGTCTGCCCCGCGTGCGGCGAACGCCTGGACGTTGATCACCATGACGTTGATGCCGGCGTCCGAGGAAAAGCTCTCCAGGTTATGCAGCTGCTTGGAGTTGTAGATGAAGAAGCGCGCTTTCTTTCCGTAACGCTCCAGGAAGTGCTCGGCAGTGATCTGCAGCGACTTGTAGACCCCCTCGCGAATGGCAATGCTCGGCACCACGACGATGAACTTGCTCCAGCCGTAACGCTTGTTCAGTTCGAACATGCTGCGGATGTAGCAGTACGTCTTCCCGGTACCGGTCTCCATCTCGATATCGAGGTTGATCGGGCAACCGGTTTTCTTGTCGTTTACCAACGCAGCCGACTGCGACAGGTTCTGCCGACGTTGCACCGCCTGTACATTGGTCAGGAGTTGATCTTGTGTCAGGGCCAGCTCCGCATTGCGGAAGCCAGCATCTACAGGCGCGATGGCCGGCTGCACCTCCATACCAGCCAGGGAGCCCTGCTGCGGCGCCAACGGCGCGCCGCCGACACCTGGATCGATGCGATAGCTCACGCCCGACGATTTGGGCTGGCCGGCAAAGCAGTCGGCGAGGGACTCCACAGCGTGGAGCTGGTAGGCCTGCTCCTTGAATTTCAGCTTCATGGCCGGCCCCTTACAGCGTCTTAATTTCAGTCATCGGCGACAGCAGCTTGAACAGCTGCTCGACGTTGATCTTCACGCTGTCGCTGGCAAAGCCGTTGTCGCGGAATACCACGCGCAGTGGCTTATGCTCGGCAATCTGTTTGACGAAGGCCTCGTCGATGCCCTTATCGAAACAGACCACCAAAGCGTTGCCGTCAACGAAGAAGACTTGCTTATCAGCAATGGTCTCCTGGTGGATAGGCAGCGCCAGATCTACACCCCAGTCCAGCAGCACCTGGAACAATAGATCTTCAGCAGTGCGGTCTTCGCGAATATTATCTACCAAACCTGGAAGCTCACCTTGAGAGAGCGCGTCAGGCGAATAATAGACATCCTTCATATTCGACACATCGACTTTAACCACCCTGAAGCCTACATCAATACCGGGCAACAGGCCGTTTTCAAAGCCACTCTTAAACTTCACACCTGCGCGCCGCACTCTTTCCTTCGTCAACTCACTTACCGTTCTCGGCAGAGAGTACCTATCGCAGAACCGAGCAGCAACAAGTTGAGTCCTATTGTCTTCCGACAGAATCTCTGGCACCTGAACAAGAATAAATCGCCGCCGACCTTGATCTTCATAGTTTTGCTTCAATACAGCGTGGGCGGTCGTACCAGATCCAGCAAAAAAATCAAGAACAATATCGTCTTCACCACTAGCCGCGATGCTTATTATTTTCTGAACAAAACTTAGAGGCTTAGGATGATCGAACACCTTCTCCCCATCAAACAACTCATTCAGTTCTCTAGTAGCCTTCTTATTCCCATCAATATCATTCCAAAAATTGGATGTTTGCTTTACCCCTTCACCAAGATAGTGCTTCTGGTAAACCTGCCACTTTTCCTCCCCACCCTTTTTAACTTTTCTCCACTCAATCATACCGCTATTAAGGAGCTCTTTATATTTCTCCTGACTACAAATCCAACGACTTTCCCAGCCTTCCGGAGCTAAAGGATATACATCCTCACCATCCGGAGACTGCACAGGAAAGAACATTGTCGGGCGATCCTCTCTCTTGTTCTCTCCTCCAGTCCGCCTTAATGAGCGCGTCAAGTATCTGCCTTTATCATCCTCTTGATCATAGATACTTAAATCATCACTCGTCATACTCAACCCAGAGAACTCAAAGGATTCGGATTTTGAATAAACAACTACATAATCCAATTCACTGGAAATTTTCTTATTACCACTACCCATCCTAGTGCCGGTAGCCCTAGAAATAACGCCCCTAAAATTGCCTTCACCAAAAATCTCATCACAAACAGACTTAAGATTCGAGAGTTCGTTATCATCAATAGAAATGAATACCGCACCATCCTCGCGCAACAAATTTCTAGCGACCTTTATCCTAGAATAAATCATGGATAGCCAGTCAGAATGAAACCGACCATTAGTCTCTGAGTTTAAAACCAGCTTTTGACCACTCATGCTCTTCTGATTCGAACGCTCCAGATAAGCGTCGAGCTCATCAGAAAAATCATCCTCATAGATAAAATCATTACCAGTGTTATAAGGAGGATCTATATAAATCAACTTAACCCTACCCAAATACGCCTCCTGCATAAGCTTCAGCGCATCCAAGTTATCACCCTCAATAAACAAATTACGAGTGGTGTCAAAGTCAACACTTTCACTTACATAAGGTCGCAGAGTTTTAGCAATTGGAGAGTTCGCTGTCAGCAGCGCTTCACGCTTCCCGGGCCAGTTCAGCTGATAGCGTTCCTGGGGGCCTTCGACAAGGAAAGGCGAAAGCTCCTGGCGCAACAGATCGAAATCGACTGTTTTTTTAAGCTCACCTTTAGCACTCCGTATCTCAGTAATGCAATTTGGAAAGAGTTCAGCCAACTTTCCGATATTGTCTTCGACCAGATTGGTTGACTGCATTTTCAGCTTGTCCATGGGACGCCCTATATCTCTAGTTTTTTGTCGCGAGCTGAGGTTTAAGCACCCAGTTCGTCAATTTCATTTTTCAGTTCCCGCAACTGGGCATTAAGCGCCACCTTGCGGTTAAACTGTTTTTCCTTGTGCAAGCGAGCTTCCAGCTTGTTGTACTCGCTCTGCCGGCCACGCAGCCGGGCTAGACGCTCCAACTGCTCAAGCAAGCTTTCGCCGACTCGAGCGGCTTGCGGTAGCAGGCTGCGTAGCAGCTGTTCGTAAAGCCCTTGTAGATCCAGCGCCACGGGCAAAGACTGTCGTTCAACTGTATCCGCCAGCCAGGGACCAGCGAGATAGTTATCGAGTACCCACTTGCCCGCCTCGGCCTGGCTGGGTCGCTTGAAAGCAGCAACCATGCACGCCTGCTGGTCTCGGTACAGCTGAAAAATGATCGGCAGCGGAATGGCTCGATCAATAGCACGCAAGACTTCGACGTCCAGCTCCGCGCCTTTGAGCTCGATGTCGAAAACCTGAATCTCCGGCACCTCCGGCCGCGCCGACAGGTTAAGGGTCTCCGGCGCCAGCTTGTAGGCCCAGGTTATTTGCTCGATCTGAGCGACAAACTTGTCACGCAGCGCGCTGCCGATCTGGCCGTGCTCATAAATCTTGGTTTTCGGCACCGGACGGCCAACTCTGGCCTGGCCGGGAAACGCGAACAAGACTGGCGCGGGCCGAGTCATGCCACATCCTGAATGACGATGAAGGTGATCAGCTCGAAGTCATCCAGTCCGGCAATGGTATCCACCAAGGCGGTGGTCTTACCGCCACTAAACAAGCTGTCGATGTCCTTTTCTTCCTTCACTTCGATCATCGAGTGAATGGCCTGATCGAGCAGGTTGGAATAGGCCTGCATATCGCGGCCATCGTCGGTGACCTGATTGAAGCGCTGATAGGCCTCCCTGATCGGTTGGCTCTCTCCCTTGCAGGCGATGCGGGCCAGATCGAGTAATCGCTTGGCCTCGCTGTAGTCACTGATCACCTGCCCCTGGTTGTCGATGTAGATCAGATAGTGGGGATAGAGGCGATTCTGCTGGTTAATGTCTACGCCATGATTGCGGTTACGCAGGGTGAAGATCACGCCCGGCAGCAAACCCAGTTCTGGCTGTGCCGGCACCACCGCGTGCATGCCGTTGGGCAGATGGCTCAGCTCACCGTGCTGTTTGATGTAGTTGAGGAGATCCATGCGGAAGTCGTTGAGACCGAGATCGGTAATGGAGACGCCGGTCTTTAAGTCTTCCATCTCGATCACTTCATCCTGCAGGCGGCGCAACTGCTCCTTGCGATAGGCCACGTCGTTAGCCTGAGCGTTCAGTACATTGTCGTCGCCGGTCGCAGTGACATCAGCGATCATCATGCGGTTCTCCACCCGCTCCTTGAGATTGATGTACTCGTCCAGGCTGATATCTGGCCAGTAGTTGACCAACTGAATGCTGCTGTTCTGGGAGCCGATCCGATCCACCCGACCAAAGCGCTGAATGATGCGTACCGGGTTCCAGTGAATGTCGTAGTTGATCAGGTAGTCGCAATCCTGAAGGTTCTGCCCCTCGGAAATGCAATCGGTGCCAATGAGAATATCTATCTCGCGCGGCTCGTCCGGATAGATCGCAGCCTTCTCCTTGGAGCGTGGCGAGAACAGGGTTAACAGACCCTGGAAATCGTAGCTCTGCCGGCTACCGGGAATGTTGCCAAGGGTAGACCTTGGCGCGTCGCTCCCGGTGACTTTACCGGTGTGCACCTGGTAGCTGCGCTGCAGGTAATCAGCCAGATTGTCGTACAGGTAGTTGGCGGTATCGGCAAAGGCAGTGAAGATCAGCACCTTCTTGTTGCCGGGGTTGATCGGCGAGGCGATCTTGCTGGCGATCTGGGTTTTCAGATGCTGCAGCTTGGCATCGTCAGCCGGGGTAACCTTGGACATTTCGCCCAACAGCTCGTCGATGAACAGCAGGTCGGCCTGTAGATCCTGCTCCCATGAGGGTAGGTCCATATCCTCCAGACTGATCTGAATTTTCTTGCCTATGCTGATGTCGCCTGGCATCGGCCAGCTGTCCTCATCGAAGTCAGCCTCTTCAAAAGCCGCAGTGACGTCGGTAAATCCCGATGCCCGGCCGGTTCGCTTGAACTCGGCAATCTTATCCAGGGCGATGCGATGGCTGGACTGCAGACTTTGCAGGGTCAGACGGAAAGCTTCCACCGAGCTCTCCAGACGCTTGAGCAAATTGGTGGTCATCAACGCCTGCAGGCTCTTCTCCCGGTCAACCTGCTTGAGCTTGCCTCGCCCACCCTCCACCTGGGTGTCGTACTGCTCCTCGTACTTCTTCAGACGACTGGGCAGGATGTAGCTCACCGGCGCATACACGGCGAGCTTGAGCAAAGACAGGTGATTGAAAATCTCGTTGAAGCCAATGACATCGTCGCGCTGAGTCAACGGGCAATGGAAGGACATCGGCTTGCGGCGCTCCGGGAAGCGGCCAATGTCGGCGGTGTTGTAGAAGGTTTCGATATGGCGACGCGAACGAGCAATGGTCACGCTGTCCAGCAGCTCGAAGAAGTCGAAGTCCAAGGTGCTGAGAATGGCCGCCGCCGTGCGTTTTTCTGGCGGTAGATTTGCCCACGCATTGAACGCCGCCTGAGCGCGGCGAAATATGCTGTCGATGTCTTTCTCGGTACGCAGCTTGTCATTGAGGTTGTCGCTGTCACCCTCGTAAGCCAAGGCCAGCTGGTTACGCAAATCGCTGAAACGGTTATTGACCGGAGTCGCCGAGAGCATCAGCACCTTGGTCTTCACCCCCTGACGGATGACTTGATTCATCAGGCGCTGGTAACGGGTTTCCTTGTCCTTATAGAGGTCGTTATTGCGGAAGTTGTGCGACTCGTCGATCACCACCAGGTCATAGTTACCCCAGTTGACCCGATCCAACGGCATACCCAGCGAGGTGCCACGGCTGCGGCTCAGGTCGGTGTGACACAGCACGTCGTAGGCAAAGCGATCCTTGGCGAGGATGTTGGTCTTGAGGTTCTGGTTGTAGGTCAGCCAGTTGTCGGCCAGCTTCTTTGGGCAGAGCACCAGAACGGATTTGTTGCGCAGCTCGTAGTACTTGATCACCGCCAACGCGGTGAAGGTCTTACCCAAGCCCACGCTGTCGGCAAGGATGCAACCGCTGTAGGTTTCCAGCTTGTTGATCAGGCCGGTGGCCGCGTCGCGCTGGAAGTTGAACAGCTTGTTCCAGATCACCGTGTCCTGATAGCCGGTACGGTCGTTGGGCAACACGTCCTCGCTCACATCCTCCAGAAACTCGCGGAAGATGTTGTAGAGCATTAGGAAATAGATACGCTCGGGAGCGTTCTCCTGATACACCGAGGCAATGTGATCACAGAGCCGGGCGGTGACGTCTTCCAGCTTTTCCTGGTCGCTCCAGATCTGCTCGAACAAGTTGAGGAACATGCCCGTATGAGCTGGCTCATCGAAGCGGGTGACAATGTTGGAAAGCGCGTTACCCTTCTGGTAGCCCAAGTCGACAGCCGTGAAACCTTGCACCGGCATGTAGACGGACTCTGAGCTTGGCGCACGCACCCCAATGAACGGCTGCATGGGTGCCTGGCCACGGTTGGAGCGGAAAGTAGCCTTGCGACGGATCCAGTCGGCACACTCCTTGGCAATGGCTTTCTGGGTAAGCTTGTTCTTCAGTTGGATCTCGAACTCGCTTCCGGTCAGACTGCGCTCACGCTCGGCCTTGGGAATGTGGAACTCGCGCTGCTCCTTCTTCAGCTTGTCCGTCGCCTCGTTGGGCACGAAGGTAGGCGAGGTGAAGATGAACTCCAGGGAGTCAATGCTTTCAAGTTCTCGCTTGAGCGCCACGTAGGCGTATATAGAGAAGCAGGACGCGGCGATCTTCAACTTGGCGCCCGGCTTGAGCGTATCCTTGAGACTCTCACCTAGCAGCGAATTGATGTTGTCGATCAGTTCCATGAGACACTCCCCGCCCTTATTCATCAGCGCCACCATCCGCGCATCACGCAGAAAGCTGATAGCACTCCGCCTTCTTGATCGATCCTATTCCTCCATCGCTCTCAAGCCAATCTCAATTGGCAACCAATTGGCAACCAGAGCGATCATTTTTAGATCAGCCACCAAAAACGCCGGGCATAAAAAAATCCAAGCACCCGTAAGTGCTTGGATTTTTTGGAGTTTTTTGGTCGGGACGGAGTGATTCGAACACTCGACCCCTTGCACCCCATGCAAGTGCGCTACCGGGCTGCGCTACGCCCCGACTGGGCTTTGAAGCATATTCTCAATCCTACCGAGAACGTTGAAGAATGTACCCTAACCTCCTGATAAATGAAAGCTTTTTCTCAAAAAATTTTCCATTCACCAGCAACCCAGGTCACTTCTTCAACACCACCAACACATCCTCCAACTCGACAATCATCTGCCGAATCAGCTGCTTGTACTGGCTAGACTCATCCTTGGCCTCATCACTGGAAAGCCTCAACCGAGCCCCGCCAATGGTGAACCCCTGTTCATAAAGCAGCGCACGAATCTGGCGAATCATCAGCACATCCTGCCGCTGATAATACCGCCGGTTCCCCCGCCGCTTCACGGGATTGAGCTGATCGAACTCCTGCTCCCAATACCGCAGCACGTGCGGTTTTACCGCACAAAGCTCACTCACTTCACCAATGGTGAAGTACCTTTTGCCCGGTATGGGGGGCAGTTCGTCGTTATGGCTTGGTTCCAGCATAGGCCTCAACCCGGGCCTTCAACTTCTGCCCTGGACGAAAGGTGACGACGCGCCGTGCGGTGATCGGGATTTCTTCCCCTGTCTTGGGGTTGCGGCCCGGCCGCTGGCGTTTGTCGCGAAGGTCGAAGTTGCCGAAACCGGACAGCTTGACCTGCTCGTTCTCTTCAAGTGCGTGCCGAATTTCTTCAAAAAACAGCTCGACCAGCTCCTTGGCCTCACGCTTGTTAAGCCCCAGCTCCTCGTACAGCCTTTCGGCCATCTCAGCTTTCGTCAGAGCACCCATGCCGTTATTTCCTTAACGTGGTGTTCAACCTTTGTTCGAGCGAGGTGAGGATGTTTTGCAGTGCGGCGTTCACCTCATCGTCGTTAAGAGTGCGCGATGGATGCTGCCAGGTCAAGCCGACGGCAAGGCTTTTTCTATCAGGATCAATGCCTTTACCTTGGTAGACATCAAACAGCCTGAGGTCTGTGAGCCATTCGCCTGCATTGTCACGAATTACTTCAAGCACCGAGCTAGAAGCTACATCACGTCCTGCGATCAAAGCCAGGTCGCGCCGGGTTTCCGGGAACTTGGACAGCTCGCTGAATTTCGGCAGGCGGCCTTCGACCACGTCGCCCAGCACCAGCTCGAACAGGAACACCGGGCGGTCCAGGTCCAGGGCTTTTGCCAGCTCTGGGTGGATCGCGCCGAGGTAGCCGACCAGCTTGCCGTCACGTTCGATGGCGGCGGTCTGGCCTGGGTGCAGGGCTGGGTGCTTGCCGGCGCTGAAGGTGAAGTCGCTCAGGGCGCCGGAGTAGCCCAGCAGGGCTTCCACGTCGGCCTTCACGTCGAAGAAGTCGACGCCGTCGCGGCCGTTGGCCCAGCCTTCTGGCAGGCGGCTGCCGGTGACAACGCCGGCGATCATCGGCTGCTGCTTCAGGTCGCCAAGCTGGCCGACGAAGCGCAGGCCGCTTTCGAACAGGCGCACGCGGTCTTGCTGGCGGTTCAGGTTGTGCTGCAGTGCCTTGACCAGGCCCGGCCACAGGGACGCGCGCATGGCGGCCATGTCGCTGGAGATGGGGTTGGCCAGCAACAGCGGCTCTACGCCCGGGCTGAACAGTTCGAACAGTTTCGGGTCGATGAAGCTGTAGGTGATGGCTTCCTGGTAGCCGCGGGCAACCAGCAGGCGGCGCAGGGTCGGCAGGTCACCGCGGGTTTCCGGCTTGCCCTGGGGGGCCAGGCGGGCTTGCGGGTAGCGAACCGGCAGGTTGTTGTAGCCGTACAGGCGGGCCAGCTCTTCGATCAGGTCCACTTCCAGGCTGATGTCGAAGCGGTGGCTTGGGACGTTGACGGTCCACTGCCCTTCCCCGTTTTTAGTCGTGGTCAGCTCCAGAGCGTTGAGCAGCTGCTCGACCTGGGCTGGGTCCATTTCCATGCCGAGCATCTGGGTGATGCGTTCGGCGCGCAGGGTAACCGGGGCCACTTGCGGCAGGTGCTGTTCGCTGACGGCTTCGACAACCGGGCCGGCTTCGCCGCCGACGATGTCCAGCAGCAGCTGGGTGGCGCGCTCGATGGCTTCGCGGGCCAGCTGCGAGTCGACGCCGCGCTCGTAGCGGTGCGAGGCGTCGGTGTGCAGGCCGTAGGAACGGGCTTTACCGGCGACGGAGATCGGCTCGAAGAAGGCGCTTTCGAGGAACAGGTCGCGGGTTTTTTCGGTGTTCACACCGCTGTGCTCGCCACCCATGACGCCGGCGATGGCCAGGGCGCGGGTGTGGTCGGCGATTACCAGGGTGTCGGCGCGCAGGGCAACTTCTTGGCCGTCGAGCAGGACGAGCTTCTCGCCCTCTTCGGCCATGCGTACGCGGATGCCGCCGTTGATTTCTGCCAGGTCGAAGGCGTGCATCGGCTGGCCGAGTTCAAGCATCACGTAGTTGGTGATGTCGACGGCGGCGTCGATGCTGCGCACGTCGCTGCGGCGCAGGCGTTCGACCATCCACAGTGGGGTCGGCTTGCTCAGGTCGACGTTGCGGATGACGCGGCCCAGGTAGCGTGGGCAGGCGGCCGGGGCGCTGACTTCGACCGGGCGCACTTCGTCGTGGGCAGCCGGTACGGCTGGCACTACCGGGCGGGTGACCGGGGTGTCGTACAGGGCGCTGACGTCGCGGGCCAGGCCTGCGATGGACAGGCAGTCGCCGCGGTTGGGGGTGAGGCCGATTTCGATGCTGGCGTCGTCCAGGCTCAGGTACTGGCGAATGTCTTCGCCAACCGGGGCGTCGGCAGCCAGCTCCAGCAAGCCGTCGTTCTCTTCGCTGATCTGCAGCTCGGCAGCCGAGCACAGCATGCCGAAGGACTCAACGCCGCGCAGCTTGGCCTTCTTGATCTTGAAGTCGCCTGGCAGTTCGGCGCCGATCATGGCGAACGGGATCTTGATACCTGGGCGGGCGTTAGGGGCGCCGCACACAACCTGGAAGGTTTCCTGGCCGTTGCTTACCTGGCACACGCGCAGCTTGTCGGCGTCCGGGTGTTGTTCGGTGGCGAGGATTTCGCCTACGACGATGCCGCTGAACTGGCCGGCAGCGGGGGTAACGCTGTCGACTTCGAGGCCAGCCATGGACAGGCGGGCGACCAGTTCGTCACGGGAGACTTGCGGGTTTACCCAACCGCGCAGCCACTGTTCACTGAATTTCATGCTGTTCTCCTAGAATGTGCGTCGATTGGGCCTAGCGGAATTGGGCAAGGAACCGCAGGTCGTTATCGAAGAACAGACGCAAATCGTTGACGCCGTAGCGCAGCATGGCCAGGCGCTCGGCGCCCATGCCGAAGGCGAAGCCCTGGAACTCTTCAGGGTCGATGCCGGACATGCGCAGCACGTTCGGGTGCACCATGCCGCAGCCCATCACTTCCAGCCAGCCGGTCTGCTTGCACACGCGGCAGCCTTTGCCGGAACACATCACGCACTGGATGTCGACTTCGGCGGACGGCTCGGTGAAGGGGAAGAACGATGGGCGGAAACGTACCGCCAGTTCTTTTTCGAAGAACACGCGCAGGAACTCTTCGATGGTGCCCTTGAGGTCGGCGAAGTTGATATCGCGATCGATCAGCAGGCCTTCGACCTGGTGGAACATCGGCGAGTGGGTGATATCCGAGTCGCAGCGGTATACGCGGCCCGGGCAGACAATGCGGATTGGCGGCAGGGTGGACTCCATGGTCCGCACCTGCACCGGCGAGGTGTGGGTGCGCAGCAGCATGTTGGCATTGAAGTAGAAGGTGTCGTGCATCGCCCGGGCCGGGTGGTGGCCTGGGATGTTGAGCGCTTCGAAGTTGTGGTAGTCGTCTTCCACCTCTGGGCCTTCGGCGATGCCGTAGCCGATGTGGGTGAAGAACTGCTCGATGCGCTCGAGTGTACGGGTGATCGGGTGCAGGCCACCGGTGGCCTGGCCGCGGCCTGGCAGGGTGACGTCAATGCATTCGGCAGCCAGGCGAGCGCTGAGCTCGGCTTCTTCGAAGGCGGCCTTGCGGGCATTGAGCACAACGGTGACGCGCTCTTTGGCGTCGTTGATCAGCGCGCCGACTTTCGGCCGCTCTTCGGCTGGCAGGTTGCCCAGGGTCTTCATCACCTGGGTCAGCTCGCCTTTCTTGCCGAGATAATTCACCCGGATCTGTTCCAGGGTATTGATGTCTTCAGCGCGCTCCACGGCCTCTAGGGCTTGGGAGACCAACGCATCCAGGTTTTCCATGTACAGACTCCAGATACGAAAATAGGGGAAGAGCTTTGAAGGCTCTTCCCCTATCGATGACGTTCAATGCCCGACGGCGCTAGCGCCGCCGGGTGATTGTCGCGGGTACTTAAGCCAGAACGGCTTTAGCTTTCTCGACAATCGCAGCAAACGCCGCTTTTTCGTTCACTGCCAGATCGGCCAGAACCTTACGGTCGATTTCGATCGAAGCCTTTTTCAGGCCAGCAATCAGACGGCTGTAGGACAGACCGTTGGTGCGGGCACCGGCGTTGATACGAGCGATCCACAGTGCGCGGAACTGACGCTTCTTCTGACGACGGTCACGGTAGGCATATTGACCTGCCTTGATGACAGCCTGCTTGGCAACGCGGAATACGCGCGAGCGTGCACCGTAGTAGCCTTTAGCCAGTTTCAGAATTTTCTTGTGACGCTTACGAGCGATGACGCCACGCTTAACACGAGCCATGAGTAACTTCCTCTATCTAAACCAGAATTAACGTACGCGCAGCATGCGCTCGACTTTTGCCACGTCAGACGGGTGCAGCAGGCTGGCACCGCGCAGTTGACGCTTACGCTTGGTCGACATTTTGGTCAGGATGTGGCTCTTGAAAGCGTGCTTGTGCTTGAAGCCGGAAGCGGTCTTCAGGAAGCGCTTCGCAGCACCGCTCTTGGTTTTCATTTTTGGCATGTTGGAACTCCGCATTCGATAAAATTACACAATAATCATCAGGCCTGCCGTGCCCGGGAGATTACTTCTTCTTTTTGGGGGCGATGACCATCATAAGCTGGCGTCCTTCCATCTTCGGATGCTGCTCAACGGAGCCGTATTCGGCGAGGTCGGCTTCGACCCGCTTCAACAGCTCCATGCCCAGCTCCTGGTGGGCCATCTCACGGCCGCGGAATCTCAGAGAGATCTTGGCCTTGTCCCCATCGGTAAGGAAACGTACCAGGTTGCGTAGTTTTACCTGGTAATCCCCTTCTTCCGTCCCTGGACGAAACTTGATTTCTTTGATCTGGATCTGCTTCTGGTTTTTCTTGGCTTCGTTGGCCTGCTTCTTCTTCTCGAAGAGGTGCTTGCCGTAGTCCATCACCTTGCAGACGGGCGGTTGCGCGTCGGCGGAGATTTCCACCAGATCCAGCTTCGCTTCATCAGCGATACGAAGCGCTTCATCAATCGAGACGATGCCAATCTGCTCGCCGTCAGCGCCAATTAACCGAACCTCGCGTGCCGAGATATTCTCGTTGATCGGGGCTTTCGGTGCAGTTCGTTTATCGTTTCTCATTTCACGCTTAATAGTCATTACTCCGATTCTAGGCGACCGCGCTGGGCAACAGCGCTGTTGAGCAGCTGCGTGAATTCAGCCACCGGCATGGAGCCGAGGTCTTTGCCTTCACGGGTGCGTACGGCGACGGTCTGCGTTTCGACTTCGCGATCCCCTATAACCAAAAGGTACGGGACCTTGAGCAAAGTATGCTCGCGGATTTTAAAGCCGATCTTCTCATTTCTCAAGTCCGACTTGGCACGGAAACCGCTACCGTTCAGGGTATTTTCCACCTCGAGGGCGAAATCGGCCTGCTTGTCGGTGATGTTCATGATCACGGCCTGGGTTGGGGCCAGCCAGGCCGGGAACACGCCGGCGTAGTGCTCGATCAGCATGCCGATGAAGCGCTCGAACGAACCGAGGATGGCGCGGTGCAGCATGACCGGGCGAACACGGCTGTTATCTTCGGCGATATAGCTGGCATCCAGGCGCTCTGGCAGGTTCGGGTCGTACTGCAGGGTACCGCACTGCCAGTTACGGCCGAGGCAGTCGCGCAGGGTGAACTCGATCTTCGGGCCGTAGAAGGCGCCCTCGCCCGGCTGGTATTCCCACTCCAGGCCCGATTCGTTCAAGGCGTCGGCCAGTGCGCCTTCGGCACGGTCCCACAGCTCTTCGGAACCCACGCGCTTGGCCGGGCGGGTCGACAGCTTCATGGCGATGTCGGTGAAGCCGAAGTCCTTGTACACATCCAGGGTCAGCTTGATGAAGTCGGCGGCTTCTTTCTTCACCTGTTCTTCGGTGCAGAAGATGTGCGCGTCGTCCTGCACGAAGCCGCGCACGCGCATGATGCCGTGCAGGGCGCCGGACGGCTCGTTACGGTGGCAGGCACCGAACTCGGCCAGGCGCAGCGGCAGGTCGCGGTAGCTCTTCAGGCCCTGGTTGAACACCTGCACGTGGCACGGGCAGTTCATCGGCTTGACCGCGTAGTCACGGCTTTCCGACGAAGTGGTGAACATGTTCTCGGCGTAGTTGGACCAGTGGCCGGAACGCTCCCAGAGGATGCGGTCGACAACCTGTGGGGTCTTGATTTCCTGGTAGCCGTTGACGCGCTGGACCTGGCGCATGTACTGCTCGAGCACCTGGTACACGGTCCAGCCGTTGGCGTGCCAGAACACCATGCCCGGGGCTTCTTCCTGCAGGTGGAACAGGTCGAGCTGCTTGCCGATCTTGCGGTGGTCGCGCTTTTCAGCTTCTTCGATGCGCTGGATGTATGCCGCCAGCTGCTTCTTGTCGGCCCAGGCGGTGCCGTACACGCGTTGCAGCTGCTCGTTCTTGGCATCACCGCGCCAGTAGGCGCCGGACAGCTTGGTCAGCTTGAACGCCTTGAGGAAGCGGGTATTCGGCACGTGCGGGCCGCGGCACATGTCGACGTATTCTTCGTGGTAGTACAGGCCCATGGCCTGCTCGTCCGGCATGTCTTCGACCAGGCGCAGCTTGTAGTCTTCGCCACGGGCCTTGAACACGTCGATGACTTCGGCGCGCGGGGTCACCTTCTTGATGACGTCGTAGTCCTTGTCGATCAGCTCCATCATGCGCTTTTCGATGGCGGCCATGTCTTCAGGGGTGAAGGGGCGCTCGTAGGCGATGTCGTAGTAGAAGCCTTCGTCGATGACCGGGCCGATCACCATCTTGGCGGTCGGGTACAGCTGTTTCACCGCGTGGCCGACCAGGTGGGCGCACGAGTGACGGATGATCTCCAGTCCCTCTTCATCTTTAGGGGTGATGATCTGCAGGGTGGCGTCGTTGCTGATCAGGTCGCAGGCATCGACCAGTTTGCCGTCGACCTTGCCGGCCACGGTGGCCTTGGCCAGGCCGGCGCCGATGGAAGCGGCGACTTCGGCTACGGATACGGCATGATCGAACGAACGTTGACTGCCATCGGGAAGAGTAATAACGGGCATGGCGCCTCCTCTCCTAGTGGTGACCCCTACCAAAGGTCACGTGGGTTGGGATGAGCCAGTACAAGATCCGACCTGCCTTCCCGCAACGGGAAGCCTGCCTCACAGTGGCAGAAGCCTTTCGGCTTGCCAGGGACGAACCAGAGTGACTGGAAAGAAAAAAGATAGCTGCAAGCTGCAAGTTGTCAGCTGCAAGCCGGGCATGCTAGCACGCGGGTTGCACGCCAGGCAGAAATATTTGGAAATTACGCCGCAGCGGTGAACTAACGCGGAAAAATTCCTATCAGACCTTGGGAAGCAACCTACTCTTGATGAGACCTTAACCCAAGGAGTAATTGGTTATGCGAGTTCCGTCTCTTCTGGCCCTGGCGGCCGCTGGGGCCCTGCTGCTGCCCATGGCTGCGAACGCCGGCAACTTCCCGGCCGGGAAGGAAGCTGCCTACATGACCCAGTGCACGCAAGTGGCTCAAGGCCAAGGCGTTGACGCTGCGACCGCGAAAAAACACTGCGACTGTGGCGCGCAAACCATCAAAAAGAATTTCACCGACGCGGAAATTGCCGACCTCGACAGCAACGATGGCGTGGACGCCAAGCTGATGCAGAAGGCCCAGATGGTCGTGAAACAGGCCTGTGCACCGAAGAGCTGAAACCTTAAAGCCAGAGCAGACCAGCCATTCTTTGAGCTGGATCAACATCCTGCGAAGGTAAAAGGCGCTAGATGCGCAGAATTAGACTATGATGTGTTCCGTGCTCCGTAGCCTCGGCCGCATTGCACCACTGAAAAAACTAAATGTTCTGGAGATTCACCCATGTCCAATCGCCAACAAGGCACCGTCAAATGGTTCAATGATGAGAAAGGCTACGGCTTCATCACCCCAGCAGGCGGCGGCGACGACCTGTTCGTTCACTTCAAGGCCATCGAATCTGACGGCTTCAAGAGCCTGAAAGAAGGCCAGACTGTTTCCTTCGTCGCCGAGCGCGGCCAGAAGGGCATGCAGGCTGCACAGGTTCGTCCGGAGTAATTCGGATAGCTGTAAAAAAACCCGCCCTTGTGGCGGGTTTTTTTATGGGTGCTGCATGGGTTGAAGGGGTTGGCCCATGCGGGCGCGGCTTTTTTTGTGGGAGCGGCCTTGTGTCGCGAAAGGGGCGCGTAGCGGCCCCAGGGTTTCAGCTCTGCAGCCTATAATGCCGGGGCCGCTTTGCGGCCCTTTCGCGACACAAGGCCGCTCCCACAAGGACCGCGTATCAACCGCAGTTGACGCGAACCACCTTGCCCTGCTCGTCCACATTCAGGTTCAAGCGCTCGGAGCGGTACTCCAGGGTAACCACGTCGTGCGGCTTGAGAATGCGGGCCATCTGCGAGCCACTGGCCTTGCGCGCCTGCTCCAGCAGCTCGGCGCTGGCCGGCTTGCCAATGGCGAAATCGGCGCCGCTGGCTTCGCAGCGGCCATCGTTGCCTGCCGGCGTGGCTGGCGCAGCGCCACCAGCAGAATTGCCACCAGTGCTGCAACCAGCCAGGACAGCAGCCACCGCCAGGGTTGCCAGGTAAGCACGGGTACGGAACATGAAGCCTCCTAAATCGGTCCGGGAACTGTCTGATCCGACAGTTCCGCTGATCTTTTGTTGCAAAACCGGTCAAGTCTGCCTGAACTCGCCAGCCGAGGCGAAAACGCAATCGTGACCGGATTTTGCACAACCCGCTGCGTTTGCCATATGCTTAAGCCGCAAGGTCACTGACGCAAAGTCATGATTTAGTGCAAGAAGTGGAGCGCACCCCGCCTCCATCGAACACCAGGGTCAGGTGTTCGCCCCTTCGTCCCGGGCCCCAAGCGAGAGCCTTTCATGAGCAGCCACAGCATCGAAGCCGATATCAAGGTCAAATGGGCCGAAGGCCAGAGCGCGTACAGCCCTGGCACGCCGGAGGAGTTGCTGCTGATTGCCATCGACCTGCTGGTGCGCGATCGCGGCGCCGAGGCGGCACGCAGCTTCTTCGACCAGGTGTTCGAGCGCTACGCGCCGCACACGGCTATTCCAATCGCGCCAAACGGGCGCTGAGCAGGTCGAACAGGCCCTGGGCATCGCCCTCCTCCACCCACATCACGTTGGCGGGCTGCTTGAGCACGCCGTACCAGTCGGCAAGGGTCTGGCCGAAGCTGGGGCCTTCGCGGCTGTCGATGCTCATATGGATGCGCCGGCCGCTGAACAGCTCGGGCTTGAGCAGGTAGGCGATGACGCTGGCGTCGTGCACCGGGCCGCCGGGCATGCCGTACAGGTCCATGTCGTGGGTGATGTAGGCGTTGAGGATATCCACCACCCGTTTGCTGGCCTGGTTGTTCACCGCCGCCAGTTGCTTGAGGCGGGCGTCGCTGGTCAGCAGTTTGTGGGTGACGTCCAGCGGCAGATAGATCAGTTGCACGCCGCTGGCCAGCACCACTTCGGCGGCATGTGGGTCGGCATAGAGGTTGAATTCCGCCGCCGGGGTGATGTTGCCGCCGTTGAAATGGGCACCGCCCATGACCACCACCTGCTTGATGCCTTTGGCGATGTCCGGGCGCTGGATCAGCGCCAGGGCCAGGTTGGTCTGTGGGCCGAGCATGGCGATGGTGATGCTGTGGGGCTTGGCGGTGCCAAGGGTGTCGACCAGGTATTGCACGGCATTGCCTTGGGCCAGCGGCGCTTTCGGTTCGTGGACCTGGATGCCGGTGAGGCCTTCTTCGCCGTGCACGTCGGCGGCGTAGATCGGCTTGCGTACCAGCGGGCGAGCGGCGCCGGCGTACACGGGGATGTCTTCGCGGCCGGCCCATTCGCGGGCCAGGCGGGCGTTGCGCGAGGTCTTTTCCAGGCGCACGTTGCCGGCCACGGTCGTGATGGCGCGGATGTTGAGCTCGTCGGGCGAGGCCATGGCCAGAAACAGCGCGACCACGTCGTCGGCGCCGGGGTCGGTGTCGATGATCAGGTCGATGGGGGCGGCCTGGAGGGTGGTGGCTGCAACCATGAGGGCGATTCCTTGTAGCAGGGGTTTGAGCATGGGTGGCACTCCTGTTGCCTGGATTGGTATTCCTGATACACCGCAAATCCCTGTGGGAGCGGGTTTACCCGCGAAGAAGGCAGCGCGGTGGATGGCACCGGCTTCGCCGGTGTTCGCGGGTGAACCCGCTCCCACAGGGGTTCTGCACTGGCTAGGACGACGAGCTAGAAAGTCACGCCGGAAATCAGCGCGATGTTGCTGTAGGGCTGGCACTCGCCAGTACGCACTACCGCACGGGCACTGCGTGTCAATGCCTTGAAATCTTCATGGCTCAGCCATTCGCGCTTGCCCAGCTTGCCCTTCAGCCGCTCGATCTCGACCAGCGCTGGCGGCACCACTTTCTGCATTTCTTCGGCCAGCACGTGGCGCTCTACCTGCAACTCGCTCAGCACAACCCGCAACACGCTGGCGAAGTCCGGCAGGCCAGGCGTGACGGCCAGGTCGATCAGTTCGACGCCCGGCGGCACCGGCAGCCCGGCATCGCCGATCACCAGGATGTCGCCATGCCCCATGCCGGCGATGGTCCGCGAGAGGGCAACGTTCAGCAGCGGGGTCTTCTTCATGGCGCAAGCTCCGCCAGGTAGGGAATCGACGGCTGGGCGCCGGCGCGGGTAACCGACAGGGCTGCGGCGCGCTGGCCGAAAGCGATGGCTTCGCCCTCCCCCAGGCCGCGCACCAGGCCAGCGGCAAAGCCGCCGATGAAGGTATCGCCGGCTGCCGTGGTGTCCAGCGGCTGTACCACCGGCGCAGGGAAGTGCTGATGGCCCTGCGGGGTGACCAGCAAGGCCCCTTGCGCGCCCAGGGTAATGATCACTTTGCCCGCGCCCAGTTGCAGCAAGCGCTCGCCGGCACGTCGGGCACTGTCCAGGTCAGTCACCGTCACGCCGGTCAGGGCTTCGGCCTCGCTTTCGTTGGGCGTCAGGTAGTCGATGTGGGCGAACCAGTCCGCCGGCAAGGGGCCGGTCGCCGGCGCCGGGTTCAGGATTACCCGCTTGCCCAGCTCGCGCCCTCTGGCCAGGGTCCAGGCCACGGTGTCGGCCGGTACTTCCAGCTGGCAGATGATCACTTCAGCCGCCTGCAGCAGCGCATCGAACCGCTGCACCGACTGCGGCGTCAGCAGGCCGTTGCCACCGGGGATGATGACGATGCAGTTCTGGCTGGCGGCATCCACGGTGATCAGCGCCACCCCGCTGGACACGCCCTGGCAGGTGGTGACGCCCTGGCAGTCGATGCCTTCCACATACAGGGCCCGGTGCAGTTGTCGACCATAGTCATCGTCGCCGACGTTGCCGATCATCGCCACGCTGCCGCCCAGGCGCGCCACGGCCACTGCCTGGTTGGCCCCCTTGCCGCCCGGCACGGTGAAAAAGCTTTCGCCGGGGAGTGTTTCGCCGGCCCGGGGCAGGCGCTGCGCGCGGGCCACCAGGTCCATGTTGAGGCTACCGACTACCACAACCTTGGCATTCATGACATTTCCTTAGCATCAGCGGTAATCGTTGAACAGGTCCGGGCGCGGCCCGGTGGACTCGCGCAGCACAATGCGCGGGGCGACGATGCGTTGCTCTGCCGCGCCCTGCCGGGGGGTGCCGATACGCGCCAGCAACAGCGACGCGGCGCTCTCGCCCAGCTCGCGAATCGACTGGCCCACCGTGGTCAACGGTGGGTACACGTAACGGCTGAGCTCGATGTCGTCGAAACCGATCACCGACAGCTCGCCGGGCACGTTGATATTGCGTTCGGCCGCGGCACGCAGCACACCGAAGCCGATCATGTCGTTGCCGGCAAAAATCGCCGTAGGCCGCTTGCCCTCCAGCAGCCGGCCTGCGGCTGCATGGCCGCCGGGGCTGGTGAAGTCGCAGTGCAGCACGCGGTCGCTGCGCACCGGCACACCGGCTTCGGCCATGGCGCGGCGGAAGCCGCTCAGGCGCAGCTGGGTCACACCGGTCTCGGCGGGGCCGCCGATGTAGGCGATGTCATGGTGACCAAGTTCCAGCAGGTGCTGGGTGGCCAGGAAGGCGCCCTGCTCGTGGTCGATGCGCACCAGGTCGGCATCGACACCGTCCAGTTCGCGGTCGACGATCACCATGGGCGTGCGCACACCAGCCAGGCTTTGCAGCAGGTCGCTGTCCTGCCCTACCGAAGCCACTACCAGGCCGTCGATGCGCTTTTCCAGCAGCACGCGCAGGTAGCTGCGCTGCTTTTGCGGGTTGTCGTCGGAGTTGCACAGGATCACGCAGTAGCCGTTGCGCTCGCAGGCGTCTTCGATGCCCCGCGCCAGCTCGGCGAAGTACGGGTTGACGCTGTTGGGTACCAGCAGGCCGATGGTGGCCGTGCTGCGCGCCTTCAGCGAGCGGGCCACGGCGCTGGGTACGTAGTCGAGTTCGGCGATGGCGGCTTCGACTTTCAACCGCACCTGCTCGCTGACCGGCCGGGTTTTGTTCAGCACATGGGACACGGTGGTGTAGGAAATGCCCGCCAGTGCCGCGACGTCTTTGATGGTTGCCATGTTTTCAGTTCCGCCGGCCTGCACGCCGGCTACGGTAAGTGTCGAGCACCACGGCGATGACAATCACCGCCCCGGTGATGATGCGTTTGGTCGGTTCGCTGGCACCGATCTGCGCCAGCCCTGCAGCCAGCACCGAAATGATCAGCACGCCAAAGAAGGTGCTGATGACCGAGCCGCGCCCGCCCATCAGGCTGGTACCGCCAATCACCACGGCGGCGATCACCTGCAGCTCCAGGCCGGAGCCTGCATTGGGGTCGGCGGCTTCCAGGCGCGAGATCTGGAACAGCGCGGCCAGGCCGGCGAGCAGGCCCATCAGGGCGAACACCAGCACCTTGTACGGGCGCGGGTCGATGCCGGCCAGGCGCACGGCCTCTTCGTTGGTACCGATGCCGATCAGGTAGCGGCCGAACACCGTGCGGGTCAGCACCAACTGGGCCAGCACGATCACCAGCAAGGCGATGATGAACGCCGGCGAGATGCCGAATGCGATGGGGTTGGAGAACCAGGCATAGGCATCGCCGATATAGGCGGTGCGCGAGTCGGTGAACTGGTAGGCCAGGCCGCGGGCCATTTCCAGCACCCCGAGCGAAACGATGAACGACGGAATGCGCCAGGCCACGGTGACGCCGCCGGTGATGCTGCCGGCCAGCGCGGCAACGGCCATGCCCAGCAGGGCCGAAGGCAGCACGCCCCAGCCCCAACCGAGGATCGCCACGCTGACCGTGGAGGCCGCCAGCGCCAGTACCGAGCCCACCGACAGGTCGATGCCGCCGATGATCAGCACGAAGGTCATGCCCACCGCCAGTATCATCAGGTCGGGGATCTGGTTGGCCAGGGTACTGAAGGTGTTGTACGACCAGAAGTGGCTGCTGAGGAACGAGAACAGCACGATCATCGCCAGCAAGGCGCCGGCCAGGCCCAGGTAGGTACCCAGGCCAAGATAGGTGCCACTGCGGCGCACCGGTGCGGCGCTTTGGCTGTCGAGCGGGGTGGTTTTCATGCATCCATCCTGGGAGCTGCTTCATGCAGCAGTGCGTCACGTTTCTGATAACCGGCAAAGGCCGCGGCCAGCAACTGGTCCTGGCTCCAATGGTCCCGCTCGAAGGTGTCGATCAGGCGACCGGCCGACAGCACGGCGATGCGGTCGCATATCAGCATCAGCTCGCGCAGGTCACTGGACACCACCACCAGGGCCTTGCCCTGGCGCGCCAGCTCGGCCAGCAGGCCATAGATGTCGAACTTGGCGCCGACGTCGATGCCACGGGTGGGCTCGTCGAACAGCAGCACCTGGCAGTCGCGCTCCAGCCAGCGGCCGATCACCACCTTCTGCTGGTTGCCGCCAGACAGCTCGCCTACCACCTGCTGCGGGCCGGCACTGCGAATGCGCATGGCCTGGATCTGGCGTTCGGCCAATGCCGCTTCGGCTTCGCCATCGAGCACCCCGGCCCGTGAAACCGCGCCGAGGTTGCCCAGGGCGATATTCGCGCTGATCGACTGCGTCAGCAGCAGGCCCTCGCCTTTGCGGTCTTCGGTGATCAGCGCGATACCGGCCTGCACGGCAGCCTTGGGCGAGTCGATGGTGACAGCCTTGGGCGGCTGGCCGAGGGCGATGCTGCCGCTGTCGGCACGGTCGGCGCCGTAGATCAGGCGCAGCAGTTCGGTACGGCCGGCACCGATCAGGCCGGAAATGCCGAAGATCTCCCCTGCCCTGACCTCGAACGACACTTCACGCACCTTGTCGGCACGGCTGAGCCTGTCGACCTTGAGCAAAGCCGTGCCGATCTGCCGGCGGCCCAGGTCGATATGCTCGCCCAGCTCGCGGCCGACCATCAGGTTGACCAGTTCGGCGCTGCTGTAGCGCTGGATCGGTTCGTCGCACATCAGCTTGCCGTCGCGCAGCACGACGATGCGCTGGGCCACGCGCTGCAGTTCTTCCAGGCGATGGGAGATGTAGACGATGGCCACGCCACGTTGGCGCAGGCGCTCGATCTGGGTGAACAGCAGCTCCACTTCGCGCGCAGTGAGCATGGCAGTGGGCTCGTCGAAGATCAGCACATGGCAGTCGCCAATCAGGTTGCGGGCGATCTCGACCATCTGCTGGCGGCCGATGCCCAGCTCGCCGACCGGGGTGTCCGGATCGATGGCGTCGAGGCCGACCTGGGCCATGGCGGCCGCGGCCAGTTGGCGCAGGCGCTTTTGGCTGATCCAGCCGAAGCGGCCGGGCAGGTTGTCGAGGAACAGGTTTTCCGCGACGGTCAGCGTGGGCAGCAGGTTGAGTTCCTGCATGACCATGCGCACGCCAAGGCGCTCGGCCTCGCTGCGGCTGCCAGGCGCGTAGGCCTGGCCGCGGTAGCGCATGTGCCCGGTGGTGGGGGTTTCCAGGCCACTGATGAGCTTGGACAGGGTGCTTTTGCCCGCGCCGTTCTCGCCGGTCAGGGCCAGCACTTCGCCGGCACGCAGGTTCAGGCTGACCTCGCCGAGCACGGGCTGGGCGTAGGTCTTGCCCAGGCCGCTGGCGGCGAGCACTACTTCGTTGGCCGATGCAGGCATGGCCGTTTCTCCTGCCAGCGATCAGGGTTTGGTGATGAGTTGGACCGGGGTCTGGATGACGTTGTCGGCATCCACGTCGGGTTTCTCGCCCTTGACCATTTTCAGCGCCGCCTGGATGCCGTACACCGCCTGCTGGCTGGCCGCCTGGTCGAGGGTGGCCAGTACACGGCCATCGGCGAGCATCGGCTTGATGGCGTTGATGTTGTCGTAGCCCACCACTTGCACCTGGCCGGTCTTGCCGGCGGCACGCACGGCCGAGACCGCGCCCAGGGCCATGCTGTCGTTGCCGGCCAGCAAGGCTTTCAGGTCGGGGTATTCGTTGAGCATGGAGGCGGCGACGGCGTTGCCTTTGTCGATTTCCCAGTTGCCGCTCTGCACCGAAACGATCTTGATCTGCGCGGCGTCCATGGCGTCCTTGAAGCCGGCGGTACGCTGCTGGGCGTTGGTGGTGGTCGGCACGCCTTCGATGATGCCGACCTGGTCGCCGGCCTTGAGCTTCTCGTTGGCCAGGTAGTCACCGACCAGGCGCGCGCCCTTGCGGTTGTCGGGGCCCACGAAGGGTACGCTGATGCCTTTGCTCTTGAGCAGCGCCGGGTCCAGGCGGTTGTCGATGTTGATCACCACAACGCCCTGGTCCATGGCCTTCTTCACCGCCGATACCAGCGCCTTGGAGTCGGCCGGGGCAATGACCAGGGCCTTGGCGCCCGCGTTGACCATTTGCTCGACGATGCGGATCTGCTCGCCGGTGTCGGTCTCGTTCTTGATGCCGTTGGCGATCAGTTCGAATTCATCGGCGTGGGCTTTCTGGTAGTCCTTGGCGCCGTCTTCCATGGTGCGGAAGAACTCGTTGGCCAGCGACTTCATGACCAGGGCGACCTTGGGCTTGTCTTCGGCATGGGCGGGAGAAAATGGCAGGGCCAGGGACAGCGAGGAAATGACCGCGAGGGCCAGCAGACGACCGGGGAACGGCAGTTTCATGGACGATGACTCCGAATCTTGTGTTTTTTGTCGGATCGCAAACGTTTGCGTTGCCTAACTATGGAAACAGGACCGGGGTTTGTCAAATCCGTTTGGCTGTCGGAGGTCAAGTCGAGCTTGGCGCAGTTTATCCGGATTTTTTCCGAAAAGCCGAACGTCTTTTCCTGCGTTTGTTCGGAATCTCGAATGGAACGCACCTTCATGTGGGGGGCGGCCTTGTGACGCGAAAGGGCCGCAAGGCGGCCCCGGCAATGTGTGTTGTTGCGCCGGAATCCGGGGCCCCTGCGCGCCCCTTTCGCGACACAAGGCCGCTCCCACAAGGGCCGTGCGCGCAACTGGTACGAAACCTGCCTTGCACCCTGTGCGACAAAACAACCATCTCATTAGGAAGAGAGAGAACAATAACGATGAATGCCGCACTGAAAATCTTCGCCCCCAGCGCACTCGCCGTACTGCTGGCCATTCCAGCCACCGTTTCGGCCAAAGAGGCGGAAACCCAGCAGAAGCTGGCCAACGTGGTCATCCTCGCCACCGGCGGCACCATTGCCGGCGCTGGCGCCAGCGCTGCCAACAGCGCCACCTACCAGGCCGCCAAGGTGGGCGTCGACAAGCTGATCGCCGGCGTACCGGAGCTGGCCGACCTGGCCAACGTACGCGGCGAGCAGGTCATGCAGATCGCCTCTGAGAGCATTTCCAACGACGACCTGCTCAAGTTGGGCAAACGCGTTGCCGAACTCGCCGAAAGCAAGGACGTGGACGGTATCGTCATCACCCACGGCACCGACACCCTGGAAGAGACCGCCTACTTCCTCAACCTGGTGGAAAAGACCGACAAGCCGATCGTGGTCGTCGGTTCGATGCGCCCGGGTACCGCCATGTCCGCCGACGGCATGCTCAACCTTTACAACGCCGTGGCCGTGGCCAGCGACAAGCAGTCGCGCGGCAAGGGCGTGCTGGTGACCATGAATGACGAAATCCAGTCCGGGCGCGATGTCAGCAAGGCAGTGAACATCAAGACCGAAGCCTTCAAGAGCGCCTGGGGCCCGATGGGCATGGTGGTGGAAGGCAAGTCGTACTGGTTCCGCCTGCCGGCCAAGCGCCACACGGTCAACTCCGAGTTCGACATCAAGCAGATCAGCAGCCTGCCGCAGGTGGACATCGCCTATGGCTATGGCAACGTCACCGACACCGCCTACAAGGCACTGGCGCAGAATGGCGCCAAGGCACTGATCCATGCCGGTACCGGCAACGGGTCGGTGTCGTCGCGGGTGGTGCCGGCGCTGCAGGAGCTGCGCAAGAACGGCGTGCAGATCATTCGCTCGTCGCACGTCAACCAGGGTGGCTTCGTGCTGCGCAACGCCGAGCAGCCGGATGACAAGAACGACTGGGTCGTGGCCCATGATCTGAACCCACAGAAAGCGCGGATTCTGGCGATGGTAGCGATGACCAGGACCCAGGACAGCAAGGAGCTGCAGCGCATCTTCTGGGAGTACTGATCGCCAGCCGCCCCCTGAAATGCAAACGGCCCCGCTGCCCAGGCGGGGCGTTTGCTGTCTGACTGTTGCGAAATTACTTACAGTGAAATACTGTATGCGCATACAGCAAAAACAAGGAAACACTTGTGTCCAGCACCGCCTCCGCCACCCCAAGCAGCTATGAACAACTGGGTATGCGCATTCAGAAAATCATCAACAGCCCCACCGCCCAGCGCAGCCGTGCGGCGTTGATCTTCCGTCTGGAGCAGGAAACCCCGGAAGATTGGGAAACCCTGCTAGAGGAAATCGCCGAAAACGATAACGTCACCCTCGCCCACCGCGACGATGGCGGCGTGCAGATTTTCTGGACGGTACCGAAGGAAGACTGACTGCATTCAGCCTCAAGCCAAGGCCTGCAGGTAGGCGCTGGCTTCGCGGTAACGCGCCAGCCGCGCCAGGTCGGTGGGGCCTGGGCACGGGATGCGCGAAAGGTCGCTGTTGTCGGCCAGATCGGCCAGCTTGACGGTGCGCGCCAGCGGGTCACCGCCCAGGCGCACCACGAAGTCCTGGTAGGCCTCGCCCTCACGGCGGCTGAGCGCCAGCAAGGCGGCAAGGATTTTCAGCGCGAAACCCTCGCGCGCCAGGTCGGACAGGGTCAGCGGGGTGTCTTCGATCACATCGTGCAGCACCGCGACAATCCGTTGTTCGGTTGTGGAAACCCGCATCATCACGCGTAGCGGGTGGAGGATATAAGCGGCCCCACCCTTGTCGTATTGCCCTTCATGCGCCCTGGCGGCCACGGCAATGGCCCGCTCCAGTGTAGACATGAGGCCCTCCCCGTTCGGCTTCTTCCTGACAAGCATAGCCAAAACTGTGCGGACAATGTCTAGCGCGCGTGTGACTATGCCGTGCCGACCTTGCACAAGCAGCCTTGTGGAAGCCGCTCCCACAAAAGGCCGCGCCTGCAGAAACCGGGTTTATCGCGCTGCGCCGTGCTGAATCACCACCGAATCGGTACCCAGCTTGGCCATCACCTCGGCCTTGCGCGCTTCGGCTTCCTCACGGGTGGGGAATGGCCCCATCAGCACCACCGGCTTGCCGTCGCGGTACTCCACCGAGGACGGGATGCCCTTTTCGATCAGGCGTGCGGTCATGTCGCTGAGCGCGCCCATGTTTGCACCCTGAATCACTTCCACATCCCAGCCTTGCGGGGCCGGCTGGCCAGCCAGGGCCTCGGCGCGGCGCTGCAGCTCGGCGCCGCCGCACATCTCGCGGATGCGCAGGTTGTTGCCGCTGTCGTCGACGATGATTTCGTACTGGCCATCGCGCTTGATGGCCACGTAGCTGCGGTAGGCCTCGTACTGCCCGGCATCATCCTTGCCACGGACCTGGCCACAAATGGTGCCCTGGGTGTCGATCCGAACGTTGCCGAACTTGGCGGTCTTGGGGTTGTGCAGGTGTTCGGCCACCTGTTTGTGCACGCCTTCGACCTCGTTCTCACAGCCCGCCAGGGCGAGCACTGCCATTACCACAGCCAGTTTGCGCACGCGTGTACCTCCAGATTCGAAGGGGCGGATTCTAGCACGCCGGGCAATGCCCCGAACCGCGACCAAACGTTACACGCTGCTTCATGCGCACAGCAAAAAGGGCGATCATTACTGATCGCCCTTTTTCGATTTGGTAGGCACAATTGGACTCGAACCAACGACCCCCACCATGTCAAGGTGGTGCTCTAACCAACTGAGCTATGTGCCTGTCGTGTGGTGCGCATATTAGTGATCAAATGCGTACCTGTAAAGCGTTTTTTTCAGAAAAATCAAAAACTTTGCGAATTCGTGCATAAGGGCCTGCTGCGCAGCACCAGGCCGCGAGAACCCAATGAAAAAAGGGGTGACCCTTGCGGATCACCCCTTCTTCGATTTGGTAGGCACAATTGGACTCGAACCAACGACCCCCACCATGTCAAGGTGGTGCTCTAACCAACTGAGCTATGTGCCTGTCGTGTGGTGCGCATTCTACCCATTCCAAAAACCCTGTCAACACTTTTTTTCGCGCTAACCTACTGAATCTTAAACTCTTTATAGAAAAGTGCGCTGGCGGGGACCGAGTAAAGGATTTTCAACGGACGACTAGCGGGTGTTTATTATTATTGATAGCATCGGTACATTCGTTAAAAATATAAAACACGAGGTTCCTGCAGCATGGCTAACACCCCCTACCCCCAGTCCTACTACGCCGCCTCGGCCAACCCGGTGCCGCCACGTCCGGCGCTGCAGGGTGAGGTGGAAACCGATGTGTGCATCATCGGCGCCGGCTACACCGGTCTGTCCAGCGCCCTGTTCCTGCTGGAGAACGGCTTCAAGGTGAGCATCGTCGAAGCAGCCAAGGTCGGCTTCGGCGCATCGGGCCGCAACGGCGGCCAGATCGTCAACAGCTACAGCCGCGACATCGACGTCATCGAGCGCACCGTCGGCCCCAAGCAGGCCCAGCTGCTGGGCCACATGGCCTTCGAAGGCGGGCGCATCATTCGTGAGCGCGTGGCCAAGTACAACATCCAGTGCGACCTGAAGGACGGTGGCGTGTTCGCTGCCCTCACCAGCAAGCAGATGGGCCACCTGGAGTCGCAAAAGCGCCTGTGGGAACGCTTCGGTCACAACCAGCTGGAGCTGATGGACCAGAAGCGCATCCGCGAAGTGGTCGCCTGCGACAACTATGTGGGCGGCATGCTGGACATGAGCGGCGGCCACATCCACCCGCTGAACCTGGCCCTGGGCGAAGCCGCTGCGGTCGAGTCGCTGGGCGGCATCATCTATGAGCAAACCCCGGCCGTACGCATCGAGCGCGGCGCCAACCCGGTGGTGCACACCCCGCAGGGCAAGGTCCGCGCCAAGTTCATCATCGTCGCCGGCAACGCCTACCTGGGCAACCTGGTGCCGGAGCTGGCCAGCAAGTCCATGCCATGCGGCACCCAGGTGATCACCACCGAACCGCTGGGCGACGAACTGGCGCGCACCCTGCTGCCGCAGGACTACTGCGTCGAGGATTGCAACTACCTGCTCGACTACTACCGCCTGACCAGCGACAAGCGCCTGATCTTCGGTGGTGGCGTGGTGTACGGCGCGCGTGACCCGGCCAACATCGAGGCGATCATCCGTCCGAAGATGCTCAAGGCCTTCCCGCAACTGAAAAACGTGAAGATCGACTACGCCTGGACCGGCAACTTCCTGCTGACCCTGTCGCGCCTGCCACAGGTTGGCCGTATCGGCGACAATATCTACTACTCCCAGGGCTGCTCGGGTCACGGCGTGACCTACACCCACCTGGCGGGCAAGGTGCTGGCCGAGGCCATGCGTGGCCAGGCCGAGCGTTTCGACGCCTTCGCCGGCCTGCCGCACTACCCGTTCCCGGGTGGCCAGATGCTGCGCGTGCCGTTCAGCGCCATTGGCGCCTGGTACTACAGCCTGCGCGATCGCCTGGGCTTCTGATGTAGGCAGGGCTGGCCTCTTCGCGGGTAAACCCGCTCCCACAGGGACATCACTGGACCTGAGGGCAGCGGGTTTCCTGTGGGAGCGGGTTTACCCGCGAAAGAGCCGGTACAGACAAAGCTATTTGTTCAGGCTACTCACAGCCTGCTTCGCCGCAATCTCCTGCCCCGCCCGGGCCAGTTCATCGGCAGCCTGCAACCAGCGCTGGCGGTCCACCTGGGCTGGCAGCTGCCGAGGTGGCTGTACCAGCACCGCCCAGCTCCCAAGCTTCGCCCACGCCGAGGCAAAATCATCGAACGCCATCAACTGCCGCCGGTGCATGCCCGAGCGCAACAGCACCCGCTGCTTGTAGCGGTCGTAGCCGATCAGCACGGCGTAGCGTGGCTCGCTCCACCAGGCCGAACCATCCTCGTAACGCAGCAGCACCGGGTTGCCCGCCGCCACCTGGGTCAACAGCGCGTCCAGCTGCTTGTCCAGCGGATACACCACCATGCCGTAGTCGCGCGCCACCCGTGGGATGCCTGTGTCCAGCGCCTCGGCGCCCTGCGGCAGGTTCAGCGGCTTGTCCAGCAGCCCCGGCGTGATCGGAGCCCCCTGTTGCGACAGCACCGCCGCCAATGCCATGGCCCCGCTGTGGTTGGCGTTGCCACGGTAGAACGGCACGCTGCTGATCTCGACCCGCTGCGGCAGGCCCTTGAGGTTGCCGGAGGGTGCGCTGGCGCAACCGGCCAGGCTGGCTGCAACCAGGCAGGCAGCCAGCAGCCGACGAGGGATGGTCTTGAACGAAGGTTGCTGCATGGACACTCGCTTGCTCCAACGCCGGGCAGGCAGCGCCCGGCTCTGGCCACCGATCATAGGTCGGACAGCGGCGCGGGTATAGTCCGACACCGCTTAGGAGCAAATCGGACCAAGCAATAGACCTTTGGTCAATGGAACGTCACAGGCGAAAGACTAGACTAAAGCAGTGTCTGGAAGGCCAGCGTCGGCGACCGAGCGCGGCCCGTAGAGATGGAGGCACAGATGAGCCTGACCATGGCAATCCTCATGCTGGTTGGCATGTGGCTGAGCGTTGCAGCCGCCATGCTATGGGGTGTACTGCGTATCGTGCGGCGTCATTCCCACCACCACCTGCCACCGCAGCCCCCCGCCAAGCCACAGCCTGTGCGCCGGTCGCGGCGGCATGCCGGGGTGCACTGATTCAGAGATTTCCGAGGCCCATTCGCGGGTGAACCCGCTCCCACAAGGTCCTCCGCTGCCTTCAGAAACGGCGGGGACCTGTGGGAGCGGGTTCACCCGCGAACGGGGCGCAAGCGCCCCGCTTTTTCACATCAACCTTCAGCCGCCTCACGCTTCAACCGTGCCCGACGGGCCAGGATGTTGAGGATCTCGATCGCCGTCGAGAAGGCCATGGCCGCGTACACATAACCCTTCGGTACATGGGCGCCGAAACCTTCGGCGATCAGCGTCATGCCGATCATGATCAGGAAGCCCAGGGCCAGCATCACCACGGTCGGGTTGTCGTTGATGAAGTTGGCCAACGGGTCGGCGGCCACCATCATGACGATCACGGCAGTGATAACGGCAATGATCATGATAGGCAGGTGCTCGGTCATGCCCACGGCGGTGATGATGCTGTCGACCGAGAAGACGATGTCCAGCAGCAGGATCTGGAAGATCGCCGCGGCAAAGCCCAGGGTAACCGTCGACGACACCTTGGCTTCTTCCTTGGCCCCGTGCGGGTCGACGTTCTCGTGGATTTCCTTGGTCGCCTTCCACAGCAGGAACAGGCCACCGGCAATCAGGATCACGTCCTTCCAGGAGAAGGCATTGCCGAACACTTCGAACACCGGGTCGGTCAGCTGGACGATCCAGGCCACCGTGCTGAGCAAGGCCAGGCGCATGACCAGGGCCATGCTGATACCGATACGGCGCGCCTTGGAGCGGTACTCCACCGGCAGCTTGTTGGTCAGGATGGAGATGAAGATCAGGTTGTCGATGCCCAGCACG
Organism: Pseudomonas sp. PNPG3; assembly: GCF_023093815.1. Taxonomy (NCBI): domain Bacteria; kingdom Pseudomonadati; phylum Pseudomonadota; class Gammaproteobacteria; order Pseudomonadales; family Pseudomonadaceae; genus Pseudomonas; species Pseudomonas sp. PNPG3. The sequence goes on from NZ_JALLKV010000013.1 coordinate 73,514, forward strand.
ACTTCCATGGCCACCAGCGTAGCCAGGGCAACCCAGGCGGTAGGGCTAGCGACGAGTTCCAGCAAGTATTCCATTGTTCAAATCCTGCAGCAGCGGTTGGGGGTCAGATTTCCTGGGTGTCTTCTTTCTTGTAGGCGTCCTTGGGCTTGTGCCCTTCGCTGCCGATGGCCTCGCTCAACGCCTGCTGTGCGGCCTTGTTGGTGTCGTCGATGGCCTGCTTGGCCGACTGTGCGGCCTGGTCGAGCATCTGCTGGGCGGATTTCTCGGCCTGCTCGCAACCGGCCAGGGTGAACAGGGCCAAGGCCAGCACCAGCGGCGTGCCGATGGATTTTAGTTGCAGCATGGGTTCCTCGCTTTTCATGTTCCGGCGGCGCACACGGCGCCTGATGGAGTCGCATTCTAAAGAGCGCAACACATCCGGAAAATTCGTATTTTCAGCGGTTATACTTCGGTTTTTACGAATCCGGAACGATACCGATGCTCAACTATCGGCAGTTGCACTACTTCTGGGCCGTGGCCAAGACCGGCAGCATCGCCCGCGCCAGCGAACAGTTGAACCTGACCCCGCAAACCATCAGCGGGCAGATCAGCCTGTTCGAACAGACCTACGGCCTGGAGTTGTTCCAGCGCGTGGGGCGCCAGCTGGAACTGACCGAAACCGGGCGCCAGACGCTGATCTATGCCGAGCAGATGTTCCAGCTGGGAAGCGAACTGGAGGCCATGCTGCGGGCCGGCCCGCAGGAGCAGATCCTGTTCCGCGTGGGTGTGGCGGACGTGGTACCCAAGTCCATCGTCTACCGCCTGCTGGCACCGACCATGGAGCTGGACGACGTGCTGCGCATCAACTGCCGCGAAGACAAGCTCGAACGGCTGCTGGCCGACCTGGCGATCCAGCGCCTGGACCTGGTGATTTCCGACAGCCCCATGCCCAGCCACCTGGACATCAAGGGCTATAGCCAGAAACTGGGCGAATGCGGGTTGAGCTTCTTCGCCACCCCGGCGCTGGCACACCGCCTGGAAGGCCCCTTCCCCGCCTGCCTGCAGGATGCGCCATTGCTTATCCCCGGGCAGGAAACCGTGGTACGCAGCCGCCTGCTGCGCTGGCTGGGTGAGCAGCAGGTGCAGCCACGGATCGTGGGCGAGTTCGATGACAGTGCCTTGATGCAGGCATTCGGGCAGTCGGGCAGCGGCATCTTCGTCGCGCCCAGCGTGATCGCCCAGGAGGTGTGCCGCCAATATGGCGTGGAGCTGATCGGGCAGACCGAGGCGGTGCACGAGTCGTTCTATGCCATTTCGGTGGAGCGCAAGGTCAAGCACCCGGGGATCGTGGCGATTACCGAGGGGGCACGACGAGAGTTGTTCCACTGGTAGCCGGCAGAATTGACGCCCCCGCGTTTCAATGGTCATATGCCCGCCAGTTTCAGGTGCCCTGCGCCGCCGCGCGCAGGGTGAAACGGGAAGCCGGTGCGTCGTGTTGCCCACGACAAGTCCGGCGCTGCCCCCGCAACGGTAAGCGAGCGAACCCTTCGAGATACCACTGTGCACTTGCATGGGAAGGTGAAGGTTTCATGCCCCTCGCAAGCCCGGAGACCGGCCTGGAGCTTCACTTGGCAACCCGCGGTGGGCGGGCGCAGGCCGGTATCCGTGCGTGCGCCTGCGTGCACGGTGCGCCTTTGCGTGTTTTCCACCGGGATCCATTCATTCCTGCAGTAGTGGAACGACATGTCCCGTATCTTCAAGCTTCACCCCTTGGCGGCCTGCCTGGCCGTTTCCCTGCCGGCCCTGGCCGATGACCTCGAGCGACAACCACTGGCCCTGCCTTCCACGGCCATCACCGACACGCTCGACAGCCACGCCATCGACCTGGCCACACCGACCCAGGCTGGTTCGCGCCTGGGCCTCAGCGCCCTGGAGACACCGGCCAGCACCAGCAGCATCAGCGCCGAACAGATCCAGCAGCGCAACAACCTCACCGTGCAGGACGCGGTGACCCGCTCAGCGGGCATCAGCTACATCGGCTCCCCGGGCGACGGCGGCACGGGGTTGTCCGCCCGCGGTTTTACCGGGCACGGCTCGGTGATGACCTTGTTCGACGGCGCACGCCTGTACACCGGTGCCGGCACCCAGACGTTCCCGGTCGACCCGTGGATGGTCGAGCGCATCGATGTCATTCGCGGCCCGGCTTCGGTGCTGTATGGCGAAGGCGCCACCGGGGCGGTGGTCAACGTGATCCCGAAAAAGCCGTTTGCCGGCGAGGTACGCAACCACCTGCGCCTGGGCTACGGTTCGTGGGACCGCCAGCAGCTCGGCCTGGACAGCGGCGGCAGCCTCGGTGAGCGCCTGAGCTACCGCCTGGCCCTGAACCAGCAAACCGGTAACGGTTGGGTCGACCGCACCCCGTCACGCAGCCTGGCGCTGAGCGCCGCGCTGCGCTTCGATGCCAGCGACGACCTCAGCTTCACCCTCGCTCACGACCGCGGCGATGCGCAGCCTGCCAACTACTACGGCACCCCGCTGATCGACGGCCACTACCGCAGCAGCCTGCGCAAGAAGAACTACAACGTGCAGGACGACGTGCAGCATTACGTCGATGAATGGACCCGCCTGAATACCGACTGGACGTTGAACGATCACCTCAGCGCCAGCAATCAGCTGTACTACATCAAGAGCCGCCGTCACTGGCGCAATGCCGAGGAGTACAGCTGGGATGCAGGGCGCCAGCAGCTGCTGCGCGGCAGCTATCTGCAGATCAAGCACAACCAGGAACAGTTCGGCGACCGACAAGCCTTCACCCTCGACCACAGGCTGTTTGGCCTGGCCAGCAAGACCGTGGTCGGCGCCGAGTACAACAAGGTCCGCTTCAACGTCGACAGCAACGCGCCCTACAACGATGTGGGCGGTGACTACGTCGACCCGTGGCAGCCGCAACCAGGCTGGTTCCACAGCGCCTCGCCGTTACGCCCGCAAACGCTGTCCACCACCCACACCTTTGCCCTGTTTGCCGAAAACCGCCTGCAGTTGAGCGATCGCCTGTCGCTGGTCACCGGCGTGCGCCGCGACCAGAACCACATCGACCAGGAAAAACTGACCACCGACAGCCGCAGCGACCGCAGCCTGCAAGGCGGCAACTGGCGTGCCGGGCTGGTGTTTGCGGTCAGCGACGACCTGTCGCTGTATGGCCAGTACTCCACCAGCGAGGATGGGGTCGACAACCTCATCAGCCTCAGCGCCAACCAGATGCACTACGACCTGACCGAGGCCAGGCAGACCGAAGTGGGCCTGAAGCAGCGCTTCTGGGAAGGGCGTGGCGAATGGACATTGGCGGCCTACCACATCGTCAAGAAGAAGCTGCTGGTGGATGACCCGGTCACCCACGAGAAGCAGCAGGCTGGCCAGCAGACGTCCGATGGCCTGGAGGCAACCCTGGAACTGGCGCTGGCGCACCAGTGGCAGGTGTCGGCCAATGCGGCGATCGTGCGCGCAAGGTACGACGACTTCGACGAAATGATCGGTGCCGTGGCGCAGGACCGTGCGGGCAATCGCCCGGCCAATGTCCCGCGGCGTACCGCCAACCTGTGGCTGAGCAAAGGCTTCGGCCAGCGGCTAAAGGCCGGCATTGGCGCGCGTTATGTGGACGAGCGCTATGCCAATACCGCCAACACCCAGAGCGCCCCCGGCTACACCGTGGTGGATGCCGACATCGGCTGGCAGGTGTTGCCGGATGTGCGGCTAGGGTTGCAGTTGAACAACCTGTTCGACCGTGAGTATGTGCAGTCGGCGTTCAGTGGCCAGCAGTGGCTGATGGGGATGCCACGGTCGTACTTTGCGACGGTGGATTACAGCTTCTGATCTGAACTGCCTGCACCGGCCTCTTCGCGGGTAAACCCGCTCCTACAGGGACCTCACCGTATTCGAATTCTGTGATATCCCTGTAGGAGCGGGTTTACCCGCGAAGAGGCCGGCACAGGTAGCACAAAAACATCTACCGTCCCGTCACACTTTAGTTATAAGATAACGTTTCAGTTGACATCCATTCCTATCAGCGACCTCCCATGACAAGCGCCAGTGCCACCCCCACCCTGCTCACCCAGCGCCTGCAGAGCATCGACGCCCTGCGCGGCCTGGTAATCCTGTTCATGCTCCTGGACCACGTTCGTGAAACCTTCTTTCTGCACCGCCAGGTCAGTGACCCGATGGCCATTGATACCACCGAGCCCACGCTGTTCTTCAGCCGCACCCTGGCCCATCTGTGCGCGCCGGTGTTCGTCTTGCTGACCGGCCTTTCAGCCTGGCTGTACGGCGAGAAACACCAGGGCCGCGGCGATGTCTCGGCGTTCCTGTTCAAGCGCGGGCTGTTCCTGGTGGTGCTGGAGTTCACCCTGGTCAATTTCGCCTGGACCTTCCAGCTACCGCCCAGCGTCATCTACCTGCAAGTGATCTGGGCCATCGGCGTGAGCATGATCGCCCTGTCGCTGCTGGTGTGGTTGCCACGTGCCGCCCTGATCGCCGTGGGCGCAATCATCATCGCCGGCCACAACCTGCTCGATGGTCTGCACTTCGGCGTCGAATCCGCCCTGCACGTGCCATGGGCGATCCTGCATGACCGGGGCTGGCTGGAGTTCTCCGAAAGCCTGCGCCTGCGCACCTCCTACCCCGTGCTGCCGTGGATCGGGGTCATCGCCCTGGGCTACGGCCTGGGCCCTTGGTTCGCCCGCGCGAGCGAGGCCGGCCAACGCCAGCATCGCCTGCTGCTGGCCGGGCTGATCGCGCTGCTGGGCTTTGTCGTGTTGCGCCTGGTCAACGGCTACGGCGAGGCGCCATGGAGCGTTTACCCGACCGTCACGCAAACCCTGATGAGCTTCTTCAACATCACCAAGTACCCGCCATCGCTGCTGTTCCTGGCCCTGACCCTGGGCTGTGGCCTGCTGTTGCTGCGCGCCTTCGAACGCGCCGGCCAGGCTCGCTGGATCAGTGCCCTGGCGGTGTTCGGCGCGGCACCGATGTTCTTCTACCTGCTGCACCTGTATGTGCTGAAGCTGCTGTACCTGACCAGCGTGGCGCTGTTCGGCCGCAACCATGGCGACTACTTCGGCTTCGACGGCATCGCCGCCGTGTGGCTGGGGGCAGTGCTGCTGGCGGTTTCGCTGTACCTGCCGGTGCGCTGGTTCGCCCGCCTGAAGGCGCGGCGGCGCGACATCACCTGGCTGAAGTACTTCTGAAAAGCGTTTTCACCCGGCGGCACGATGGTCTACCATGCCGGCCGCCGGTTTCCACCACGGAATCAATAGGGAATCCCAGGCCCGCCAATTCGGGCCAAACGGAACTGCCCCCGCAACTGTAGGTGCCGAGCCTGCTCCATCGATGCCACTGGGCCACGAACCCGGGAAGGCCGGAGCCAGGCCATGACGCACCAGTCAGGAGACCTGCCGGCCTACATTCACCAACCGGCGGGGTGTCCGGGATTGGCCATCAGTGTTGCCCCTGCCGCCAGCGGGGGCTCGGCGATGCCTGTCCGTGCGTTCCTCACCCGAACTGTCCGATAGGAGATCGCCCAGCATGCTGCCCCGTTTTGCCACCCTGCTCGCCGGCCTCGGCCTCACCGGCCTGGCCCAGGCTGCTGCCACCCACTACCCGCTGACGGTCGACAACTGCGGCAAGCCGCAAACCTTCGCCCAGGCGCCGCAACGCGCGGTCACCATTGGCCAGGCCAGTACCGAGATGCTCTACGCGCTGGGGCTGGGCGACAAACTGGCGGCCACCTCGCTGTGGTTCAACAATGTGCTGCCCGAGTATCAGGTGCAGAACGCCAAGGTGCCGCGCCTGGCCGACAACGAGCCCAGCTTCGAGGCGGTAGTGGGCAAGCGCCCGCAACTGGTGACGGTGCAGTTCGAATGGATGGTCGGTGCCCAGGGGGCGGTCGCCACCCGCGAACAGTTCGATGAACTGGGCATCCCCACCTACCTGCTGCCATCGGACTGCGAAGGCAAGGACAACCTGGTGGGTGCCGATGGCACCCGCCTGCAGGCGTTCCAGGTCGACACTATCTACAAGAGCGTCAGCCAGCTGGCGGCAATCTTCGACGTGCAGGACCGTGGCACGGCCCTGAATGCCGAGCTCAGAGGCCGCCTGGACAGTGCCAAGGCGCAACTGGCCGACAACGACCTGTCCGCCACCTCGGCGCTGTTCTGGTTCTCCAGCGCCGATCTGCACATCGACCCCTATGTGGCGGGCCGTCAGGGGGTCGCCGACTTCATGCTGCGCACCCTTGGCGTGCGCAACGTGGTCGAGTCCAGCGAAGAATGGCCGACCGTAGGCTGGGAAACCCTGGCCAAGGCCAACCCCACCTGGCTGATCATTGCCCGCATGGACCGCCGCCGCTACCCCGCCGACGACTACCAGAAGAAGCTGGCATTCCTGCGTAGCGACCCGGTAACGCGCAACATGGACGCGGTGAAGCACGACCGCATCATCATCCTCGACGCCGACGCCATGCAGGCCGGCATTCGCTTGTTCAGCGGCCTGCAGACACTGGCCGCCGCCTTCGCCAGCGGCAAAGCAGCCCAGTGATGATGCGCCTGCTACCCTGCATCGCCGTTGCCCTGGCCGCCCTGTTGGCGGCCCTGCTGGCCGGCACCGCCATCGGCGAAACCAACCTGTCGCCCGGCGTGGTCGGCCAGGTACTGGCCAACCAACTGTGGCAGGCCGGCTACCCGGTCGACCCGATCGACGCCGGCATCGTCTGGAACTACCGCCTGCCCCGCACCCTGGTTGCCGCGGCCTGCGGCGCCGGCCTGGCCACCTGCGGCGTGATCCTCCAGGCACTGTTGCGCAACCCGTTGGCCGAGCCTTACCTGCTGGGGCTGTCTGCCGGCGCCTCGACCGGTGCGGTGCTGGTGGGCCTGCTGGGCTTCGGCAGCCTGGCGCTGAGCATGTCCGGCGGCGCGTTCATCGGTGCCCTGGCAGCGTTCGCTTTGGTACTGTTGCTGGCCCGGGCAGCCGGCCCCAGCAGCAACAATGCCCAGGTGATCCTTGCCGGGATCGCCGGCTCGCAACTGTTCAACGCCCTTACCGCCTTCCTCATCACCATGTCGGCCACCGCCGAGCAGGCGCGCGGCATCCTGTTCTGGCTGCTGGGTAACCTCAGTGGCGTACGTTGGCCTTCGGTGTGGCTGGCCGTGCCAGTTGTACTGTTCGGGCTGTTGGTGTGCCTGTGGCATCGCCGTGCCTTGGATGCCTTCACCTTCGGTGCCGACTCGGCGGCGTCGCTGGGCATCCCGGTGCGGCGTACCCAGTTGCTGCTGATCAGCTGCGCGGCGCTGGTGACCGCGGTGATGGTGTCCATCGTCGGCGCCATCGGTTTTGTCGGGCTGGTGATCCCCCATGCCCTGCGCCTGCTGCTCGGCCCCGGGCACAGCCGCCTGCTGCCCGCCAGCGCACTGGGCGGAGCACTGTTCCTGATTACCGCCGACATCCTGTCGCGCATCTTGATCCCTGGCCAGGTGATCCCCGTGGGCGTAGTCACGGCTCTGCTCGGCGCACCGGTCTTCGCGCTGATCCTGGTCAGCCGCCGGGGGCGCCCATGACGGTCATGACGGCGCTACAGCTGGCCCCCTTGAGTTGCCAGAACCTGGGGCTGCAACTGGCCGGCAATACCGTGCTCAGCGATATCGAACTGAGCGTTGTCGCCGGTGAAACCCTGGGCATCGTCGGCCCCAACGGTTCCGGCAAGTCCTCGCTGCTGAAGGTGCTGGCCGGGCTGCGCAAGCCAGGCAACGGCAGCGTGCAGTTGCTGGGCGAACCGCTGGCACAGTTGCCCCGCCGCCGTGTAGCCCAGGCCTTGGCGCTGGTCGAACAGCAGGCCGACACCCTCGATGCGATCAGCGTGTTCGATGCCGTTGCCCTGGGCCGCACCCCCTGGCTGTCGGTGCTGGCGCCGTTCTCCCGGGAAGACCGCGCGATCGTCGAGCAGGCCCTGGCCGACCTCGACGCTTTGCACCTGCGCGCACGCCTTTGGGGGTCGCTGTCCGGGGGCGAGCGCCAGCGGGTGCACATCGCCCGAGCCCTGGCACAGCGGCCGCAGGTGCTGCTGCTGGACGAGCCGACCAACCACCTGGATATCCAGCACCAGCTGAGCCTGTTGCAACAGGTGCAGGCCTTGCCGGTGACCACCCTGGTGGCCCTGCACGACCTCAATCAGGCGCTCACCTGCGACCGCGTAGCGGTGCTCGACAAAGGCCGACTGGTCGCCCTCGGCAAACCGCTCGAGGTGCTCACCCCCGAGCGCCTGCTGAACACTTTCGGCGTGCATGCCCACTACCTCATCGACCCCTTCGACGGCGCGCACATCTTGCGTTTGCGCGCCCCCTGAACAGGAAGTTCTGCCTATGCCGCGCCCTGTCGCCCTGCTGCTCGCCAGCGCCCTGCTCGCGCCCCCTGCGCTGGCCGACTCCGCCCAATCGCAAAGCAACGGTTTTGTCGAGGATGGCCGCTGGAGCCTGCTCAACCGCAGCGTATTCGACCAGCGCGACTACAAGCATGGCGGGCGCAACAGTGCCGGGCGCAACGCCTACAAGCCGCGCGATGAACGTAGCGGCAAGGCCGAGGAATGGGCCTATGGCCTGATGGGCACCTTCCGGTCCGGTTTCACCCAGGGGCTGATCGGTGTCGGGGTCGACGCCCACGCCTACCTGGGCGTGCAACTCGACAGCGGCGGCGGGCGCGTGGGCAAGGCACGCTTGCTCGGGGTGGATAACGAGGGGCACCCGAAGAACGAATACAGCCGTGCCGGCGCAGCATTGAAACTGCGCATGGCCGATACCGTGCTGTCCTACGGTGAGCAACGGGTCAAGACCCCGGTGTTCAGTTCATCCGACAGCCGCCTGCTACCCGAGACAGCGACCGGGTTCTTCCTTGACAGCACCGAGTTCGACGACCTCAGGCTGGTGGCCGGGCACTTCAACGAAAACGCCGACCGCAATGCATCCAGCCACGACCAAGGCTTCGTGGTGAACTACTCCAATGGCCGCCAAGGCAACAGCTTCGACCTGGCCGGCGTGGTGTGGAACCCCGGCGCCGCCTTCAGCGGCAGCCTGTACACCTCACGTTACCAGGACAGCTGGAACCAGCATTACCTGGGCAGCACCCTAAGCCATGCCCTGGATGAGCGCCGCAGCCTCACCCTCGACCTCAACCTTTACCGCACCACCGACACCGGCAAGGCGCTGTCCGGGCGCATCGACAACACCACCTGGAGCCTGGTCTCGCGTTACGACCATGGGCCGCACGGTTTCAGCCTGGGCTGGCAGCAGGTGGACGGCAACACGCCATTCGACTACGTGACGCGAGGGGCGATCTTCATTGCCAACGCGGTGCAGATGTCGGACTTCAACGCGCCGAACGAAAAGTCGTGGCAGGCGCGCTATGACCTGAACATGGGCGCCTACGGCGTGCCGGGGTTGAACCTGACGGCGTTGTACGTGCGCGGGTTCGATATCGACGGTACCCATGTCGACCCTGCGGGAGGGTATGCCTACCTGGGGTATGGCAAGGGGGGCAAGCATTGGGAGCGCGACCTTGAGGCACGCTATGTGGTGCAGAGCGGCAAGGCCAAGGGCACCGCGTTTTCGCTGCGGCATAACGTGCATCGAGGCAATACGGCACAGGCGGAGCTGGATGGGGACCAGATTCGGTTGGCGGTGGAATGGCCGTTGGGGGGTGGGTTCTGATGTTTCGCGTGACCTGAAAAATCCTGGGGCCGCACAGCGGCCCGCAAAATCCATCAGGCGACCACAACTGCCGTATAATCGGCAGCACTCACTGCCCAACCAGGCCACACCATGCCTCGCCTCCAGAAGTTGATGTTGCCCCTGCTGCTGACTGCAGCCCTCACCGCCTGCGACCAGAAACCCTCCCGCGAAGAACAGATCCTGGCCCAGCTTCCGCTGCAGGATGCCTACACGCACAACATCGAGCGCATGGCCGCGCTGCTCGGCCGCACGCACCCGCAGCTGTCGCAGGCGACCATCCAGGGCGTGCTGCGCAAGCACCTGACGGTCGAGGACCAGCGCCAGGACCTGTTCCGCCTGTACAGCGAAAAGAACTTCAGCGATGCCGAGTTCGCCACCATCGTCGAGGCCACCCAGGACCCGGCGAAGGCCCGCGCCCTGGAAGACACCGAGGCCGGCAAACGCCTGAGCGAGAAGCTCACTGCCCTGATGCGCGAATCGGCCCGCGACGCAAAGGCGCAGGCCTTGGCGCAGCAGCGCATGCAACAGGTTGAAGACGAGCTGGACGCGCTGGAAAACGCAGGCTCCTGAACGCAGTTCCCCACTGCGCCCATAACGCGTAATGTTGCCCACATTTCGTAGCCGGTTTTTGATCACTCGAGGTCAGGATTGTCACACACCAAGCACGGATTGCGCCTGGATCTACGCACACTCATTCTGGTGCTTTGCGCCCTTACTGCCGTGGTAATGCTGTGCGCCAGCTATTTCGCCAGCTACCGGGTGCAACGCCAATTGCTGATCGACCACGCCCTGGAAGCCAACCGGGTGTATGCGATGAAGCTGGCCAGCATTACCGAGACTTTTATCGGCAACGCCTTGCAACAGCTGTCGTTCAGCGCGGGCGTGCAAGGCCGCCAGCTGGGTGACGCCGTCGCCCTGCAGGCGGAGGCCGAGCGTGTCCTGAGCCAGAGCATGGCCTTCAATTCCACGTTCGTGATCGATGCCAACGGGGTGCTGCTGGCGGTTTCTCCCGCCCCCTTGCGGCACCTGGTCGGCAAGCACATGCATTCTCCCGGTGTCCAGGAGGCGCTACAGGCGCGCCGCCCACTGGTGTCGACGCCCTACATTTCGGCGGCCAACAACCTGGTGGTGGCGCTGTCGCAACCCATTTACGACAGCAACGGCCGCTACCTGGGGTATGTCGGCGGCAGCCTGTACCTGCGTGAACACAACATTCTCAACAGCCTGCTGGGCGAGCATTTCTACAAGGACGGTTCCTACCTGTACGTGGTCGACCGCAACCGCCGTCTGCTTTACCACCCCGACAGTCAGCGGGTGGGTACGGTGGTTGAGGGCAATGCACTGATCGACCAGCTGGCGGGCCTGGGCAATGGTACCCGGCAATTGACCAACAGCCTCGGCGTGGAAATGCTCGCCGGATACGCCACCGTGCCCAGCGCCGGTTGGGGCGTGGTGGCGCAGCAGCCGCTGACCCAGACGGTGATGCCACTGAGCCATCTGATCCTCAACGTGGTCGGCACCTCCGCGCCGTTGGCACTCGTGGGCAGCATGCTGCTGTGGTGGCTGGCCATGACCATCGCTCGGCCGCTGTGGCAGCTGGCCGCCGGCGCCCGCTCGATGGATCGGGCCGGCACTGCCGAACGCCTGCATCGGGTACCGGCCTGGTATTTCGAGGCGGCCGAGTTGAAGCGCGCGCTGCTGTTCGGGCTGAACCTGCTGCATGAACGCATCGGTCGGCTCAACCGCGACGCCCAGACCGACCCGCTGACCGGCCTGGGCAACCGCCGCAGCCTGGAGTTCAGCCTGTCGTTGCTGGAAGCCGAAGGCCGGCCGTTTGCGGCCATCGTGCTGGATGTCGACCATTTCAAGCGGGTAAACGACTGCCACGGGCACGAGGTGGGTGACCAGGTGTTGCGCCGGTTGGCGGAGCTGATGCGCCGCTGCTGCCGCGAGGGTGACCTGCTGTGCCGCACCGGCGGCGAGGAGTTCCTGATGCTGCTGCCGGGGGCTAGCCTGGACGTTGCGGCAGGGGTGGCCGAGCGGCTGCGGCTAACGGTGCAGGATACGCCGGTGGAGCCGGTGGGCGCGGTGACGGTGTCGCTGGGGGTGGCACATTGGGATGGCGAGGCCGAGAGCGAACCGGGGGATGCGTTCAGCGAGGCTGACCGGGCGCTTTACCGGGCCAAGCAGGAGGGGCGCAATCGGGTGGTTGTTGCCTGAGCGCCCTTGCTTGTCTGTTCCGGCCTCTTCGCGGGTAAACCCGCTCCCACAGGTACCCCGCAGCCCTCAAGGGCGGTGCATAACCTGTAGGAGCGGGTTCACCCGCGAAAGGGCCGGAACACACAATAATGAATGGGCAGGTTGTAACATTCATTGTCATGAAACTGTCTTGTTACAGTCATAGGATTGACCCCAACCTGACATTTTCACTTCATGGATGAACGTCTGATGCGTCGTGTGGTTTTCAATCAGAAAGGTGGCGTCGGCAAGTCCAGCATCGCCTGCAACCTGGCCGCAGCCAGTGCCGCCGAAGGCTACCGGACCTTGCTGGTCGACCTCGACCCGCAGGCCAATGCCACCTACTACCTGACCGGGCTGGTCAATGACGCTATTCCTTCCGGCATCGCCGATTTCTTCCGCCAGACCTTGTCGCCGGTCACCGCTGCCGGCAAGAAGCACCGGGTGGCGATCACCGAGACCCGCTACCGCAACCTGCACCTGGTCACCGCCAGCCCCGACCTCAGCGACCTGCAAGGGAAGCTGGATCGCAAGTTCAAGATCAACAAGCTGCGCAAGCTGCTGGTGGAGCTGGGCGAGGACTACGAGCGGATCTACATCGACACCCCACCGGCGCTCAACTTCTATACCTTCAGCGCGCTGGTAGCGGCCGAGCGGCTGTTGATTCCGTTCGACTGCGACAGTTTCTCGCGCCAGGCCCTGCACAACGTCATGGCCGAGGTTGAAGAACTGCGCCAGGACCACAACCCGGCGTTGCAGGTGGAAGGTGTGGTGGTCAACCAGTTCGCCGGGCGCACCGCACTGCACCAGACCCTGGTCGAGCAATTGCGCAGCGAGGGCATGCCGGTGCTGCCGGTATACCTTAGCCATTCGATCAAGATGCGTGAGTCGCACCATACCTCAGTGCCGCTGGTGCACCTGGCGCCGCGGCACAAATTGGCGCTGGAGTTCGTCGATTTGCTGGATGTACTGGAGCGCGCGGCCTGACAGAACCCCGGGGCGCAAAGCGCCGCAAAATATCAAGGCCGAAGCACTACCCGACCGTTCGTCCGGGTGGTAGATTCGCCGCCATGAAAACCACCCGACACACCCGCACGCTGACCGCCTGGACGCTCTACGCCAGCGTCCTGTTCAGCCTGGTTCTGTGTGGCCTGCACCATGGCCAGATGGGTGGCCTGCGCCTGGCCGGCCTGGAAGGCGGTTTCTGCTCGATCAACAGCGAACACGGCGTAGCCATCGACCTGGAAGGCGCTGGCGGCGACCAGCACATGGCCCAGCTCGATTGCCCGGTGTGCTCCTCGTTCGGCCTGGCCGTGCCGCTCAGCAGCAGCGGCTGGTCGTTCACCCCGGCGCAAGCCGTGGCCACCTCGCCCATCGTGGTGCGCAGCTGGGCGCAACCGCCGCCGCGTTATCAACGCCCCGCCCTCAACCCCCGCGCCTCCCCTGCCACCTTCCCCGCAGCCGTACCTCATTTCGCCTGACCTCAGCCGGGCGCGCCTGACTGTGCGCGTTCGCGGTCAGCCATGACCTTTGCGTGGAAGACACACCAACATGCTTCGCAAAACCTCCCTGGTGCTCCTCATGGGCACCTGCAACCTTGCCTGGGCGGATGCTGCCCCGGTAGAACTGAGCGCCACCACCATCGACGGTGAACGCGACGCCGCCAGCGGCGTGCAACTGGACGAGCCGATCCGCACTGGCTCGCGCCTGGGCCTCACCGCGCGGGAAACGCCAGCCTCGGTCAGCGTCTCGGACCGCCGCCTGATCGAAGAGCGCGGCGCCAAGGACAGCCAGGACGTGATCAACGCCATGACCGGCGTCAACGCCTCGGCCAACCCGGGCTTTGGCGGCTTCGTCGCCTACCGCGGCTTCACCCAGAACCAGGTCACCCAGTTGTACAACGGCATCAACCTGGGCTACAGCAGCGCCACCCGGCCAGTGGATGCCTGGGTACTCGACCGCGTCGAATTGATTGGCGGCCCGTCGTCGTTCCTGCATGGTGCCGGCGCGGTCGGCGGCTCGATCAACTACATCACCAAGTTGGCCAGCCGCGATCAGCAGACCATCGACGGCCGTATCCGCCATGGCAGCTTCGACGACAGCGAAGTGGCGTTCGGCATCAACCAGGCTCTGGCCAGCAACCCCGCCGATGCCCACCACTTCATGCGCCTGGACTTCAGCCGCGGGCATGGCAACGGCTACATCGACCGCAACGAACGGCACACAGACAGCCTGGCTTTTTCGTTGCTGAGCGACCTCACGCCCAACCTCACCCACACCCTGGCCCTGGAATACCAGGAAGACCGCGAAGACAGCCCTTACTGGGGCTCGCCGATCCTGCCCGGGCGCAGCACGATGAAGATCGACAACAGCCGCCGCTTCGAAAACTACAACGTCGGCGACGGCCGCTATGAGCAGCGGGTACGCTGGCTACGCTCGATCCTCGACTACCAGCTCAGCGACAGCACCAGCGTGCAGAACACGCTGTACCACTACAACGCCCAGCGCGACTACCGCAACCTCGAACGCTACAGCTACACCAGCGATGGCAAGGTACGACGCAGCAGCCCTTACCTGCAGCGCCACGACCAGAACCTGCTGGGTGACCGCATCGAGCTGCGCCACGACAACCAGCTGTTCGGCCTGGCCAGCCAGTGGTCGCTGGGGCTGGAGTACTCGCGCATGCGCCAGACCCTCTACCCCACCTCAAGCAGCTGGAGCGACGTGGTCGATGCCGAGCACTTCGCCCCCGGCAGCTTCGACGACATCCCCGGGGTGAATGCCGGCCTGACCAAGCAACGCCGTCACGAGGTGACCAACCGCGCGGTGTTTGCCGAAAACCGCCTGCAACTCACCGAACGCCTGGCCCTGCTGACCGCCCTGCGCTACGACTACCTGGACATGCAGGTGACCAACTACGGCGCGGTGACGCCAACCTCGCCGGCGTTCTTCGAACGCCGCTGGGAACCGCTTTCCGGGCGTATCGGCCTGACTTATGCGCTGACCCCGTCCGCCAGCGTCTATGCGCAGTACAGTACCTCTGCCGACCTGCCGGCAGGCTCGCTGGCGGCGGCGACCTATTCCAACGTCGGGATGTTCGACCTGTCCAAGGGCGAGCAGTGGGAAGTGGGCAGCAAGTTCGACTTTCTCGACGGGCGCGGTGCGGCCACGCTGGCGCTGTACCAGATCGTGCGCAAGGACTTTGCCGTGCGCGACTCCAACGATGCCAACCTCACGGTCCAGGCCGGGCAGCAGACCTCGCGTGGCGTCGAGCTGTCCGGGCGCCTGCAGGTGACGCCGAAGCTGCTGGCCGAGGCCAACTATGCCTATGTCGATGCGCAGTACGACGAGTTCAACGAGGCGGTCAACGGCGTGTCGGTATCGCGCAAGGGCAACGCCCCGGTGAACGTACCGGCCAACGTCGCCAACCTGTGGCTGAACTACAGCCTGACCCCGGCGTGGTCGTTGGGGGCAGACGCGCGCTACGTGGGCTCGGTGTATGCCGACAACGCCAACAGCCTCAAGGCCCCGGCGTACACCCTGTTCGGCGCGTTCGCCCGCTACCGGCTGGATGAACACACCACGCTGACCGGGCGGGTACGTAACCTGACCGACGAGGTGTATGCCAAGCAGGCCTACAACAGCCAGTACTACATGGGGCCGCCGCGCACCTTCGAACTGGCGCTGGACATGCGTTTCTGAGCGCATGGCCTGTCTTGCATGAACATCCCGGCCTGCATTGGCTCTTGTGGGAGCGGCCTTGCGTCGCGAAAGGGCCGCAAAGCGGCCCCGGCGATGTCAGTGGCGAAGCTGCAATCGGGGGGCTGCTGCGCAGCCCTTTCGCGACACAAGGCCGCTCCCACAGTGGACCGTGCCAAGCGAACAGCTCGCGGTTGAATCAGGCATCCCGAGGTCGCCCTCGACAAAGCGTCCTCCAGCACCCGGCGATCTACTGGCAAGCACAACAATGATGGCGCTGCACGACAGCGCCACTTTCATCATGCCTGCCAATGGAACCGGAGAGCACTCGCATGCCCACACCTCACGAGGTATCCCCCGCCACCCTGCGCCGGGTAATCGCCGCCTCGGCCATCGGCAATTTCGTCGAATGGTTCGACTTCGCCGTCTACGGCTTTCTCGCAACCCTGATCGCCAGCCAGTTCTTCGCCAGCGAAGACGCCAGCGTGGCCTTGCTCAAGACCTTTGCGGTGTTCGCCGTGGCCTTCGCCCTGCGCCCGCTGGGCGGCATCGTGTTCGGCGCGCTGGGTGACCGCCTGGGGCGCAAGCGCATCCTGTCGCTGACCATCCTGCTGATGGCCGGCTCCACTACCCTCATCGGCCTGCTGCCGACCTACGCCAGCATCGGCCTGGCAGCCCCCGCGCTGCTGACCCTGGCGCGCTGCCTGCAGGGCTTTTCTGCCGGAGGCGAGTATGCCGGGGCCTGCGCCTACCTGATGGAGCACGCGCCCAACGACAAGCGCGCCTTCTATGGCAGCTTCGTGCCGGTGTCGACCTTTTCCGCCTTTGCCTGCGCGGCAGTGATCGCCTATGGCCTGGAAGCCAGCCTGTCGGCCGAGGCGATGAACGCCTGGGGCTGGCGCATCCCGTTCTTGATCGCCGCGCCGCTGGGGTTGGTCGGCCTGTACCTGCGCTGGCGCATGGAAGAAACCCCGGCGTTCCGCGAAGCCATCGCCCAGGACAAGGAGCATGAACATTCGCCACTCAAGGAAACCCTGCGCAACCATGGCCGGGCGATCCGCAACCTGGGGGCCTTCATCTCGCTGACCGCGCTGTCGTTCTACATGTTCACCACCTACTTCGCCACCTACCTGCAACTGGTCGGCAACCTGACCCGCGCGCAATCGCTGCTGGTAACCACCGTGGCCTTGCTGTTCGCCGCGGTCGGCTGCCCGCTGGCCGGGGCGTTCTCGGACCGCGTCGGCCGGCGCAAGACCATCGGCTTCACCTGCCTGTGGGTGATGCTGTGCGTGTTCCCGGCGTACTGGCTGGCCAGCTCCGGCTCGATGTCCGGCGCGCTGCTGGGGGTGATCCTGCTGGCGGTGGGGGCGTTGTGCAGTGGTGTTGTCACGGCGGCATTGCTCTCGGAAAGCTTCCCTACCCGCACCCGCTATACCGCTTCGGCAATTACCTACAACGTGGCCTATACGCTGTTTGGCGGTACCGCGCCGCTGGTTGCAACCTGGCTGATCGGGCAGACCGGCAGCAGCCTGGCACCTGCGTTCTACCTGGTGGTGATTGCGCTGGTGGCCTTGGTGGGAGGGTTGGCGTTGCCGGAGACTTCGCGGATTTCGTTGCATGATGAGGCTGGAGGCAACGATGCGAGGGCTGGGGCTCGTCGTACTGTTTGATACTTTGGGGCTGCTTTGCAGCCCATCGCGACACAAGGCCGCTCCTACAGGGGAACGCGTATACCTGTAGGAGCGGCCTTGTGTCGCGATGGGCCGCAAAGCGGCCCCGGGGTCTCAACCCTCCTGCACCTCTTCGCGCCGATACGCCCACTGATACAACGCCGGCAACACCAGCAAAGTCAGTGCGGTGGACGACAGAATCCCGCCAATCACCACGGTCGCCAGCGGCCTTTGCACCTCGGCCCCGGTCCCGGTAGCCAAGGCCATCGGGATGAACCCCAGCGACGCCACCAGTGCCGTCATCAGCACCGGCCGCAAGCGCGTCAGCGCGCCCTCCTCGACCGCTGCCCGCAGCGTGCGCCCCTCCTCCCGCAAGCTACGGATAAAGGCGATCATCACCAGCCCGTTGAGCACCGCCACCCCTGACAAGGCAATGAACCCCACGCCAGCGGATATGGACAACGGAATGTCCCGCAACCACAGCGCCAGCACCCCACCGGTAAGGGCGAACGGGATGCCGGTGAACACCAGCAGGCCATCCCTGAGGTTGTTGAACATCATCAGCAACAGCGCCATGACCAACAGCAAGGCCACCGGCACCACCACCTGCAGGCGCTCGGCCGCCGACTGCAGCTGCTCGAACTGGCCGCCCCAGCGGGTCCAGTAACCCGGCGGTATCTGCACCTGCTGGATCAGCGTCTGTTCTGCCTCCTCGACGAACGAGCCCAGGTCACGCCCGCGCACGTTGGCACTGACCACCACCACCCGCTTGCCGTCCTCGCGGCTGACCTGGTTCGGTCCCAGCTGCAGGTTCAGCGTGGCCACCTGCGACAGCGGAATGAAGCCGATTTGCCCGGCACCCGCAGCAGCACTGGCCGGCACCGGAATCAGCAGGCTGGCCAGCCCGTCGACATCGGTGCGCAGGGTTTCCGACAGGCGCACCACCATGTCGAAACGGCGGTCACCTTCGTACAGCGTGCCGGCCGTGCGACCACCCACGGCAATGGCAATGGCGTCCTGCACATCACCCACGTTAAGGCCATGTCGGGCCGCCTTGTCGCGGTCGATATCGATGGTCAGCACCGGCAGGCCGGTAGTCTGCTCGACCTTTACCTCGGACGCGCCCGGCACGCCTTGCAGGCTGCTGGCGATCTGCGCTGCGGTGCGGTTGAGCACGTCCATGTCATCACCGAACAGCTTCACCGCTACATCGCTGCGCACACCGGAAATCAGCTCGTTGAAGCGCAGCTGGATCGGCTGCGACAGCTCGTGGTTGCTGCCCGGCACGCTGGCGGCGGCGCGTTGTACCTCGGCGATCAGCTCATCACGCGGCTTGCCCGGGTCGGCCCATTGCTCACGCGGGCGCAGCATCACATAGGCGTCGGAAATGTTCGGCGGCATCGGGTCGGAGGCGATCTCGGCGGTGCCGGTGCGGGCGAACACCCGTTCCACTTCCGGCACCTGGGCGATGATCGCCTGTTCCAGGCGCTGCTGCATGTCGACCGACTGCGACAGGCTGGTGCCCGGGACGCGCAGGGCCTGCAGGGCAAAGTCGCCTTCGCTGAGGCTGGGGATGAACTCGCTACCCATGCGGCTGGCCATCACCCCGGACAACAACACCAAGGTAGCGGCGGCAGCAAATGCCAGCTTGCGCCGGCCCAGCACCCAGGCCAGCACCGGGGCATAGCGCTGACGCGCCGTGCGCATTACCAGGCCTTCCTCTTCCTTGACCTTGCCGGTGACGAACAGGGCAATGGCCGCCGGCACGAAGGTAACCGAGAGGATCATGGCACCAAGCAGGGCGATGACCACGGTAAAGGCCATAGGGTGGAACATCTTGCCCTCCACCCCGGTCAGGGCAAAGATCGGCAGGTACACCACCATGATGATCAGCTGGCCGTAGATCAGCGGCCGGCGCGCCTCACGGGCGGCAGCGAACACTTCATGGAAGCGCTCGGTGCGGGTCAGCATGCGGCCATGGCGTTGCTGGGCGTGGGCCAGGCGGCGGATGGCGTTTTCCACGATCACCACCGCGCCGTCGACGATGATGCCGAAGTCCAGTGCGCCCAGGCTCATCAGGTTGGCGCTGACCTTGTTGCTGAACATGCCGGTGAAGGTAAACAGCATCGACAACGGAATGACCATGGCGGTGATCAATGCAGCGCGGATGTTGCCCAGGAACAGGAACAACACGGCGATGACCAGGATGGCGCCTTCGACCAGGTTCTTCTTCACCGTGGCGATGGCCTTTTCCACCAGGTTGGTGCGGTCGTACACCGTCACCGCGACCACGCCCTTGGGCAGGTTGCGGTTGATCTCGACCAGCTTGGCGGCGACCGCCTGGGCCACCGTGCGGCTGTTCTCGCCAATCAGCATGAACACCGTGCCCAGCACCACTTCCCGGCCGTTTTCGGTGGCCGCGCCCGAGCGCAGCTCTTCGCCCAGGCCAACCTGAGCAACATGGCTGACGCGGATTGGCGTGCCATCGACACTGGAGATGACGATGTTGGCGATGTCTTCGGCCGAGGCCACCTGGCCTGGCGCGCGAATCAGCAACTGCTCGCCATTGCGCTCGATGTAGCCGGCGCCGACGTTGGCGTTGTTGCGCTCCAGCGCCGCGATCAGGTCGTTGAAGGTGAGTTTGTAGGCCGCCAGGCGCTTGGGCTCCGGTGCAATCAGGTATTGCCTGGCATGGCCGCCGATGCTGTTGACCTCGGCGACCCCGGGCACGTTGCGCAGCTGCGGCTTGATGATCCAGTCCTGGATTACCCGCAAGTCGGACGGGGTGTAGGGCGTGCCGTCTTCCTTCAGCGCGTCCTGCTCGGCTTCCACCGTCCACAGGAAGATTTCACCCAGCCCGGTGGAAATCGGCCCCATGCCCGCTTCGATGCCGCCGGGCAACTGCTCACGCGCCACTTGCAGGCGCTCGTTGACCAGTTGGCGGGCGAAGAACAGGTCGGTGCCGTCGTCGAAAATGACCGTGACCTGCGACAGGCCCGAGCGCGACAGCGAGCGGGTTTGCTTGAGCCCGGGCAGGCCGGCCATGGCGGTCTCGATGGCGAAGGTGATGCGCTGCTCGGTCTCCAGCGGCGAATAGCCGGGCGCGGCGGTATTGATCTGCACCTGGACGTTGGTGATGTCCGGTACAGCGTCGATCGGCAGTTTCTGGTAGCTGTGGATACCCACCGCGGCCATCAGGACCACGGCCAGCATCACCACCAGGCGCTGCTCGATGGCGAATTGGATCAGGCGTTCGAACATGCAGGCGTTCCCGTGATCAATGGCTGTGCTCGGCCGAGCCCTTGCCCAGCTCGGACTTGAGGACAAAGCTGCCGGCAGCGGCCACCTGCGTACCGGCGGCAAGGCCGGTGGTGATTTCCACCTGGCCGGCATCGCGGCGGCCGGTCGTTACCGGGCGGGCCTCGAAACCTTCCTCGGTACGGGCAAACACCACGGTCTGCTCCTCCCAGGTTTGCAGTGCGCTTTGCGGTACTACCACGGCGGCGTTGAAGCGTTCGACGCTGACCGCGACATTGACGAACAGCCCTGGGCGCCAGGCGCCGTTGGGGTTGGCCAGCGTGGCGCGGACAGTGGCAGCACGGTTCTGCTCGCCGAGCAGGCTGCCGACGTAGTTGATCTTGCCCTCGACCCGGGCGCCCAGGTCCGGCGCGCTGACCGTGACGTTGCGGCCGGTTGTCACCTTGTCCAGGTCGCGCGGGGCGACGGCGAAGGTGGCCCAGACCCGGCTCAGGTCAGACAGGGTGAAGGCATTGCTGGTCTCATCGACCACCTCGCCCACGGTCAGATGCTTTTCCACCACCACGGCATCGAACGGCGCGCGCAGTTCATAGCGGTTACCGGCGCCGGCCGGGCCCACGGCGGCGACCTTCTGCCGGGCGTTGGCCAAGGCAATCTCCGCGTCCTGCAACGCCTGGCGGGCCTGCAGGTAATCCTGCTCGGCGCTGATGCGTTCCTGCCACAGTTGCTGTTCGCGCTGGAAGGTCAGGCGCGCCAGTTCCAGGCGGCGCTGGGCAGCCTGCTGTTCGCTGCGCAGGTCGGAAATCTGCTGGCTGGCAATTACCGCCAGCACCTGACCACGCTTGACCGCCTGGCCCAGTTCGGCTTGCACTGACTCGACCACACCGGGCACGCGTGGCACGACGTGGGCAGTGCGGTCCTCGTCGAAGCGGATTTCACCCGGGAAGCTGATGGCGGTGCCCAGTTCACGAGGGCCGGCATCGGCCAGTTGCACACCGGCAGCTTCGATCTGGGCGATGGACAGGTGCAGCTTGCCCGCCTCTTCTTCGTGATCTTCACCGGCCTGCTCCTCGCCGTGGCCATGGGTGTCTTCGCCGTGGTCGTCGTGCCGGGCTTCAGTGCTCGATGCGTTGCCGAGGTTGCCGGTCCAGGCCAGGCCACCCAGGCCAAGCGCGGCAATGGCGGCAGCCAGAAGGGCTATCTTGCGTGGATTAGTCATTGTTGCTCCTGCTGTTCAATTTGTTGCTCAGCCCATCGAGGTCGCCATAGATCCGCTCGACCTGTGCCCGCGCGTCGGTCGCCGAGGCCAGCGCCTCGAGGTACAGCCCGCGTGCCTCGATCAGCGTGCGCTGGGCGTCGAGTACATCGAGAAAAGCGAACTTGCCCATTTCGAAACCGCGTGTGGCGGTGTCCACGGCCTGCTGGGCAGAAGGCAGGATGGTGCGGTCATAGGCCTGCACTTCCTGCATGGCCGTGGTCCACTGGCTGACGGCACTGCGGGTTTCACTGCGCAGGCGCAGCTCCACGGCGTTGCGCAGGTCACGCGCCCGGTCGGCACGACGGGCTGCGGCCAGCACGTTGCCCTGGTTGCGGTCGAACAGCGGCAAGGGCATCGACAGGCCCACCACATTGACCCGCTCGCGGTCTTCGCGGCTGTACTGGCTGCCAAGGCTGACGGTGAGGTTGGGAATACGCAGGGCCTTTTCCGATCCCAGGGACGCTTCGCCGCGCTCGACCTGGGCGGCGGCCAGGCGCCATTCGGCCGTTTGCTCGACCTGGTCGAGCAGGGCATCGGCGCTAGGCGCATCACCCGGGGACAGGTTGGCTGCCTGCAACTGTTCGAACCTTGCCAGCGGGCTGCCGGTCAACCGTGCCAGGGCCTGGTAGGCCACACTGCGCTGGGTTTGCGCACGGCGCACTTCAGCCTGGGCCTGGGCCAACTGCACCTGGGCCCGGGTGGCCTCAACGGGCGATGACTGGCCAGCGGTCACCCGCCCCTGCACCACTCGCAGCCCACGCTCGGTCAACGCCTGCGATTGCTGCGCCAAATCCAGCGCGGTCTGTGCGCGCAGGGCCGCGTGGAAGGCCTGTATCACATCGGCGCGCAGGCCGTTGCGCTGGCGTTCCAGGCCCAGCTGGGCAATGGCCTGGCCAGCACCGGCCACGGCGACACGTGCGCCGCGCTTGCCGCCCAGCTCCAGCGGTTGGCTAAGGGTGACCGTGGTGGTGCTGGTGTCATGGCGAGTGTCCTCGACCTCCCAGGACAGCTCCGGGTTGGGGATGAGCCCGGCCTGGCGCCGTTCGCCATCGGCAATGCCGATTTCCCGTCCGGCTGCGGCCAGCTCCGGGTTCTGGGCAAAGGCTGCGTCTAGCGCCTGGGGCAGGCTCAGGCCCTGGCTGGCCTGGGCAGTGCCGGCGCCAGCCAGCAACAGGCAGAGCAAGGCGGTCTTGCGGGGGATGGGCACGAAACAGGTCCTCGTCGGCGAGATTTGCCGAGGGACTGTAGAAAGCCGCGCTTATCGGGGCGGTGGCGGGAGAATTACAATTTTGTAATCCAGTCTGAGTTGCTGAGGGTTCGATAATCGCCCACTTTCCGGGTACAGCGGTTTAGTCCAATTGACTAAACTAACCAGGCGGTACAAAACTAGGAAGCATCCAACAACAACAAAGCGATGCCCGTCATGAAGCCCCTTATTCTCGTACTCAACGGCCCCAACCTGAACATGCTGGGCACCCGCGAGCCTGCCCAGTACGGCCACGAAACCCTCGCCGACCTGGCCCAGGGTTGTGCCGACACCGCCCATTCCCTCGGCCTGGAAATCGAATTCCGCCAAACCAACCACGAAGGCGAACTGATCGACTGGATCCATGCCGCCCGTGGCCGCTGCGCCGGCATCGTGATCAACCCCGGCGCCTGGACCCACACCTCGGTGGCCATCCGCGATGCCCTGGTGGCCGGCGAAGTGCCGGTTATCGAAGTGCACCTGTCCAACGTGCACAAGCGCGAACCGTTCCGTCACCTGTCGTTCATATCGTCCATCGCCGTCGGGGTCATCTGCGGCCTGGGCAGCCATGGCTATCGCATGGCCATCAGCCACTTTGCCGAAATGTTGCAGGAGCGCAGCGCATGAGCCAGCAAGCCATCCTCGCCGGCCTGATCGGCCGCGGCATCCAGCTGTCGCGCACCCCTGCCCTGCACGAACACGAAGGTGATG
The DNA here is from genome assembly GCF_023093815.1 of Pseudomonas sp. PNPG3. Classification (NCBI taxonomy): domain Bacteria; kingdom Pseudomonadati; phylum Pseudomonadota; class Gammaproteobacteria; order Pseudomonadales; family Pseudomonadaceae; genus Pseudomonas; species Pseudomonas sp. PNPG3. The sequence goes on from NZ_JALLKV010000013.1 coordinate 97,340, forward strand.
CCCAGGCGCTGCGCTACCTGTACCGGCTGATCGATGCCGACCAGCTGCAACTGGATGACAGCGCCCTGCCCGGCCTGCTCGATGCCGCCCAGCACACCGGTTTCACCGGGCTCAACATCACCTACCCGTTCAAGCAGGCGATCCTGCCGCTGCTCGACGAACTGTCGGACGAAGCCCGCGGCATCGGTGCGGTGAACACCGTGGTGCTCAAGGACGGCAAGCGGGTGGGTCATAACACCGATTGCCTGGGCTTTGCCGAAGGCTTGCGCCGTGGCCTGCCGGATGTGGCACGGCGCCAGGTGGTGCAGATGGGTGCCGGTGGCGCAGGTTCGGCCGTGGCCCATGCCCTGCTGGGTGAAGGGGTCGAGCGGCTGGTACTGTTCGAAGTGGACGTGGCCCGTGCACAGGCCCTGGTGGACAACCTGAATGCCCATTTCGGTGCCGGGCGCGCCGTTGTCGGCACCGACCTGGCCACGGCCCTGGCCGAGGCGGACGGGCTGGTCAACACCACGCCGGTGGGCATGGCCAAGCTGCCGGGCACACCGCTGCCGGTGGAGCTGCTGCATGCTCGCCTGTGGGTGGCGGAGATCATCTACTTCCCGCTGGAGACCGAACTGCTGCGCGCCGCCCGGGCACTGGGCTGCCGCACCCTGGATGGCAGCAACATGGCCGTGTTCCAGGCGGTGAAGGCGTTCGAGCTGTTCAGCGGGCGCCAAGCGGATGCGGCGCGGATGCAGGCGCACTTTGCCAGTTTCACCTGACAGACAGGTGTCGGCTTCTTCGCGGGCTTGCCCGCTCCCACAGGTGCTGCGCAAATTTCACTGATTACGCACATCCCTGTGGGAGCGGGCAAGCCCGCGAAGAGGCCGGCACAGACAACTCACCCTTTTTCATCCAGCAACGCCTGTATCACCTGCTCCTGCCCACCATAATCCCCCTCGCCAAAGTGCACATGGCGCACCTGCCCCTTGCGGTCGACAAAGTAATGCGCCGGCCAGAACTGGTTGCCCCAGGCATTCCACACCTTGTAGTCGTTATCCACCGCCACCGGATAAGCGATCCCCAGGCTGGCCACCTTGTCACGCAAGGTGCCTACATCGTGCTCGTAGTCGTACTCCGGGGTGTGCACACCGACCACCACCAGGCCCTGGTCGGCATAGCGCCGCGCCCATTCGTTCACATGCGGCAGGCTTCGCCGGCAGTTGATGCAGTCCCAGGTCCAGAAGTCCACCAGCACCACCTTGCCCTTGAGCCCGGGGCCATCCAGCGGCGCCGAGTTAAGCCACTGGCTGGCGCCGGACAGCGACGGCATGGCACCGTAGCTGTCGCGGGCCATCAGGTGCCCGCCCAGCCCCAGGCCCGCCAGCGCCAGGGCAATGCCGCCAACCTTCAACAACAAGCGGCGATCAATTCTCATGGCAACCGCCGGTGGCATAGGTGCGGTACTGCACGCTCTGTTGCTGGCCCTTGGAGTCGAGGTAGTCCATGCGGGTGTTCACCAGGCCGCAGGCGTCGCTCTGGTCATCCTGTATCGACAGCACTTTCTTCACATCCAGGTGGTCACCGTAGCGGTACTGCATGACCCCGCTGTTGTCCATCGGCATGGTGGAGGCCTGGGCGGCAATGGCGCCGAAGCTGAGCACGGCGAACAGGCTGGCACGGGCGAAGGTATTGAAGTTCATGGCATCTCTCCTGTGTAACGCTTGAGGGTGGGGAGTTGTGCTCCCCGGTCGAGAGCCATTTCACGCCGGCCAGGTATCCCGTATGTGTCGCCCGAAGCTGTGATGTGCTTCCTCCTGTGTCTGTACACCTGCCAGATACACTGCAATACAAACCCCCGCAGGCAAGCGCGAACGCGCTCGGTACACTGCGCCCATCCCCTCTTGCACAGGAACGCAGCGCATGGAACACGTCGATCACATCCTGATCGTCGACGACGACCGCGAAATCCGTGAACTGGTCGGCAACTACCTGAAGAAGAACGGCCTGCGCACCAGCATCGTCGCCGACGGCCGGCAGATGCGCGCCTTTCTCGAAGCCCACAGCGTCGACCTGATCGTCCTGGACATCATGATGCCCGGCGACGACGGCCTGCTGTTGTGCCGCGAGCTGCGCGCCGGCAAGCACCGCAATACCCCGGTGCTGATGCTGACCGCCCGCAACGACGAAACCGACCGCATCATCGGCCTGGAAATGGGCGCCGACGACTACCTGACCAAGCCGTTCTCGGCCCGCGAACTGTTGGCCCGCATCAACGCCGTGCTGCGCCGCACGCGCATGCTGCCGCCCAACCTGACCATCAGCGAAAGCAGCCGCCTGCTCGGCTTCGGCCAGTGGCGGCTGGACACCACCGCGCGCCACCTGCTCGACAGCGAAGGCACCCTGGTAGCCCTGAGCGGTGCCGAATACCGCCTGCTGCGGGTGTTTCTCGACCACCCGCAGCGGGTGCTCAGCCGTGAGCAGTTGCTCAACCTGACCCAGGGCCGCGAAGCCGACATCTTCGACCGCTCCATCGACCTGCTGGTCAGCCGCCTGCGCCAGCGCCTGGGTGACGACGCCCGCGAACCCAGCTGCATCAAGACCGTGCGCAGCGAGGGCTACGTGTTCTCGCTGCCGGTGCAACTGCTCGAGTCGCCATCATGAAGTGGCCACGTACCCTGGCCTCGCGCTTGGCACTGATCTTCTTCACCGGCCTGGTGCTGGCCTACGGCCTGTCGTTCGGCCTGCAAGCGTACGAGCGCTACATCAGCAGCCGCTCGATGATGCTCAGCACCCTGGAGCAGGACGTGGCCACCTCGGTGGCCATCCTCGACCGCCTGCCCGCGGCCGAGCGCGCCGCCTGGCTGCCGCGTCTGGAGCGGCGTACCTACCGCTACCGGCTGGACCAGGGCCTGGCGGGCGAAGCCATGCCGACCAGCGACCCGCCCATGGCCGCCGACTCGATCGTCAAGGCCATTGGTGCCGACTATCGGCTTTCCTTCCAGGAAATCCCCGGCCCGAATGCGCACTTCCAGGCACACCTGACCCTGGCCGATGGCGCACCGCTGACCATCGACGTTACCCCATCGCCGGTCCCGGTGGCACGTTGGCTACCCGTGGTGTTGCTGATCCAGTTGGCCGTGCTGTTGCTATGCACCTGGCTGGCGGTACGACTGGCGATCGGCCCGCTGACCCGCCTGGCCCGTGCGGTGGACAACCTCGACCCGGACAAGCCTGGCGTGCAGCTGGATGAAAGCGGCCCGCGCGAGGTGCGCTACGCCGCCGTGGCCTTCAACGCCCTGCAGGCGCGCATCGCAGCCTACCTCAAGGAACGTATGCAGTTGCTGGCGGCCATTTCCCACGACCTGCAAACACCGATCACGCGCATGAAGCTGCGTGTCGAAGTGATGGACGAAGGGGTGGAAAAGGACAAGCTGTGGAGCGACCTGGGTGAAATGGAACACCTGGTGCGCGAAGGCGTGGCTTATGCCCGCAGCATGGACACCAGCACCGAGGCCCCGTGCCGGGTCAACCTCGATGCCTTTCTCGACAGCCTGGTGTTCGACTACCAGGACAGTGGCGCCCAGGTCGAGCGCCATGGCAGCAGCGGCAGCCTGCTGGAAACCCGCCCGCATGCCCTGCGCCGGGTGCTGGTGAACCTGGTGGACAATGCCCTCAAGTTTGCCGGTGCTGCCGAACTGGAGGTGTGCCGCGAGGGCGACAGCACCGTGATCCGCGTGCTCGACAACGGGCCAGGCATACCCGGCGGCGAACTGGATGAAGTGCTCAAGCCGTTCTATCGCGTGGAAGGTTCACGCAACCGCAGCACCGGCGGCACCGGGCTGGGATTGGCGATTGCCCACCAGCTGATCCAGGCCATGGGCGGCCGACTGACCCTGAGCAACCGCGCAGGCGGTGGGCTGTGCGCGCAGATCGAGCTCAAATGACAGTTTGTGGGAGCGGCCTTGCGTCGCGATAGGGCTGCGCAGCAGCCCCAGGTTTTCAGCTTCGTCGCATGAATTGCCGGGGCCGCTTTGCGGCCCTTTCGCGACGCAAGGCCGCTCCCACAAAAAGCAGGTGGCGCTTGAGGTATCAGTACACTCCGATACACAACCCCACCACCGCCGACACACTGCAGATACCCCACCCCGACACACTCCCGGTCACACAACCACACCCGGGAGCCTCCCTGATGAAACCCCTCACCCTTCCCTCCGGCTGGAAGCTGTTCGCCACGCTCGCCGGCCTGACCCTGGCAATGACCGCCGTGGTCCTGGCCAGCCAACCTGATCCGGACGGCCTGCGCAGCGCGATCCGTGCCACTGCGCGCAGCTCCTTCGCGCTATTCCTGCTGGCCTTTCTGGCCTCGTCGCTGGTGACCTTGCTGCCTGGCACCAGCAGCCGCCGCATCCTCCAGGAACGGCGCTATCTGGGGTTGGCATTCGCCTTTTCCCACACCGTGCACGGCGTACTGATCTACCGCTATGCCCAGCAATTCCCCGAGCTGTTCTGGGCCGGCCGCACGTTCACTTCCAGCCTGCCCGGCACCCTCGGCTACCTGTTCCTGCTGCTGCTCACCATCACCTCGTTCAAGGCCCCGATGCGCCTATTGGGTGGCCGTGCCTGGCAGGCCCTGCACAGTACCGGCATGTGGGTACTGGCCGCGGTGTTCTGCCTGTCGTTCTACAAACGCATCCCCATGGGCGGCTGGTACCCGCTGGCGTTCGCCCTGATGTTCAGCGCCATCGCCGTCAAGCTCACCGCCAAGCTGGCCCGTCAGCAACGCCGTAACGCCCGTGCCCTTTCCTGAAGAGAGAAACCAGCATGACCACCTTGACCCGCACCCTGACCACCTTCGACCGCTTCGGTACCTGGAGCGCCGACCTGCCGTTGCGGCTGTTTCTGGCCTGGGAGTTTTTCGAATCCGGCTGGGAGAAATTCAATGGCAGCAACTGGTTCGCCGACCTGCAGGCGAACTTCCCGTTCCCCTTCAACCTGCTGCCTGCAGAGCTGAACTGGCAGCTGTCGATGTGGGCGGAGCTGATCCTGCCGTTACTGCTGTTGTTGGGGCTAGGTACCCGGCTGGCCTCGTTGGGGCTGATGGTGGTGACCGTGGTGGCGATTGCCGCGGTGCATTGGCCGGCGCACTGGTCGAGCCTGGCCGAACTGGCCCAAGGGTATGCGATTACCGACCAAGGCTTTGGCAACTTCAAGTTGCCGCTGATCTACCTGGTGGCGTTGCTGCCACTGCTGCTGAACGGGGCTGGGCGGTTGAGCCTGGATCACTGGCTCAGAGGGCGGTTCTGCAGGTGATATTGCCGGGGCTGCCTTGCAGCCCATCGCGACACAAGGCCGCTCCCACAGGGGATCGCGTACCTCTGTAGGAGCGGCCTTGTGTCGCGATAGGGGCGCAAGGCGCCCCCCGTACCCGCACTCAACATGTACCGATGATGACTCCCTGCTCGCGCAGCCCCTCCAGCAAGGCCAACCCCTCTCCCACAGCACCGCCCAACGCCTGCAACCGCGCCCGCCCACTGCCCTGCTCCAGCGCCAGCAACCGGTACGCCAGCGGCGCCAGGCGCGCGAAGCGCACCTTCAGCCCTGCATCGCGATAAACCAGTAACAAGGTCGGCGCCTCTGGCGCCACCGCTGGCTGGTAATCCGCCCCGATCCGCTCCACCGGCCAGCGATAGGCCAACACCCGCGCCACACACGACAACAGTGGCTCCCCTTCCAGCAGGTCGCCTGCCGGGTCATGGGCCGGGTCCTGCGCATCGCTCAGATACAACTGCGCCTCGACCCACTCATAGTGCGCCAGCTCCAGCTGCCAGGGCGCATCCAGCTCGACACCCTGCAGGTAGTCGACGAACGCCTCGGCAATCTCGGTGAACAACGGTGTCTGGCTGCGATAGTTGGCATAGAAGTCTCGCACTCGGGCATGCCAGCGCGGTTCGCCCAACGCCTGGCGCATCACCGGAAAACTGCCGGCCAGCAAACCTTCGATAGCACCATAGAAAAGCTCGCGGTAAACCTTCAGGCGCCGGGCCTCCACGCCCGGCGGCGGTGCATGGCGCTGCGGGTCACGCAGGTGTCGGGCCAAGGTGTACTGCTGCTCACGCAAGGTCTCATTCATCTGCATGCCCTCCAGAAGCACGCTGCACAGTACGGATGCGCGCCGTTTCGGCGAGCAGTTCGACCAGCGGCGGGTAGTTGAAATCACGCTCGAGTACCGTCGGTTGCACACCGAAACGCTTACAGGCGACCGCGTACAGCGCCCACACATCCTCCTTCACCGCAGCCCCATGGGTGTCTACCTTGAGGTCCGGCGCTTCATCGTAATGGCCAGCCACGTGCATGCCGGTCACCCGCGCCTGGGGCAAGCCCGCAAGGAACTCGCGGGCGTCGTAGCCGTGATTGCAGGCATTGACGAAGACGTTGTTGACGTCCAGCAGCAGGTCGCAGTCGGCCTCATCGAGTACCGCGCGGATGAACTCGAGTTCACTCATCGCCTGGTACGGTGCGGCGTAGTAGCTGATGTTTTCCACGGCAATGCGCCGCTCCAGGTATTCCTGGGCCTGGCGAATCCGCGCGGCCACATGGCGCACCGCTTCGTCGGTGAATGGAATGGGCATCAGGTCGTACAGGTGCCCGTCATCACTGCAGTAGCTCAGGTGCTCGCTGTACAGGCGCACCTGGTGGCGATCGAGAAACTGGCGGGTGTGGCCAAGGAAATGGCGGTCCAGCGGCTCGCTGCCACCCAGCGACAACGACAGCCCGTGGCAGGTAATGGCAAAACGCTCGGCCAACTGCGCCAGGCCCTTGCCGTAGGCACCGCCCACGGCAACCCAGTTTTCCGGTGCGCATTCCAGGAAGTCCACGGCGCCAGCCTCCATGGCCAGCAGTTCCGGCAGCAGGCCGCGACGCAGGCCTAGCCCTGCCTCTAAAGGTACAGGGGACAAAGATGTGGGGTGCATGAAAAGGTCTCCGCAACAGGCACAACGCCCCGCCTGACCAGCAGGAGGGGCGTTGCGCGGTTCATGGGGCAGAAGGTCAGGACTTGCCGGTCAGGTGGCTGAACAAGCCTTCGGGCATGGCCTTGCCATTAGCCTGGTAGATCGCCTTGAGGTGATCCGCCGCCTCCTGTTCGGAGATGAAGCCATCATGGTTGCTGTCGATCTTGTCGAAGTCGCCGGCACGGTCCTTGGCCACCGCCAGGAACTCGTCGCGCGAGACCTTGCCGTCGTGGTTGCTGTCGGTCTTGGCGAACGAGGCATCACCACACTTGCCCTCGCCACACTTGCCTTCGGCACCGGCCTTGGCGCTGGCGCCGCACTTGCCCTCACCGCATTTGCCTTCTCCCTGGGTGGCCTTGGCGCTGCCACCACATTTGCCTTCACCACACTTGCCCTCGCCGGCCACCTTGGCCGAAGCCAGCTGGTAACCCTGGGCCAACGGCTCGACGGCAAAGGCGCTGCTGCTCAATGCCATGCTGCCGATCAGGGCAGCGCCGAGCAGGCCGAGGGTGTTTCGTACTTGAGTCATGGTGTCGCTCCACTGTGGTTGGAATGTGGAGCCATTAGGCCGTTGCGGTATGTCGTGGATGTATCGCGCGGGGGGCGGTTTTGTATGGGAATGGGTCTGCAGCGTGGGCAGATACAGTGGGATACACGACGGCCCCAAGGTGCCTCGGGGCCGTCGTGCAGGGTCAGTCCTCCAGCGGCTTGGGCGGCGCGGCAGGTTTGGCGGGCTTGGCGGGCTTGGCGGGCTTGCTGTCCTTGGCCTTGGGTTCCGGTGCCGCCGCTGCCACAGGCTCCGGCGCCGACACGGCTTTTTCGCTGGCGGGCAGATCATCGACCGCCTTGAGGATCACTTGCGGGTCGATAGCCCCTCCCTCTTCGTCGTCCTTGAGCATGTGCCGCTCACCGTCCTTGCCCACCAGGATCACCTTGGTGCCTTTGCTGGCACCCAGCTTCAACTCGCGGATCAGGGCCATGGTGGTCTGCTGCTCGAGGTTCTTGTCCTCACGCTTGCCCATCATGTTGGCAACGCTGTACACCACCAGGTTGCGCTCTTTGAAGGCGGCCTGGGTGGCCGGGTCCTTGAGGGCCTCGTTCAACCCACGCAAGGTCGGGTCGGCGCTGCTGGGCGCAATGACGACCAAGGGCCTGGCCTTGCCCAGTTCCTTGGCCAGCGGCGCGTCACTGTCGGCAGCAAACACAGGGCCGACGAGCGCGAGCAAGGTGGCGAGGGTCAGTGACCGGACGAGCATGCGTATCTCCTTATTCTCTCGATAAACCAGAAGACTACAGATCAGGGCGAAAGATCCGACGGGCGAGCGTAAACCAGCACGAGGCCTCCATGTTTGAATGAACAGTAACCGGCGGTTACCAAGTGCGCTCATTCCCTGTCCCGAGCCCCCAAAATACGTCTATCACGCGTAAATTGAGCATAGTCCAATGCGCCCTTGTCATACCCACCGTCGCAGAGCCTCGTTGGTCAGTTGGAGTTCGGTTTGTTCCGTCCACTCATTGACCTGCGCCTGCAACCTTTCGGAGGACTTTGCATCAGCATCTTCCGCCAACTGGTCGTAAAAACGCTGCGGCACTTCCAGTTCGCGTACATAACGTCGCTCGAGATAATTTTTCCAGAACGGTTGCTGGGCCATCCACACCGGCAGCGATCCAGGCTCGTTAAGTCTTACCTGCTCAGCGGCGCGCATGACCGAAGCGTCATCCAGGTGCGGGATCGCGGGGTGGAGCATGCTTCGCGCGTTGTCAAGCAGGTCCAGCCTCTCGCGCAAGCGGATCGAGTAGGCAAGCACCCACTCGATGGACTCGCTCGCCCAACCAGCAGCCTCAGCCTCGCGCAAAGCGATGAAGTCAAGTTCCCTTTGCCTCCACAACTGCCGCGCCAGTTTCACCAGGACTTGTTCCTTGTTGCCAGAAGGGGCAGCCTGCTCGGCTTCCCACACATAGTATCGAATTTCAAGCTGCTGGAAGACAACCGTGGCATTGTCGGGGCAGTTCTCAACCAGTGCAAAGGGGAAAATTTCATTGGCCAGTGCTGGAGAGTTGTCCACCTTTTCCATCATGGTCAGAACGCGTGAGGCCAGCAATTCCCCATATCGAGGATGGGTGAAGTCTCGCGAGCGCGTGAGCTGTTTCAGCAGTCGCATGAAGTTCGTCACTCCATCCATTTGCTCGATACTGCTCCACAGGATACCCAGAATTTCGCGCCTATCGTCTTGCAGGCGGTTCAGGGGGTCCAGGGGGTGCAGGCGGTCCATCCACATAAACTTTTGAGGAACTGAACTATCCTCCGGAATTTTCCAGGCCGCCTGCGCATCTTCAGCCTGTTGCAGAAGCACAGAATTGCCTGACAGCGCCACGTAACCGTGTCGCCACAACGTGGACAGGATGAAGTTAGGGGGCAACAGAGAGATGGAATTGTGGGAAGCATCGAGCATGTACAACGTCTGACAATCCGTGATGCCCTCTGGCAGCAATACCAACCCGGCATTGCGCAGACGCAGTTCGGCCAACTGGCTCATCCCCGCCACAGAAAAGGTCATGTTCAAGCGGTTGTCCGAAAGGTTCAGGTAACGTAACCGGCTGCAGAGCCCAAGCGCTCGAGCCTGGGGTTCGTCCAGTGAGATGCGATTGCTGGACAAGTCGAGTATGCGCAGGTCATTGAGCAACGACAGGCTCTCTGGTAGACGTCGCAATTGGTTGTAACTCAGTTCCAGCGAGGTCAGATTGGGGAATGAAAGCAGGAATTGCTCTGGCACTTCTTTCAGCAACAGGCTACGCAGGGAAAGTTCGGTAATATGCGGGAAGCTGAAGAGTGGGCCCAATTCAGGCAATGAGCACAGGTCGCGCGGTTCGTAATGCCACACCAAAGCCGGACGTTCATCTTCAGGTGCAACTAGACCGGGTACCCGTTCCCGCCAGCATTGCATGAGTGCTTTGCGAAACCGCTTGCGCTCGGTTCGTTCGCCGACCAGCAACCCTCGCCGCTCCCAGCTTTTCAGGTGCTCGCTCAAACGGCGGGCCTGCTCTTCGAGCACACCGAGCTGGGTGTCGGTATCATGTCCCAAAACATGCAAGTTGGTCAGCCAGGCTTCGATCTGCTCGTCACTGTACGCTGGGTAAAGGTCGCGCAGACGCGCCTCGAACGCCCGGGGTCGGGACGCAGGCCGGGCAAAGCGTCCCTGGCTGCCGCCCAGCGGGTAGCCGACCCTGCCATCCTCCAGGCGCAGCGGCGCCAGCATCCATGGCTGTCGAGGGTTTTTGCCCAACACCTGAGCGAGTACCCTGCTGTGCCCGGGCATTTGCCGGGCCAACACTGCTCTCAAACCCGGGGCGTAGGGTTCAGTGATACCGAGTGCAGCATGATCGGCCGGGGCAAACGCAGCCGCCAAGGTCTCGAACAGCTCGCCGGGGCCGCGCAGCTCGATGCCTAGCGCATCTTCAAGCTCGAACTGCCCGTCGTCATGCAAAAGCCTGTAGTTCTGCCCGTCGCCAGCAGTAGTCATTATCGGCTGCGGGCTATCACCATCGTACAGCCGCCAGCGCGGCCTGGCCTCCCTGACATCCAGAGTCTCCAGCAGCGTCAGCGCGACCTTGGCCTGGTCCAGGGTTTGGGGCGTCTCGATGAACAGCGCCTCGCAGGCACGCGCAACACGTATGCGCAGTACGCTCAGCCTGGCCCTTTCGACCAGCCGAAACGGCACCGTGCCGCTGACCAGTGCCTGAAACTCCGCACCTTCTGCCGAAAGCTCACCCACAAGCTCGCGCGCCGCTCGGCGATGCAGGCTCGGGAATGCCTTGCGCAAGGTTGCCACCGCCGCATCGTCTGGCTCCTGCTGCCCGTCATACACCTGTTGAAACAGCTGGCGCCGCTTTGCCGAGACCTGCGCCGCCAATGCTGGCCCGCCCTGCTCGGTGACGCCAGGCAAGGCGCGGGCCTTCGCCAGCAACGGCGCGTCCTCCGGCACCCGCCCAAGCTTCAGATCGTCCAGCAGGGTTTGCAGCCGGCGGTCGATCAGTAGGCGCTCTACGGTATCGACCAGCTCGGCCTCAGGTGGCCGGCCGTACACATGCAGCGCCCGAAGATGGTCTGCATCCAGGGCATGGACGGCCATGGCCTGGTCAATCTGTTCATCATCCAGGCGAGCGAAACGCTCACCAAGGCGACGGAACATCCGGTGCTTGTCTGTCCAGCTGGCCGGTTGCTCGGTCCATAGCCGCCAGGCACCGGCGTCATTGTGACGCAACAAAGGCCCATGACCATCTCGTGGTGCCAGTTGCCACTCTTCATCTGCGCGCTGGACGATTTCATAGTTGTGGCCGTCCATGGTCATCCAGCTTCTGTCCTGGGCACGGTAGATGCCCATTTCATCGGCCACTTCCCCAGCGGGAGGTGCAGCGCTGCGAAACGGCACCAGGTCTCCATTCCAGAGCTTCTCGCTGCCGTCTTCCAGGCGCGCTGGCACCCACTGGTCCAATGCGGCCCAGGCCCGGCTCGCTTCCCGCCATACCACAGCGGTTACTCCGATCACGGCCAGGTCTTTGGTCACGTTGAGTACATGGTCCATTGCGGCGCTGGTATCGCCCTCGCGCCAGTCTTCCACGGCCTGGAACAACTCGCCCAGCAGGTCCCAGACCATTACCGCCAGCAGCAGTGCATTGAGTGCGGGGATGAACACGCCCGCCACGGTGGCCAGTGTCCAACCCTCGGCAACCAACCTTTGTTGATGGGCTTCCTGGGCCTTGCGATCCAGTTCTGACACCGGCGTGGCAATCAGCGCAGCATCGTCCTTGATATGGGCAATGCGCTCGTCGGCAAGGTGGGCGAACAAGGGTAGCGGGTAGTCCCGTATGTGCTGGTCCATTTCCCGGGTTGCCCAATCGGCGACGCTCACCAGGTCCTTGGCAACCCTGGAGAAGAACTGCTGGCTGTCGCGCCGGCGTACGAAGCGTTTGAAGAAATCCTGATAGCGCTTGTCTCGCAGACGCTTGCCCAAGACCTTACGGGTGAAGCTTTCCAGGTCGCGGCTTGCGGTCCAGGGACCGTGGGGGTCATCGGGAATGTAGACAAGGATCTTGCGGCTGACTTTGTCATGAAATAGATCGAGTATCACGATCTGTTGCAAATCGCAGCCGAACGCCTTGAGTTGCCGGGCCACCACTTTCGACTCGTACAACGTGCCAGGTCTGCCGTGCTTGCATAGCTCTAGCACCAGGTCCAGTTCGGCAGCACTCAGGACTCCATCACCTTTAGCCTTGCAGGCATCGATCAGCATGACCGAGCTGTAAAGCTGGGCAAGTGTCGAAGCCATGCTGCGCCAGCCGCTTGCCTGGCTGCTCGGCGCTTTGAGCACGCTGTCCAGGTGCTGTTGATAGCGCTTGCCCAGATCCAGCTGGCGGCACAAGCGTGCGAAGGCTGGTGCGGTTGGTGAGGCGAGCCGTCGCGACAGGCTGTCGACGATGCAGTTATCCTTGTGCTGCTCGTTCCGCCCCTCGCCCGGCGTGAAGTTGTCCAGTGCCGCCTCGATCAGCGGTACGTCGAAATAGTCCTTTTCCAAAACCGGATAGCGCCCCCACACGGTGCCCTGGCTGGGAGCGGTGTAGGTGTACCAGCGCCTGAAATACAGGCCATCGACATTTTCCCTGGTGCCGAATTCTTCCTGCATGGCGTGTTGCAGCAGCGGCTTGACGAAACGGTCGATGCCCTGGATGCGCGCAAGCTCCTTTTCCAGCCACTGTCGACAGGCCAGGCTGTCTTTCAACGCCTCGCGCAATGCAGCATGCTGCGATTCATACAGACCGTTGGCCGGGATGTTCTGCTCGGTCGGCGATACGATACGCAGCCGGCGAATCCATCTGGGCAGTCGCTTGACGATGAGGTTGTCCTGATAGGCCTGCTCCATGGCCAGCGTATCGGCAGTTGGCGGTTGTTCCTTGCTGGGTGTAGTCACGATGTTGCGCCTCGGGCTGATCAAAAGGCCCGACACTAGACGCAGGCTTGCCAAGCGATCAGCTAGATAGCTACCACCTCTTCAGAACAGCGCCAGCTGCTGGCCGGTCAACCCTTCGAAACTGTCGCCAACGAAAGGCAGGATGGCATCGGCCACCGGCTGCAGCTGCCGCGTCAGGTAATGCTCGTAGTCCACCGGCGCTTGCAGGTTTTCCAGGGGTTCTGGGCCCGCCAGGGTGATCAGATAGCTGATCCAGCCGCCGCGCTGGTATTGCAACGGGCGGCCAAGGCGGCGGTTGTAGTCATCGGCCAGCCGGGCCGCACGCACGTGCGGCGGCACATTGCGCTGGTAATCGGCTAGCGGCCGGCGCAAACGCTTGCGGTACACCATCAGCTCATTGAGCTCGCCCGCCAGGGTGCGCCGTACATAATCGCGCACATACGCCTGGTAAGGCTCCCCGCGGAATATCCGGCCATAAAGCTCCTGCTGGAACTCCCGGGCCAGCGGCGACCAGTCGGTACGCACCGACTCCAGGCCCTTGTAGACCATCTGCTCGCTGCCATCGGCCCGCTGCGCCAGCCCGGCGTAGCGCTTCTTGCTGCCTTCGTCCGTGCCGCGGATGGTGGGCATCAGGAAGCGCCGGTAATGCACCTCGAACTGCAGCTCCAGCGCACTTTCCAGGTTCATCTGCTCGCGCAGGTGTTCGCACCACCACAGGTTGACCTCGGCCACCAGCTCACGGCCGATGCGCGCTGCAGCCTCCTCGCCGTGGGCGCCCTTGAGCCAGACGAAGGTGGAGTCGGTATCGCCATAGATCACCTCGTAGCCCCTGGCCTCGATCAGCGCGCGGGTCTGGCGCATGATCTGGTGGCCGCGCATGGTGATCGACGAAGCCAGGCGCGGGTCGAAGAAGCGGCAGCCGCTCGAACCCAGCACCCCGTAGAAGGCATTCATGATGATCTTCAGCGCCTGCGACAGCGGCGCATTGCCCTCGCGCTTGGCTGCTTCCCGGCCCTGCCATACCCGCTCGACGATGGCCGGCAGGCAATGCTCGCTACGGGAAAAACGCCCACCGCGGAAGCCTTCCACTGAGTGTTCATCGTCGGGCAGGCGCAAGCCTTCGACCAGCCCCACCGGGTCGATCAGGAAGGTACGTATGATCGACGGGTACAGGCTCTTGTAGTCCAGCACCAACACCGAGTCGTACAGGCCCGGGCGCGAATCCATGACGAAGCCACCGGGGCTGGCTTCGTCGGGGCGGCTGCCGAGGTTGGGGGCGACGAAGCCCAGGCGGTGCATCTGCGGGATGTACAAGTGGCAGAACGCGGCCACCGAACCACCGCTGCGGTCCACCGCAAGGCCGGTGACCGAAGACCGCTCCAGCAGGAATTCGAGCAGGCGGGTGTGGGCAAAGATGCGCGTCACCAGCTCGCAATCCTTGAGGTTGTAGCGCGCCAACGCCGGCTTGTCCTCGGCAAAGCGGCGGTTGATTTCATCCATGCGCTGGTACGGCGTGTCGATGGCCTTGCCTTCTCCGAGCAAGGTCTGGGCGACACTTTCGAGGCTGAACGACGGGAAGCTCCAGGTCGCCGAGCGCAGCGCCTCGATGCCGTCGATCAGCAGCCGCCCCGGGGCATCGGCGAACACGTGGCCACCACCGGCATGGCTGCGCAAGGTCATCGGCGCGCCATTGCGCCCCAGTGCCAGCGGTACCTGCAGCAGCTTGGCGTGCTCGTGCAGCAGGCGCAGGTCGAACTGGATCAGGTTCCAGCCGATGATTGCATCCGGGTCGTGCTCGGCCATCCACTGGTTGAGGCAGGCCAGGATGTCGGCGCGGTCGGCGCAGTAGTGCAGGTCGAAGTCCAGGCCATCAGCCGTGCCGTTGGCCGGCCCGAGCATGTACACCTGGCGCTGGCCACAGCCTTCCAGGGCAATGCTGTACAGCTCGCCCCGCTCGCTGGTCTCGATGTCCAGCGACACCAGGCGCAGCGGCGGGCGATAACCCGGCAGGGGCTTGAGCTGGGCATCGCAGAGCACGCCTTGGGCATCCGGTTGGCCGGTGAACTGCACCGGGGCGGTGATGAAGCGCTCCATCAGGTAGCGCTCGGGCGGGCGAATATCGGCTTCGAACACCTCGATACCGGCCGTGCGCAGGCGTTGCTCCAGCTGCATCAGTTGCCGGTGCTGGCGGCAGTACAGGCCCAGCACCGGGCGCTGGTCAAAGTCCTTCAGCTGCAGCGGCCGCAACTCGACACCGGCTTCGTTGGCCAGCAGCACCCGCGCGTGTGCCTCCTGCGCCTGGGAGATGAATGCCACCGATACCTGCGGCGCCAGGCGCAGCTGCCGTGGCCCCTGGTCGGTGGCCAGCCAGAATTCCACGCAGGTGCCTTCGGGCGTGTCATGCCAATGTCGGGTCAGGACAAAGCCCTGCTGCAACTCCACCGCGTCGACCTCTGAATCGTTTGTTGAGCTGATTGCGGCGATTCTACCGCTGACGCACCGTCGCAGCGCATTTTTGTAGGAGAACGTCCAACCCATGGGGGTGCGCTGGCGCGCAGGTAACACCAATTGGCAAACGCGACGCGGCCACTGTGGGAGCGGGCATGCCCGCGAAGAATGCGACTCGATGGATGGCACCGGCTGCGCCGGTGTTCGCGGGCACGCCCGCTCCCACAGAGACCCTGCTAAATCAATCAGTTATGTGCAGTTATATGAGAGAACGTCCAGCCTTTTGGGTGCGCTGGCGCGCAGGTAACACCAATTGGCAAACGCGATGCGGCCCCTGTGGGAGCGGGCATGCCCGCGAAGAATGCGACTCGATGGATGGCACCGGCTGCGCCGGTGTTCGCGGGCACGCCCGCTCCCACAGAGACCCTGCTAAATCAATCAGTTACTTGCAATTCCCTAAGGCGCTCCACCGCCGGGCGTTTGCTCGAACGCGTATTCAACCGTACAGGTAATTGATGTCCTTGCAGGCCAGCGGTGGCACCTGGCCAAGCAGGAACTCGCGCAGCTTGTGCATCTGCCGCGCCTTGGGGCTGGCCTTGAGCCAGGTCATGTAATAGCCGTCGCCGGTGGCCACCGCGTGCTTGAACGGCGTGACCAGGCGCCCGGCCAACAGGTCGGCGCTGGCCAGCACCAGGTCGACCACCGATATACCCAGGCCTTGCTGTGCGGCCGAGATGCCCTGGTCGAGGGTATCGAACACTTGCCCGTGATCGATGCTGATGTCCAGCGCATCCATGCGAGCCAGCCAGCGCCGCCAGTCTCGTCGGTCAGGGGACGGGTGCAGGAATTCGCACTGGGCCAGGTCGGCAAGGTCCGGTTGTGCCTGGGCCATGTAATCCGGGTGGCACACCGGGATCAGCCATTCATCGAACAGCTTGAAACTCTCGATATCGGCGGGAAAACGCCCGTTGGCCAGGAGGATCGCACAGTCGTAGGGCTCGGAATAGAAGTCCACGCTGTCGATGTCCATCCACACGCTGGACAGCTGCACGCTGCAGTTGTCCTCGGTCTTCTTGAACGCATCCAGCGC
Source organism: Pseudomonas sp. PNPG3 (assembly GCF_023093815.1). Taxonomy (NCBI): domain Bacteria; kingdom Pseudomonadati; phylum Pseudomonadota; class Gammaproteobacteria; order Pseudomonadales; family Pseudomonadaceae; genus Pseudomonas; species Pseudomonas sp. PNPG3. The sequence goes on from NZ_JALLKV010000013.1 coordinate 113,836, forward strand.
CCGCAGCAGCCAGCGCACGGTGAGCGTGGACGGCGCCTTCAGGCGCAGGCCGTAGCGGTCCTGACGCAGCAGGGCGCAGGCATTTTCGATGATCTTGAAGCCAACCTTGAGTTCCTGCGCCAGCAGGCGGCCGTGCTCGGTCAGGGCCAGCTTCGGCCCGCGGCGTTCGAACAGGTCGCAGCCGAACATGGCTTCGAGGGTCTTGATGTGGTGGCTGACGGCGCCCTGGGTCAGGGCCAGCTCTTCCGCTGCACGGGTAAATGAGCCATAGCGAGAGGCCACCTCGAAGGCACGCAGCGCGTGCAAAGCCTGAATCCGTTCCGACATGGCGACGCCCCGAGCATGAGTAAGACTAATAGTAGGTCATAGTTCCACGCGTTTTACAACGCCAAGGACGTCTCGGAAAATGCGGGTAAATAATAAACATAACCAAGATCCTGCCTGCATGTGACTTGAACGTTCATCAAATTTACGCCTGGGGAAATCATGTCGACGGGTTATGGAACTTGCTATCGCCTGGATGCGCTAGAGCTGGCCGCTGACCATGTGCGCAACGCGCGACATTGGACCTACAAAGCCGTAGAACATTTTCGCAGTGTCCTCGCCAACCCCGAGTTCCCCTGCCTGTTCGGCCGCAAGGCGGTAAACGGCGCAACCTGCCACATCCTCTTCGCCCGCGCCGGGCAGCTGGCCGATGACATCGCCATGGGCCTGGCCGACTACGTGCGCACCGTCGCACCTATCCCACCCAAGCAGCGTATCGGCAGCCCACTGGTGGTGTTTCTCGAAACTGCCGCCGACTACACCCTGGCCGAGCAACAGGCGCTGGCCTGGAAGGTGTTGCGTGGCGTGCACGCGCGCGACCCGCATCCCTGGCCGCAGGGCATCCCGACCGACCCCGACGACAATGCCTGGTCGTTCTGCTTTGCCGGCATGCCGCTGTTCATCAACATGAACTTCCCCGGCCACCAGCAGATGAAAAGCCGCAACCTGGGGCCACACATCACCTTCGTCATCAACCCGCGGGCGAACTTCGACGAAGTGGCCAACGTCAACACCGAAAGCGGCCATCGTATCCGCGAACGCATCCGCGAGCGCGTGCACCACTACAACGACGGCGTCATGCCCGACACCCTTGGCTTCTTCGGCGATGCCGACAACTACGAGTGGAAGCAGTACCAACTGCAGGAGGCAGGGTCGCTCAACCCGTCCCGCTGCCCGTTCCACGCCCATGCCGTACAGCCGGCAACACCCGACATACTGATCGAGACCTGACCGTGAATACCGCACTCACCGCTACCTATGCCCTTACTGTCCTGCTACTGATCGCCACCCCCGGCCCGGTGGTGGCACTGATCGTCAACACCGCGGCCTCCTCCGGCTCACGCAAGGCCATGTTCACCGCTGTCGGCACCAACTGGGCATCACTGGTGCTGATCGGCGCAGCGGCCTGGATCATTCTCACCAGCGCCGCCATCGACAAGGCCTGGCTCAGTGCCATGAGCCTGCTGGGTTGCCTGTTCATCGGCTACATCGCCGTCGGCACGTTGCGGGAAGCCCTGCAGGCGCCTGCAGCCGAGGCGCCAAGCGACCTCGCCAAGCCTGGCCGCGGCGGGCTGCTGCAAGGTTTCATGGTGGGCATCTCCAACCCGAAGGACATCATCTTCTTCATCGCCTTCTTCCCGCAGTTCATCCAGATTACCGAGTCATTCGGCAAGAGCATGGTGGTGCTGTCGTTGCTGTGGGTGGCCATCGATTTTGCCGTGCTCAGCCTTTACATCTTCGCCATCGGCAAGATCGCCTCGCAACGCAGCAACCGCCTGATCAGCCTGGCCTCGGGGGTCGCCCTGCTGCTGATTGCCGCCGGCGGCCTGCTGTACAACGTCAGGGAGCTGGCGGCCTGAATGTGATGCACGGTGCCCGCTGCGAGAGAAGGAGAACCCATGACTGCGATTGACACGAGCCCTTCACCTTCGCCGTTGCAACAGGACTACCAGCGCTTTCTGCTGCTGGGCAGCCGGCGTGCCCCGCACACCGTGCATGTGCACGAAACCGGCTACCGCTCCGGCACCATCAACACCGATGCCCTGGGCCTGCGTTACAGCCATTGCGCCGGCAAGCGTTTTTCGGTAGCCGAACGCGGTGGTGCATCACGTATCAACCTGCTGGTCGGCGGTTCCGCCGCGCTGGGCATCGGAGCCAGCTCAGACGAACACACGGTGGCCTCGCACCTGTCGATGCTTACTGGCGAAGTCTGGCTGAGCCTGGCCGGCTGCGGGCTCAATGCGAGCCAGGAGCTGCTGATGTTCCTGACCCACCAGCACCGCCTTGGCCAGCTTGGCCATGTGGTGGTGCTAAGCGGCCTCAACACCCTGGCCCACGAAGCCCTCTGCGAAGTCCTCGCCAGCCTGAACGACCCGCGGCAAGCCAAGGCCTATCAGGACTTTCTCAACAGTTTCAGCGAAGGCATGCAGCCCACGACAACGCCACGCCGGCAATCGCTGTGGCGGCGCATCGGTCAGGCGTTGGCCACGCCCCCGGCCGTGACACCTGCCACCTGGTCGCTGTCGCCTCCGGAAAAACGCCTCACCCGGGCCGCCGACAACATTGGCCGGACCTTGCGCCAATGGGACCGGCTGCTGGCAGACAGCCATTCCACCCTCACCTTCATCCTGCAGCCGTTGCTGCCCTGGTGCCGGGATAGCCTGCCCGCTGGCGAGGAGGCAATGCTGAATGCGCTGCAGCGGCAACCGGCGAATTTCGACCGGCTGCTGGACGGCGCATTCGACAGCCAGTTGCACTCGGCCTTCTTCCGCCGCATCAAGAGCCAGGCCGACCCGGTGCCTTGCTACGACATGAATTGCATGCTCAGCAGCTCGCCGGTGTTCGGCGCCGACCTGTTCATCGATCGCCTGCATCTGAACGATCTGGGCAACAATGCCCTGGCCAAGGTCATTACCGCCAAGCTTGGCCTGGCCCAAGAAAAACATGCCCAGCGCAAGGTCACACCGATCAAGCTCGTCTGACAGTTGCCGGGTGGTCTTCCGGCCAGGCCCTTTGGGTGGCTAGAATAGGCCGTCGTTCCGATCTGCCCGAGGCGCACGCTTGACCGCCATGAACATCGAAGCCATCCATCAGTACCTGGCACCCCTTGGGGCTTGCCTGTGAGCCGCATGCTTCGCTTGCCCCCACTGTTGATCGCCCTGATGCCACTGGCTGCGCACTCGCTGGAAGTGCGCATCGACCCTCATGCCGACCTGCTCTACCGCCAGGCCTTGCCCCTGCTGGAGCAGGCCGACAACCAGGACGACGGCGCCAGCACGCTGCGTACGACCGTCGGCGGCGACCCGGAGCTCAGCCGCCAGGGCCAGGCCATGGCCCACACCCTGCCGACCGCGGTCGCCTTGCTGAAAAAGTCCGTGGAGCTGGGCCACCCGGTCGCACAGTACCGCCTGGCGCTGTACTACATGACCTACCTGCCCGCCGCGCAAATCCCGGATGCCGCCTGCCCGTTGCTCGAAGCCAGCCTCAGGCAGGGCTTTGCCGCACCGGCGCCGGCCATCGCCACCTGGTGCCCTCCCTACAACGCCAGCAGCGAGTACCGTACTGCGCTGGAGGCCATCCCCAACATGGCCACCGTGTATGCGCCCTACTACCCGCAACCGGCCACGCACCTGGCCTGCAACCGCAACCGGCCACAAGGCCTGGAAATGCAGTGGGGGCGCCAGCGCGACTACCAGGCCGAGGTATACCGCCTGCTCGGCGACCTGGACCCGCAGCACCGCCAGAGCCTGCTGCAGAAGGCTGTGGATACCAACGGCTGCGTGACGGCGCAGCAGCACCTGACCAGCCATCCCTGACCATCAGCAGTCGCGAACCTCTGTGGGAGCGGCCTTGTGTCGCGAAAGGGGCGCGCAGCGGCCCCACGATTTCAGCTTCGCTGCAAATATTGCCGGGGCCGCTCTGCGGCCCTTTCGCGACACAAGGCCGCTCCCACAAGGTCGAGACCAGCAAGATCGTTCAAGCCATCCCCCGCCCCGTCTGGCATGCTGGCCTGCCAAGTACACGCACTGCAGCCACCATGCCCCACATCGCCCGCCAAGCCTTTCTCCACGGCGCCATCGCCATTCTCCCGTTGTCCCTGGCCGTTGCCCCCTGGGGCCTGCTGGCTGGCTCCATGGCCATCGAGGCCAACCTCAGCGCCTGGGAGGGGCAAGGGCTTTCGGCCATCGTCTTCGCCGGTGCCGCGCAACTGGTGGCGATCGGCATGCTCAAGGGCGGCGCCAACCTGGCGTCGATCCTGTTGACTACCCTGCTGCTGACCTCGCAGCACCTGCTGTATGGCCTGACGATGCGCCCGGTGCTGTCCAGCCAGCCGCTGCGCTGGCGCCTGGGCCTGGGCTTCCTGCTCACCGACGAGTTCTTCGCCCTGACCAGCCAGTACGACCAGCAGCAGTTCAACCGCTGGTACGCCCTGGGCGTGGGCCTGACCTTCTACGTCGCCTGGAACCTGTTCACCCTGGCCGGCATCCTGCTGGGGCAGAATATTCCGCACCTGGACCAGCTCGGCCTGGACTTTTCCATCGTCGCCACTTTCGTCGCTCTGATCGCGCCACTGGTGCGCAACCTGGCCACACTTGTATGCGTGGCAGTGTCGCTGTTCTGTTCGGTGCTGTTCAGCTACTGGCACTGGGAAACCGCCTTGGTGGCCGCAGGCCTGCTGGGCATGAGCGCCGGTTTCGTCTGCCAGAAATTCGCCGGAGCCCGCGCATGACCTGGGTCCTGATTTTTGCCATGGGCGCCATCGTGTTCCTCAACCGCTATGCGTTCCTGGAGCCGCGCCTGCCCTTGCGCCTGAGCTCCAACGCCAGGCAGTTCCTCGGCTTTGCCGTGCCAGGCATGCTCACCGCGATATGCGGCCCGATCATCTTCATGCCCGAGCACCAGCTGGACCTGAGCCTGCTCAACCCTTACCTGCTGGGTTCGCTGGTGGCCATCGCCCTGGTGCTGTTGACCCGCAGCGTGTTGCTGAGCATGCTGGTGAGCATGTTGATCTTCTTCCTCTTGCGCAGCTGGCTGGCATGAGCACGCCCCTGCGCGAACAGACACACCTCTGGCAGGCGCCGGCACTGGGCGACGTCGAGATGCTGCACGCGCGCTATTTCCAGCAGCGCTTCGCCCCGCATGTGCATGAAGGCTATGTGTTCACCGTGATCGAGTCGGGCGCCCAGCGCTTCTGGCATCGCGGCAGCGAGCACCTGGCGCCGGTCGGCAGCATGGTGCTGATCAACCCCGACGAGCTGCACACCGGGGCCACCGCCCACGAAGCGGGCTGGCGCTACCGAGGGTTCTACCCGGAACATGAACGGGTAACTGGGGTGCTCGACGAACTGGAACTGGGCCGCCACGGCATGCCCAGCTTCAAGGACAGCGTGATCCACGACTCGGCTCTGGCGCTTGCCTTCAGCCAGTTGCACCAGCTGTCCGAAGCCGGCGCCAGTGCCCTGCAGCAGCAGACCGCCTGGCGCCAGGCGGTGCTGGCCCTGGTGCAACGGCACGGGCAATGCGCCGAACCTGCCGCCCCTGGCCACGAACCGCTGGCAGTGGCCCGCGCCCGTGAGCTGCTGGAAAGCCAACTGGCCGACCCACCCTCGCTCGAAGCTCTGGCGGCGGCTGTCAACCTGTCACCGTTCCACTTCGCCCGGGTGTTCCGCCAGGCCACCGGCCTGCCGCCACATGCCTGGTTGAAACAGCGGCGCCTGGCCCGTGCGCGGGAAATGCTCAAGCTTGGCTGGGCTGCCTCGGACGTGGCGTTCGACCTGGGCTTTGCCGACCAGAGCCATTTGAGCCGGCAGTTCAAGCAGGCTTACGGTGTGTCGCCGGGGGCCTATCGGCAAGCATGTGTTCATTCGATCGTGCCAACCAAGCGACTCAAAACGCCAGCTCGAGCTGCAAGGGGTCCGGCAGACTCCTTCGAATCCTGACGGCAACACCTACCAGACGCACCGCTCGCCCTTGCCGTTTGGTATCCCAAAGCATGCGACATAGCCCCTGTATGACCTGCGGCTGTAAAGTCAGGGCGGGCGCCTCGGCACTGGCAATGGAGAAATCGGAGAACTTGAGTTTGACCAGATTCCTGACAATGGGCGGCGTAGGGCCAAGCGCTTCCAGGCGGATGGTTAAGGCCGCCAGCAATCCATCCAGCTCTCTGGCACAACTGGCAAAGTCATCACAGTCGCTGGGCAACGTATGTTCGACTCCCAAGGACTGGACACCTCCGGGCTTCCCTTCATAGCCCTCCAAGCCTCGGCAACGCTCCCACACATAGAAACCGTGCGCACCAAGGTGCCGCAACAGAGCCGGTATCATGTCGTCAGTAACATCAGTACATTTCAGACATCCTAAAGCCTGCAACACGCCCCATGTCCTGGGCCCCACCCCAGGGATCTTGCGAATATCCACATTGGCGAGAAAAGCCTGCACCTGATCGGGTGCAATGACGAACTGGCCATTGGGTTTGTTCACTTCCGAGGCCATTTTCGCCAGATACTTCAAAGGCGCGACACCCGCGGAGGCTGTCAACTGCAGTTCCTGCTCGATCGTAGCCCGGATGCGGCTTGCCATATGCGTTGCCGAACCGTTGCAGTGCATCTGCCCTGTCACATCCAGCGTGGCCTCATCCAGCGAGAAAAACTCGACGCCTGGGGTATAGCGCCGAAAAATGTCCTCCAGCCTGCGAGTCACTGCCTCATACCGCTCGAAGCGCACAGGCAATAGCACCAAATCCGGACATAGACGTTGCGCAGTGGCAGTTGCCATTCCGCTTCTGACACCAAACCGCCTGGCAACATAGTTGGATGTACTGATCACTCCCCTGTCTATCGCCTTGCCACCGACAGCGACCGGCCGCCCACGCAGCCATGGGGCATCCAGCAGTTCGACGGCGACGAAGTAGGAGTCCATGTCGACGTGAATGAACTTACGTCCTTGACCTTGCGGTTGCGTGAGTGCGCCACCCAGCGGTTGAGAGCGTTCAGTCAAGCACGAACACTCCGAACAAGACCGAACCATCGGCATCGCCAATCCTGTGCACACCCTGAATGTGCGGCGCGAATTCGGGGTACTGCGCAGACAAATCCTCCACTGCTTGCAGATAGCCAACCAACGTAGCTGTCCAGCACTCACCGGGAGTGATGCACATGATCCCGGGTGGGTAGGGAATAACGCCTTCGGCCGCAACCCTGCCTGCAACCTCCGAGATCCTCTGCAAGCTGGCCTCTCCACGCACGAACCGTTGGTTGGCCTGGTAAGGGGAGCAATTTTCCTGCGCAGCGCCCATGGCACTGAAAATCTCACTCTGCCGCAGCTCAACCTGATGTATGCGATAGAGCGCTCTGATGCGCTCCCCTAGCTCAGCGATGGACAGGCCCTGATAGGGTGCCGAAGCCGCACGTAGCGAAGGCAGCAGTTGCAGCACCGCAGTGCCATTGAGCCAATGCGCTTCGAAATCCTCCAAAGCGCCCACCAACCTGTTCAAGGTGGCACTGTCGCTGGACGGTGTCATCAGCAGGGTAAACGTGAAGAAGTCTGTTTTCTCCGGAGTAAAACCGCAATCTCGCAGATACTGGGCAACAATGCATGCCGGAATCTCTGACTGCCCTCGGGTGGTGAAGATGGCTTTGCATGGGTCGACATAGTGCAAGCCAGGCTCTATGGCCAACACACCCTGCGCCTGGTATTCAAGCGAAGTCTGCAATACAGGCGGCATCAGTGGCCGGATCAACCGACAACGGTGTACGACCTGATCGCGCAACGCCTGCGCAGTGGCCAGCGCTTGCCGCCAGTGGCGCTCGCCCTCACCGTCGGCGAGTATGGCTGCATTCACTTCCAGCGACATGAACAAGGGATACGACGGGCTGGTCGAAGCGTGCTGCATGAATGCTGCGTTGAACATTGGCCGTGTGCAATAACGGCGCAGGTGGCTGATATGCTGGTCTTTCTTGTGAATCTGTGAAGTCTGGGAAAGCCCTGACATCTGCTTGTGCACCGATTGCGTCACAACAATGCCGGGAGAGCTGTCAGTCAATTGCACGCCCAGCGGCGATAAATCGGCCAGTGCGGGAACGAAAGGTTCATACCCAGCCCAGGCGCCATCGAACAGTACGTATTCACATAGATGCCCAATTCGCGCCAATATTGCCGCAGCATCGACCACCACCCCATCACAAGTCGCCTGCTGGATTACCGCCAGACGAAAGGGCCTGGGTTCTCCCGCCCGGCGCTCACAGATCTGCCCCACCCGGCTGCGCAAGTGGCCCTCATCCAGGGCACCTACTCGGTAGCCACCCAGCAGCCCCCGCTCATCTCGCACATTATCCAGGTACACCGGCAAAGCGCCGCACTGGACCAAGGCACCGAGAAACACCGACTTGTGGTTGTTGCGATCCATCAGCACCAGGTCGCCAGCTGCCAACAGCGCACTGGCAACGACCTTGTTGGCAGTGGACGTGCCATTGAGCACGAACCAGGTATCGTCAGCACCAAAAACCCTTGCAGCCAATTGCTCGGCCTCTTGGACCGGGCCTTCGTGGCCTAATACATCACCCAGTTCAGGCGCTGCATGGGGTACATCCACGTGGAACACTTCAGGCCCCAGCAACTGCCTGAAACGGGCTCCAGCGGGATGCTGCTGCAAACAGGCTCCTCCCTGGTGACCTGGGCAGGCAAAGGTTGGCCGACGCATGTCGACAAAAGACGCAACCGCACGTGTGAAGGGAGGCAGTACCTGGTGTTCAAAGGTGAGTGCAGCCGCCATTAGCCGGGCCCTGTCAGGCTCCGACAGCGGCACGCTCAGCCTTCGCTCATCGCCGTCTGCCAGGCCATTCACACCTTCCGAGGCAATGAAAAGTGGTAAACGCCAGCGCGTAACCGCCTCAAGTACAATCGCTTGCAGCGCATCCTCCGGCGTCAAGAACAAGGCAGAAGCGAGTGCGAGATTAGCTGACGTATGAAAGGGCGCAGTCAGCACACCGTCCCATGCGTCAACATCGAGCGCCACGCTATATACGATTGTCGGGGTCATCGGCATTTCCTTTCAGGTTCCAGTGCACAGGCGCGATGAACAGCATCAGCGTCATCCAGATGAAGGTTGCCGGCCCCGCAAGCACAAACACCAAACTGGCAACCAGGCCTGAAACGGCATCACCAATGACGGCCGTGAAGTAATAAAGGGAAAAATTCCTGCCCACCTCATGCTCATTCGACAAGCACTGGATGTTGGTCACGATAGCGATATCGACAAACGCACCGATCAAGCCGACCAGGAACAAGACCGACAGAAACAGCCAGCTGTTGATCTGCAGCGCCACTGCTGCAGCCAAAAACAATGCGCCGTATAGCAGCCAATAACGCAACACCAATCGTGCGGTTGTGCGCGGATTGAAACGTGTGTAGAGCACGCCCCCCAGAACAGTACCCGCTGCAAGCAATGAAAGTACGTAACCTACCGCTGCCTCGGAAGCGAAATGCTCCAGCACCGAAGCCGGAAGGATGAAGCGAATGACCGACGTGGCAAACATCGCGCAGAGCGTGGTGCAACCAATAACGGCAAACAACGGTGCATTGTTGCCCCTTAGCTGACATACACTGCGTGCAGCATCGCGGACGATGGCACGCCCATCGAAGGCTTGCCTGGCACTTTGCCCACCTGGCCCCAATGTGGCGATGGAGATAGCCGACAGCACCAGACATGTCGCAAAAAACAAGAACGTTGCTTCGCGAGAAAGCACTATTACGCAGACCGAAAAAACCAGCGGGCCGATAATCGAGGCAGCATCCTCGATCACCTGGACACCGCTGTTGACCGAGGCCAACTGGTCCGTTGCGACAATGTCCGGAAAATACGCGCGAAATGTCGGCACATAGAGGCACTCGAGCGCCGTCATGACCATTGCAAGACCAACCAATACAGGGCGGTTGCAGGAGCTGAGTGCAACACAGTTACTGGATTGAGGCGGGAGCCTCGT